>NC_020504.1:7960694-8261879 GCF_000349325.1 Streptomyces davaonensis JCM 4913
CCACGCTCGGCGATCTGTCCACCTACGACCTCCGGATCAACGGCCCGCTCCTCGCGCCCGGCATCGGCGCCCAGGGGGCGACTCCCGCCGACCTTCCGCGGGTGTTCGGGGCGGCGGTGCGCAATGTGGTGCCGAACGTCAGCAGGGGAGTGCTGCGGCACGGTCCCGATGTCGGCGCGCTGCGGTCGGCCGCGGATCGGTTCGCGGAGGAGATCCGGGCGGCCGTGACGGCCGGGTGAGTCGTCAGGGCAGGTCGGCCGGGGGTATTTAGACGCTTGTTCGAGTCCTTCGATCGGCGACTCCGGGCCGACTTGAGCCTGAATACATTCTCAAATCCGGGGCAATTTGTCTGATATGTCCGTCCTGGCGGAGGCTGACCAGGACTTTTCCGCTGTTCTCGCTGACTCTGGCGGACTTGCCCGCTAGTCTCCGAGCAGAGAACGGGCAAGCGTGTTGCTCGTGGCTCCCCAGGTGTGGGGCGACTAGGTTCCTCACCGGTCCGTATCCGACAGTCAACATCCGAGGTGACGTAGGCGTGGCTCTTCCGCCCCTTACCCCTGAACAGCGCGCAGCCGCGCTCGAAAAGGCCGCCGCGGCTCGCCGGGAGCGGGCCGAGGTCAAGAATCGACTCAAGCACTCCGGCGCCTCCCTTCACGAGGTCATCAAGCAGGGCCAGGAGAACGACGTCATCGGCAAGATGAAGGTCTCCGCTCTCCTGGAGTCCCTGCCGGGCGTGGGCAAGGTCCGCGCCAAGCAGATCATGGAGCGGCTCGGCATCTCCGAGAGCCGCCGGGTGCGTGGCCTCGGCTCCAACCAGATCGCGTCCCTGGAGCGTGAGTTCGGCAGCACCGGCTCCTGAACCCGGACACTGCCGGGAAGGGAGTCCCGGGCACCCCGGGATTGCTGGAATAATCGCTGCATGAGTGAACGTCCGCGGCTGACCGTGCTCTCCGGCCCCTCTGGGGTCGGCAAGAGCACGGTCGTCGCCCATATGCGCAAGGAACACCCCGAGGTCTGGCTCTCGGTGTCGGCGACGACCCGCAAGCCCCGCCCCGGCGAGCGGCACGGAGTCCACTACTTCTTCGTCACCGACGAGGAGATGGACAAGCTGATCGCCAACGGCGAGCTGCTGGAGTGGGCCGAGTTCGCCGGCAACCGCTACGGCACGCCGCGCGCGGCCGTGCTCGAGCGGCTGGAGGCGGGCGAGCCGGTGCTGCTGGAGATCGACCTCCAGGGCGCCCGGCAGGTCCGCGAGTCCATGGCCGAGTCCCACCTGGTGTTCCTGGCCCCTCCCTCCTGGGAGGAGCTGGTGCGCAGACTCACCGGGCGGGGCACCGAGCCGCCCGAGGTGATCGAGCGTCGCCTTCAGGCGGCGAAGGTCGAGCTGGCCGCCGAGCCGGAGTTCGACGAGACCTTGGTCAACACCTCCGTCGAGGACGTGGCGCGCGAGCTGCTAGCCTTGATGGACGTTGTGTGATCGTCTCTGATCACCTGACTGAATCTTTCCCATCCATCGGAAGGTAGAGCGTGTCCTCTTCCATCTCCGCGCCCGAGGGCATCATCAACCCGCCGATCGACGAGCTCCTCGAGGCCACGGACTCGAAGTACAGCCTCGTGATCTACGCGGCCAAGCGTGCCCGCCAGATCAACGCGTACTACTCGCAGCTCGGCGAGGGCCTCCTTGAGTACGTCGGTCCGCTCGTCGACACGCACGTCCACGAGAAGCCGCTCTCGATCGCACTGCGCGAGATCAACGCGGGGCTGCTGACGTCCGAGGCCGTCGAAGGCCCGGCGCAGTAGTATTTCCTGCTTGAAGCAGTCTTTTCCACAGGCCCGGCAGCACGACTGCCGGGCCTGTGGTGTGTCATGGGGTGTACGTAGTGCAAGCGTTGCCGAGCCGGGGAGAGACCGTGGACAAGCCGAGGGTCGTTCTGGGGGTCAGCGGTGGCATCGCCGCGTACAAGGCCTGTGAGCTGCTGCGAAGGCTGACGGAATCGGGTCACGACGTCCGGGTCGTGCCCACCGACTCCGCGCTGCACTTCGTCGGCGCCGCCACCTGGTCGGCCCTGTCCGGCAACCCCGTCTCGACCGAGGTGTGGGACTCCGTCCACGAGGTGCCGCACGTCCGCATCGGCCAGCACGCCGACCTGGTCGTGGTCGCCCCGGCCACCGCGGACATGCTCGCCAAGGCCGCGCACGGCCTCGCCGACGACCTGCTCACCAACACCCTGCTCACGGCCCGCTGTCCGGTCGTCTTCGCCCCGGCGATGCACACCGAGATGTGGGAGCACCCGGCCACCCAGGAGAACGTGGCGACGCTGCGCCGCCGCGGCGCCGTCGTCATCGAACCCGCCGTCGGCCGTCTCACCGGCGTCGACACCGGCAAGGGCCGGCTGCCCGATCCCGCGGAGATCTTCGAGGTCTGCCGCCGGGTACTGGCCAGGGGCGTCACCGAGCCCGACCTCACCGGGCGGCATGTCGTCGTCAGCGCCGGCGGCACCCGCGAGCCCCTCGACCCGGTCCGCTTCCTCGGCAACCGCTCCTCCGGCAAGCAGGGCTACGCCCTCGCCCGCACCGCCGCGGCGCGGGGCGCCCGGGTCACCCTGATCGCCGCGAACACCGGGATGCCGGACCCGGCGGGCGTGGACGTCGTCCAGGTCGGTACGGCCGTGCAGCTGCGGGAGGCGGTGCTGAAGGCGGCCGCCGACGCCGACGCGGTGGTCATGGCCGCCGCGGTCGCGGACTTCCGCCCGGCCGCCTATGCCGCCGGGAAGATCAAGAAAAAGGACGGGCAGGACCCGGAGCCGATCGTGCTGGTGCGGAATCCGGACATCCTCGCGGAGATCTCCGCCGACCGGGCCCGCCCGGGCCAGGTGGTCGTCGGCTTCGCCGCCGAGACGGACGATGTGCTGGCCAATGGCCGTGCCAAGCTCGCCCGCAAGGGCTGCGACCTGCTGGTGGTGAACGAGGTGGGGGAGCGCAAGACATTCGGCTCCGAGGAGAACGAGGCCGTTGTGCTGGGCGCCGACGGCAGCGAGACACCCGTGCCGTACGGCCCCAAGGAGGCCCTGGCCGAAACCGTGTGGGATCTGGTGGCCGGACGGCTGAGCTGAATGTCGCATTCGTCGCACGGCATGCGGAAACCCCGCACATTGGGGCGTGGCGCCCCTGGCCAAGGCCGCAGGGGATTGGGCAGAATGCCCGTGCCGCAGGTCACAGCGCTCCCGAGAGGCGAGACAGGTGGGCCCGCGGCCGAGCGCGACCGATAAACTGTTTCTCGGACGACGCCGGGCGCAGCCCCCGTCCCGTCCGCCCATGATCAGCCAGCAGCCGCTGCAACCCCAGGGAGCGTTGTGTCCCGTCGCCTGTTCACCTCGGAGTCTGTCACCGAGGGTCACCCCGACAAGATCGCTGACCAGATCAGCGACACCATTCTCGACGCGCTTCTGCGCGAGGACCCGACCTCCCGGGTCGCCGTCGAGACGCTGATCACCACCGGCCTGGTGCATGTGGCCGGCGAGGTGACGACCAAGACGTACGCGGACATCGCGACGCTGGTCCGCAACAAGATCCTGGAGATCGGCTACGACTCCTCGAAGAAGGGCTTCGACGGCGCCTCCTGCGGTGTCTCGGTGTCCATCGGCGCGCAGTCGCCCGATATCGCGCAGGGCGTCGACACCGCGTACGAGTCCCGGGTCGAGGGCGACGAGGACGAGCTGGACAAGCAGGGCGCGGGCGACCAGGGCCTGATGTTCGGCTACGCGACGGACGAGACGCCGACCCTGATGCCGCTGCCGATCTTCCTGGCGCACCGCCTTTCGAAGCGGCTGTCCGAGGTCCGCAAGAACGGCACCATCCCCTACCTGCGCCCCGACGGCAAGACGCAGGTCACCATCGAGTACGACGGCGACAAGGCCGTCCGCCTCGACACGGTCGTCGTCTCCTCCCAGCACGCGAGCGACATCGACCTCGAGTCCCTCCTGGCCCCCGACATCCGCGAATTCGTCGTGGAGCCGGAGCTGAAGGCGCTCCTGGACGAGGGCATCAAGCTGGACACCGAGGGCTACCGCCTGCTGGTCAACCCGACCGGCCGCTTCGAGATCGGCGGCCCGATGGGCGACGCCGGCCTCACCGGCCGCAAGATCATCATCGACACCTACGGCGGCATGGCCCGCCACGGCGGCGGCGCCTTCTCCGGCAAGGACCCGTCCAAGGTGGACCGCTCGGCCGCGTACGCCATGCGCTGGGTCGCCAAGAACGTCGTCGCGGCTGGCCTCGCCTCCCGCTGCGAGGTCCAGGTCGCGTACGCCATCGGCAAGGCCGAGCCCGTCGGCCTCTTCGTCGAGACCTTCGGCACCGCCAAGATCGACTCCGAGAAGATCGAGAAGGCCATCGACGAGGTCTTCGACCTCCGCCCGGCCGCGATCATCCGCGACCTCGACCTGCTCCGCCCGATCTACGCCCAGACGGCGGCGTACGGCCACTTCGGCCGCGAGCTCCCCGAGTTCACCTGGGAGCGCACGGACCGCGTGGACGCACTGCGCAAGGCGGCGGGCCTGTAAGGGGCCCCATTCGTACGGCTGACGAGGCCCGGTGTCCCGGTGGGGATGCCGGGCCTCGGCGTATGTCCGGGCCGCTCCGCTGTCAGTGGGGTTTGGTAAGAATGCAAGGGTGAGCAGGGAAGACGGGCAGGGTGGCGGTGGGGCTGAGGGGGCGCCGCCTGAGCAGCTTGCGTTCATTCGGGAGAGTGTGCGCAACGCCAAAGGGCCTCGGGCCAAGCCTCGGACTTGGCGGGGGGCGGCGCTGGCTTCCCAGTTGCCTGTAGCTCGGGTGCTTGTCGACAAGGGGGTGCTGCATCTTGATCGGTATTTCGACTATGCGGTGCCTGCGGAGTTGGATGCCGATGCTCAGCCCGGGGTGCGGGTGCGGGTGCGGTTCGGGGCCGGGCGGCATCGCGTGCGGGAAGGGCGTCGTGAGGGCGGGGGGCTGATCGACGGGTTTCTTGTCGAGCGGCTGGCGGAGTCCGACTACTCGGGTCCGCTTGCGGCGCTGGCTCAGGTGGTGTCGCCCGAGCGGGTGCTCGATGAGGAGTTGTTGGGGCTGGCCCGGGCTGTCGCGGATCGGTATGCGGGGAGTCTTGCCGATGTGCTCCAGCTTGCGGTACCGCCGCGTAGTGCTCGGGCCGAGCAGCGGGCTTCGCCGGAGCCGTTGCCGGTGCCTGGCGCGCCTGAGGTGGGGTCCTGGGCGCGGTACGAGAGCGGGGGTGCGTTCCTGCGGGCGCTGGCCTCGGGCGGGGCGCCGCGGGCCGTGTGGAACGCCTTGCCCGGGCCCGAGTGGAGTGCGGAGATCGCTCGGGTTGTCGTGGCGACGCTGTCGTCCGGGCGGGGGGCGCTGGTAGTGGTGCCGGACGGGCGGGCTGTCGCTCGGGTCGATGCCGCGTTGACGGAGCTGTTGGGGGACGGTTGGCACGCGGTGCTGACCGCCGACGCCGGGCCCGAGAAGCGGTACCGGGAGTGGCTCGCGGTGCGGCGGGGCTCGGTTCGGGCCGTGGTGGGGACGCGGGCCGCGATGTTCGCGCCTGTGCGGGATCTTGGTCTTGTCGTCATCTGGGACGACGGGGACGACAGCCACAGTGAGCCGCATGCTCCTCAGCCGCATGCGCGAGATGTGTTGTTGCTGCGGGCGGCGCAGGACAAGTGTGCGTTTCTGCTGGGCGGTTGGAGTTGCACGGTGGAGGCCGCGCAGCTCGTGGAGAGCGGGTGGGCCCGGCCGCTGGTCGCCTCGCGGGAGCAGGTGCGGGGGGCGGCGCCGCTCGTGCGGACCGTGGGGGACGGGGATCTCGCCCGGGACGAGGCCGCGCGGGCGGCTCGGTTGCCGACGCTTGCGTGGCAGGTGGTCCGGGACGCGCTGCGGCAGGGGCCGGTGCTGGTGCAGGTGCCTCGGCGGGGGTATGTGCCGCGGCTGGCGTGTGCGAACTGCCGGGCGCCCGCGCGGTGTCGGCACTGCTCTGGGCCGATGGAGGCGCAGGACGCCGGGGCGTTGCGGTGCGGGTGGTGCGGGCGGGAGGAAGGTGCCTGGCACTGTCCGGAGTGCGGTGGGTTCCGGCTGCGGGCGCAGGTCGTGGGGGCTCGGCGGACCGCGGAGGAGTTGGGGCGGGCGTTTCCGGCTGTGCCGGTGCGGACCTCCGGGCGGGAGCATGTGCTGGACACGGTGCCGGGGGCGCCGGCGCTGGTGGTGAGCACGCCGGGGGCCGAGCCGGTGGCTGAGGGCGGTTACGCGGCGGCTCTGTTGCTGGACGGGTGGGCCATGTTGGGGCGGCCCGATCTGCGGGCCGGGGAGGACGCGTTGCGGCGGTGGATCGGGGCGGCGGGGCTGGTGCGGTCGCAGTTGGTCGGGGGGACCGTTGTGGTCGTGGCCGAGCCGACGCTGCGGCCTGTGCAGGCGCTGGTGCGGTGGGATCCGGTGGGGCATGCGGTGCGGGAGTTGGCCGAGCGGGCGGAGTTGGGGTTTCCTCCGGTGTCGCGCATGGCCGCGGTGTCGGGAGAAGTGGCGGCCGTGGAGGAGTTTCTTCGGGCTGTGGAACTGCCGGGGGAGGCGGAGGTGTTGGGGCCGGTGCCGGTGCCTGTTACGGCGCCGGGGCGGACTCGGCGGGTTGGGGGGCCGCCGCCGGGGGAGCGGTGGGAGCGGGCCCTGATTCGGGTGCCGCCGGGGAAGGGGGCGGCGCTGGCTGCTGCGCTGAAGGCTGCGCAGGCTGCGCGGATGGCTCGGGGGGGAGCTGGTGGGGAGGCGGCGGTTCGGGTGCGGATCGATCCGCCGGATATTGGGTGAGGGGTTGTTCGGGTACGTGGGTGTGCGGCCCGGTGTTCCGTGTCCCGGCGCCGGGGTTGCGGTGGGGTGGGTTTCGCTCGCCCGCGCTTGCGGGGTGCCTCCCCCAGAGGGGGGACCCCAGCCCACCCGTGCCGCCCCAGCGGCACGACTGCCCGCAGCTAAGGGCGAGCTACACGGGTTGAACCGGTCGTGTTGGGAATTTTGGGCACGGCTGTGCCCCCGTCCTCCTGAGGTCGGCGCGGGAGGGCGGGGGCGTGGGGGTGGGGTCAGCCGTTTCGGGGGGAGGGGAAGGCTGGGGGGCGGGGGTCGTCTCTCAGGGCGGGGCTGCCTGCTGTGGGTTGGGTGGGCATGGAGCGGGCCGCGGGGACCGTGGGGACCGACGGGATGCCCGTGTTGACGCTCACCGTGCGGCTGCTCGACTGCTCGGTCGTGCGCTCCGCCTCGGCCGCCGCCTGGGTCGCGGCGCGGCGGGAGCCGTAGCGGCGGTGTACCGCCTGCTTGGTCACGCCGAGGGCGGAGCCCACCGCGTCCCACGAGAAGCCGAGTGAGCGGTCGAAGTCCACGGCGGCCGTGACCAGGGTCTCGACACTGTCCCGCAGTTCCTGGGCGAGACGTACGGTCGGGGCGGGGGCGCGTCCGTAGACGACGAAGCCCGTGGACGGGCCGGAGCGGCGCGGGCGGTAGACGTTGCCCAACTGGGCGGTCAGCGTGCGCAGTGCGTCCACCTGCCGGCGGACCCGCTCGATGTCCCGCACCAGCAAGTGCAGGCTGGCCCGAGCCTGGGCGTCGTGGGTTGCGTGGTCGGCCATGAACAAGCCTCTCGAACCGGCGTTGAAAAGGATCGGGCCGCGCGATGTGCGGCCCGTTGTGGTCAACTCTTTCTTGACCAACGCCTTTACGCGCCGCTGGTCACGCAGAGGGGGCGTACCGGCATATGCGTGCGCCGGGTGTCGGGGCTCGCCCAATAGACTGGTGTGCTGCCCGACCAACCCCGAGCGAGAGGCCCGTACTCACCCATGAAGCTTGTCTTCGCCGGTACCCCCGAGGTCGCCGTTCCCGCTCTGGACGCTCTGCTGGCCTCCGGCCGGCACGAGGTGGCCGCCGTGGTGACGCGGCCCGACGCTCCGGCCGGGCGGGGACGGAGGCTGGTCGCCTCACCTGTCGCCGAGCGGGCCGCGGAGGCCGGGATCGAGGTGCTGAAGCCCGTCAAGCCGCGGGATCCCGAGTTCCTGGAGCGGCTGCGGGAGATCGCGCCGGACTGCTGTCCGGTGGTGGCCTACGGTGCGTTGCTGCCTCGTGTCGCCCTGGACATTCCGGCCCACGGGTGGGTCAACCTGCACTTCTCCCTGCTGCCCGCCTGGCGCGGGGCCGCGCCCGTGCAGCACTCGATCATGGCGGGGGACGAGATCACCGGCGCGTCCACCTTCCTCATCGAGGAAGGGCTCGACTCCGGGCCCGTCTACGGCACCGTGACCGAGGAGATCCGGCCCACCGACACCAGTGGCGATCTGCTGACCCGGCTCGCCTTCGCCGGTGCCGGGCTGCTCGCGGCGACCATGGACGGGATCGAGGACGGCTCGCTGAAGGCCGTACCGCAGCCGGGCGAGGGCATCAGCCAGGCGCCGAAGGTCAATGTCGAGGACGCCCACATCGACTGGAACGCCCCCGCCCTGCGCGTCGACCGGGTGGTGCGCGGCTGCACCCCGGCGCCCGGCGCGTGGACGGTCTTCCGCGGTGAGCGGCTCAAGCTCATCCAGGTGCAGCCGGTTCCGGACCGCACCGAGCTGGCTCCGGGCGCGCTGGCCGTCGGCAAGAACAGCGTGCACGTCGGCACCGGTTCGTATGCCGTGGAGCTGCTGTGGGTGCAGGCGCAGGGCAAGAAGCCGATGCGGGCGGCCGACTGGGCACGCGGGGTGCGGATCGGCGACGACGAGCGCGTCGGGGTCTGACCGGCCAGGCACCGGGCGCCTGGTGCGACGTAGGCTGGACGCACACTTCAGCCAGCGTCATCCAGCAATCCGGAGCACCTTTTCGTGAGCGACACCTCCCGTCGGCCCAGCAAGCCCAGCAAGCCCGGCAAGCCCTACCGGCGGCCCAAGAAGGACCCCGTCCGCGTACTCGCCTTCGAGGCCCTGCGGGCCGTGGACGAGCGGGAGGCGTACGCCAACCTCGTGCTCCCGCCCCTGCTGCGCAAGGCGCGGGAGAAGGGGGACTTCGACGGACGGGACGCCGCCCTGGCGACCGAGCTGGTGTACGGGACGCTGCGGCGGCAGGGGACGTACGACGCCGTCATCTCCGCATGTGTCGACCGGCCGCTGCGCGAGGTCGACCCGCCGGTGCTCGATGTGCTGAGCCTCGGTGTGCATCAGCTGCTCGGGACCCGCATCCCGACGCACGCCGCGGTCTCCGCCTCCGTCGAGCTGGCCCGCGTGGTGCTCGGCGACGGGCGGGCCAAGTTCGTGAACGCCGTTCTGCGGAAGGTCTCCCAGCACGATCTCGACGGCTGGATCGAGCAGGTCGCGCCGCCCTACGACGACGATCCCGAGGACCATCTCGCCGTCGTGCACTCGCATCCGCGCTGGGTCGTCTCCGCGCTGTGGGACTCGCTCGGCGGTGGCCGGGCCGGGATCGAGGAGCTGCTGGAGGCGGACAACGAACGGCCCGAGGTGACGCTGGTCGCCCGGCCGGGGCGGGCCACGACCGAGGAACTGCTCGGCGAGGAGGCCGCGGTGCCGGGGCGCTGGTCGCCGTATGCCGTGCGGCTGGCCGAGGGCGGGGAGCCCGGTGCCATTGCGGCCGTCCGCGACGGGCGGGCCGGGGTGCAGGACGAGGGCAGCCAGCTGGTCGCCCTCGCGCTGGCCAACGCGCCGCTGGACGGGCCCGACGCCAGGTGGCTCGACGGGTGTGCGGGGCCCGGTGGCAAGGCCGCGCTGCTCGGTGCGCTGGCCGCCGAGCGCGGGGCGCTGCTGCTCGCCTCCGAGAAGCAGCCGCACCGGGCGGGCCTCGTCGCCAAGGCGCTCCATGGCAACCCCGGGCCGTACCAGGTGATCGCCGCCGACGGGACCCGGCCGCCGTGGCGGCCCGGCTCCTTCGACCGTGTGCTGATGGACGTGCCGTGCACCGGCCTCGGCGCGCTGCGGCGGCGGCCGGAGGCGCGGTGGCGGCGCAGGCCCGAGGACCTCGACAGCTTCGCGCCGCTCCAGCGGGCGCTGCTGCGCACGGCGCTCGACTCCGTGCGGGTCGGCGGGGTCGTGGGCTACGCCACCTGTTCCCCGCATCTTGCCGAGACCCGGGCCGTCGTCGACGACATGCTCAAGCAGCACCCGGGTGCGGAGCTGATCGACGCCCGGCCGCTGTTCCCCGGCGTGCCGGACCTCGGCGAAGGGCCCGATGTGCAGCTGTGGCCGCATCGGCACGGCACCGACGCGATGTATCTGGCGCTTGTCCGGCGGACCGCCTGACATCAGGGGCCCGGCGAGGTGAGACTCGGGGCATCCGACCCCTCCCAGGAGGCTGATGCCCCGTGTCGAGCCAGGCCGAGGATCCCGATGTGTGGACCGACGAGGACGGTCAGGACGTCGTACGGCTGCGCCGCTGGAAGGGGGAGTGGGCCGAGGACGATCCGCACGCCAACTTCAAGTCGGACGTGGTGGGTTACGGCCTGCTGGAACCCCTGGACACGCTGCACGGGATGTCCCGGAACCTGGACGTCCCGGTGGGCGCCCTCGTCCGGTACGTGCTGGCGCGCTGGGCCTCCGGCGGCAGCGGAGGGCTGCTGGAGGTGGGCCCGGTGATGGTGCCCCGGCTCTGGGAACCCATCGCCGCCGCGGAGGAGACGGACAGCGACGAGGAACGGCTGCGCGCCTACCACCAGCTGCGTCAGATGATCGCCTGGCTCAAGGTCCCGCTGGACGAGCCATCTGTTTATCCGCCTCAGAAGGACTGACCCCGCCGTCCTCCTTCGACAGCCGGTGCGGCCACCACACCTTCGGGCCGACGTCCAGGAACAGTGCGGTGACCAGCACGGACCGCACGATGAAGGTGTCCAGGAGGACGCCGAGCGCGACCGCGAAGCCGATCTCCGCGAAGGCGACCATGGGGAGCGTGCCGAGGGCCGCGAAGGTGCCCGCCAGGACCAGGCCGGCCGAGGTGATGACGGCGCCCGTCGCGGCGAGTCCGGTCACCACGCCCGCACGGGTGCCCTGACGGCCCGCCTCCTCTCGGATCCGGGTGGTCAGGAAGATGTTGTAGTCGATGCCCAGGGCGACCAGGAACACGAAGACGAACAGCGGGAAGTCCGTCGACTCGCCCGCGTAGTCGAACAGGTACCGGAACGCGAGCGCACTGATGCCCAGGGCCGCCGTGAAGGACAGGATCACCGTGCCGATCAGCAGCAGCGGGGCGATCAGGGCACGCAGCAGGGCGCACAGGATCAGCAGGACGACCACCAGCACCAGCGGGATGATCAGGATGTTGTCGTGCGTGGTCGCCTTGTCCATGTCCAGCAGGGCGGCCGTACCGCCGCCGACCTGGGCGTCGGCGTCCGGCACCGCGTGCACGGCGTCCCGGACCCGCTCCACCGTCTGCTTGGCGGCCTCACTGTCGGCCGGGTCGGACATGGTCGCCTCGAACAGCACCTTGCCCTCGAAGGAGGGTTTCGTGCCCGGTGGCAGGCCGAGCGACTCCGGGACCACGCCCGGGGTGGCCGCGACGACCTGTCCGACCTCCTCGGCCTGCGCCTGGTTGCTGATGATGACCAGCGGATCGCCGCTGCCCGCCGGGAAGTACCGCTCGGAGACCTCCTGGCCGGTGATCGAGTCCGGGGTGCCGGTGAAGGCGTCCGCGTTGCTGATGCCCTCGGCGCGCAACTGGATCAGACCGAGCGAGCAGATGGCGAGGACCGCCGCGGTGACGGCCCACACCATGCGCGGCCGGGCGGCGATACGGCGGCCCATGCGCGCCCAGATGCCGCGCTCGTGCGGGTTCGGGGCCCCGAGGTGGGGGACGACCGGCCAGAAGATCCACCGGCCGAAGATCACCAGCAGGGCCGGGAACAGCGTCATCATGGCCAGCATGCCGACCGCGACGCCGATCGCCGCGACCGGTCCGAGGCCGCTGGTGGAGTTCATCTCGGCGGCCATCAGCACCAGCATGCTCAGTACGACGGTGGCGCCGGAGGCGATCACGGCGGGCCCGGCGCGGTGCAGCGCCAGTGCCATCGCCTCGTGCCGGTCATGGTGGCCGCGCAGTTCCTCGCGATATCGCGCGACGAGCAGGAGGGCATAGTCCGTCCCCGCGCCGAAGACGAGCACGGTCAGAATGCCCGCGCTCTGGCCGTTCACGGTCAGGCCCGCGTGCTCCGCCAGCAGATAGATCAGGGCCTGCGCGGTGAACAGGGCGGCGATCACCGCGATCAGCGGGATCACCAGGAGGGTGGGGCTGCGGTAGGTGATCAGCAGCATGACGATGACGACCGCCATCGCGGAGAGCAGCAGCGTGGAGTCGATGCCCTCGAACGCCTCAGCGAAGTCCGCGGACGTACCGCCCGGGCCGGTGATGTGCACGGCGAGCCCGTTGCCGCCCTCGCCGGTGATCTCGCGGATGTCGTCGACCGCGGGCGCGATCTCCTCCCAGCCCTTCTCGTCCATCGTGATCGGAACCTGCACCTGGGCCGCGCGCGGATCCACCTCACGGTCGTAGGTGGGCCCGCGGGTCTCGTCGCCCCGGATGCCGTGCGCGGTGAGCTGCTTCAGCTCCCGTACGTCCTCGTCGATGGCGGCGCGGTCCTCGGCCGTCAGCCCGCTCTCCCGGGCGTAGATGACGACGGCGGGGATCTGCTCGGGCCGGAAGTCCTCGGAGATCTGAAGGACTTGGGTGGACTCGGCCGACCCCGGCAGCCAGGAGGCCGCGTCGTTGTCCTGGGCGTCGGTGAGTTTCTGGGCGAACGGTGCCACCACGAACAGCACGATGAGCCACAGCACGAGCACGACCCACTTGGCCCGCCGCCCACAGACGAGATGCGCGATCCCGCGCTTTTCAGTCATGGCCACCCCCGGGGCCGAAAGGATGCCATGCGCCGGAGCCCCCCGTAAGGGGCGCCACAACGATCCCTCGGAGGACATGGCAAAGTTGGGTCATGGCCGCGCAGATCAATCCCAGTATCCTGTCCGCCGACTTCGCCCGCCTCGCGGAGGAGGCAAAGGCGGTCGACGGAGCCGATTGGCTCCACGTCGACGTCATGGACAACCATTTCGTCCCGAACCTCACGCTCGGGGTGCCGGTCGTAGAGTCGTTGGCCCGTGCGACGGACACCCCGCTGGACTGCCATCTGATGATCGAGGCCCCCGATCGGTGGGCGCCCCAGTACGTAGAAGCGGGGGCCGGTTCCGTCACCTTCCATGTGGAGGCGGCCACCGCTCCGGTGCGTCTGGCCCGCGAGATCCGGGCCAAGGGCGCGCGTGCTTCCATGGCGCTGAGGCCCGCGACGCCGATCGAGCCGTACGAGGATCTGCTCCCCGAACTCGACATGCTGCTGATCATGACGGTCGAGCCCGGTTTCGGGGGACAGGCGTTCCTCGACATCATGCTCCCCAAGATTCGCCGGACCCGCGAGTTGATCAGCAAGCACGGGCTTGAGCTGTGGCTTCAGGTGGACGGCGGGGTCTCGGCGTCCACCATCGAGCGATGCGCGGAGGCCGGGGCGGACGTCTTCGTCGCCGGTTCCGCGGTCTACGGGGCCGAGGACCCCGCCGAGGCGGTCCGCGCGTTGCGTGCTCAGGCCGACGCGGCGACCAAGTCCGCGGCCTGGGCATGCGACCACTGAGCCAAGGGAACGTGAACGGCGCCCATCAGGGCGGATCGATCGCGCCGGATCTGCAAGGATGAACGGCGAATCCAGAATGTGAACAGTAGTGAGGAGATCGCCGTGTCGGGTATGTCGGCGGGCCGGTCAGCCATGCGGATGGGACCCGCTGAGCTGGTGCAGGCGGCGGCCATGGCCCGCCGCTTCTACCTTGAGGGCAAGTCCAAGATCCAGATCGCGGAGGAGTTCGGCGTCAGCCGCTTCAAGGTGGCCCGGGTCCTGGAGACCGCTCTCGAACGGGATCTCGTGCGTATCGAGATCCGCGTCCCCGCCGAGCTGGACGCCGAGCGCTCGGACGCGCTGCGCGCCCGCTACGGCCTCAGGCACGCCGTCGTGGTCGAGTCGCCGGCCGAGGCCGAGGAGTCTCCCGACCCGGAGAACCTCGGTGAGGTCGCGGCCGATCTGCTCGGCGAACTGGTGAACGAGGGAGATGTGCTCGGGCTGGCCTGGGGCCGGTCCACCATCCATATGGCGGCGGCTCTCGACCGGCTGCCGCCCTGCACGGTCGTGCAGCTGACGGGCGTGTACGACGCCGGGACCGCCGAGCGCGGTTCGGTGGAGGCGGTGCGCCGGGCGGCCCAGGTCTCGGGCGGTGACGCGCACCCCATTTACGCGCCGATGCTGCTGCCGGACGCGGCCACCGCGGCGGCGCTGCGCAACCAGACCGGGATCGCGCGGGCCTTCGAGTACTTCGACAAGGTCACGGTCGCCTGTGTCTCCATCGGTTCCTGGGAGCCGGGCATCTCGACCGTGCACGACATGCTCAGCGACCAGGAGCGGGCGCACTACGCCTCGCTCGGCGTCGCGGCGGAGATGTCGGCGCACCTCTTCGACGCCGACGGCCGTCGGGTCGGGCGGGACCTGGGCGAGCGGTGCATCACCGTCAAGGCCGACCAGTTGCGCCGTATCCCCGAGGTGGTCGCCATCGCGGGTGGGGCGCGCAAGGCGTCCGCGATCGACGCGGTGCTGCGGTCGGGGCTCGTCACCAGTCTGGTGACGGACACCTCGGCGGCGGACGTGCTGATGACGGCGGGCCCGACCCCGAAGCCCGCGCTCAACAGGGCGGACCCGGACGGAGTCTGACAGCAGGTCATGAGGGACGGCCCGTGACAGCATCGATCGCATGCTGCCGCGGGCCGTTCCTCGTCCGCTTCGGCGTCCTTGGAGGATCCTCCTAAGGGTTTCCCGGCTGCCCTGGATGAACCGACCGTGTATCGCAATCCGGCTGACATGGGACAATGAAGTACGTGCTCTTTCCCCCTGGCTGACCTGTCCGGGGGCCGCCTCTGAACGACTAGGGATGCAGCACGTGCGTTTCCTCAACGACATCCAGCCCGCGTATGACCTGACGTACGACGACGTGTTCATGGTGCCGAGCCGCTCGGCGGTCGGTTCCCGGCAGGGCGTGGACCTCAGCTCCCCGGACGGCACGGGAACCACGATTCCGCTCGTCGTCGCCAACATGACCGCCATCGCCGGCCGCCGGATGGCCGAGACCATGGCCCGGCGCGGCGGCCTCGTGGTCATCCCGCAGGACATTCCGATCGACGTCATCACCGAGGTCGTCTCCTGGGTGAAGAGCCGCCACCTCGTCCTCGACACCCCGATCGTGCTGGCCCCGCACCAGACCGTCGCCGACGCCCTCGTGCTGCTGCCCAAGCGGGCGCACAACGCCGGTGTCGTCGTCGACGAGAACCACCGTCCGATCGGCGTCGTCACCGACGAGGACCTCAGCGGCGTGGACCGCTTCACGCAGCTCGCCGAGGTCATGTCCCGCGACCTGCTGCTCCTGGACGCCGACATCGACCCGCGCGAGGCCTTCAACACCCTCGACCACCACAACCGCCGCTACGCCCCGGCCGTGGACGCCGAGGGCAAGCTGGCCGGCATCCTGACCCGCAAGGGCGCCCTGCGGGCCACGCTGTACAGCCCGGCCGTGGACGCGCAGGGCAAGCTGCGCATCGCCGCCGCCGTCGGCATCAACGGCGATGTGGCGGGCAAGGCCAAGCAGCTCCTGGACGCGGGCGTCGACACGCTCGTCATCGACACGGCCCACGGCCACCAGGAGTCGATGATCACCGCGATCAAGCTGGTCCGCGCGCTCGACCCGCAGGTACCGATCGTGGCCGGCAACATCGTCGCCGCCGAGGGCGTCCGGGACCTGATCGAGGCCGGCGCCGACATCATCAAGGTCGGCGTAGGCCCCGGCGCCATGTGCACCACCCGCATGATGACCGGCGTGGGCCGGCCCCAGTTCTCCGCGGTGCTGGAGTGCGCCGCCGAGGCGAAGAAGTACGGCAAGCACGTGTGGGCGGACGGCGGCGTCCGGCACCCGCGCGACGTGGCGATGGCGCTGGCCGCCGGCGCGTCCAACGTGATGGTCGGCTCCTGGTTCGCGGGCACCTACGAGTCGCCCGGCGACCTCCAGCACGACGCCCAGGGCCGCGCCTACAAGGAGTCCTTCGGCATGGCCTCCGCGCGTGCCGTGCGCAACCGCACCTCGGAGGAGTCGGCCTACGACCGCGCCCGCAAGGCGCTGTTCGAGGAGGGCATCTCCACCTCGCGGATGTTCCTCGACCCGGCCCGGCCGGGCGTCGAGGACCTGATCGACTCGATCATCGCGGGCGTCCGCTCCTCCTGCACCTACGCCGGTGCGGGCTCCCTGGAGGAGTTCGCCGAGAAGGCCGTCGTCGGCATCCAGAGCGCCGCCGGCTACGCCGAGGGCAAGCCCCTGCACGCCAGCTGGAGCTGACCCAACTCCCTTCCGCACGGCCCCCGTTGTCCCGGCTCCCGGGAAAATCGGGGGCCGTTCGCCATGCCCTGGCTCTACGGTCGAAGCATGGAGATCACCCTCTGCACGGCCACCGACGTGGCGCTGCTCGACACCTGCCTGGCCTCGCCCGGCCGTACCTCCTTCCACGCCCGGCGGTTCGCGCGCCAGGAGGCGGGGGACTGCGCCTATCTCGTCGCCTGGCTGGACGGACGGCCCGTCGGGCACGCCGAGATGCGCTGGACCGGCTGCGCGGACCCCCAGGTGCGGGACGCGACCAAGGGCTGCCCGGAGGTCGGCGGTCTTGAGGTCGCCGCGGAACTGCGCTCGCGCGGCATCGGTACGGCGTTGGTGCGGGCCGCGGAGAAGCTGGCCCGCGAGCGGCAGTTGACCGTCGTCGGGATCGGGGTCGGCAAGGACAATCCGCGCGCCGCCGCGCTCTACGAGCGGCTCGGCTACCGGCCCCTGACCGACTACCTCGACCGCTACGCCTACGAGGACCACGACGGGTCCCTGCGGGAGTGCGTCGACCCCTGCACCTTCCTGGTCCGCGAACTCGACTGAAACGGGGCCCGCGCAACGCTCGAAAGCCGCCGTGCAACGAACACCCACCCTGCCCCGAGGAACGCAATGATCTTGCGGGAACACGCAAGGTTGCTGCATTACAACGGCAATGCCGCAGCTCATAGGCTGTCGCCTCGTACGTGGCGTGGCGGGGACCCCGCTCGGTGGGTTCCTGTCTCTCAGGTGTGCCGCCGGTCCCCGTCTCCCTGACCGGCAGCGATAAGGAGCCCCCGCAGTGCTCGATCAAGGCGCACCCCCGCAGGACAGAACTCAGACCGCCCCCGCGTCCCCGGGGTTCGGCGCGAGCCTGCTCCGACGCAAGCCCGTGGAACGCCTGGTCGAGGAGGGTGGCCAGGGTGAGGGAGGCTCGCTGCGGCGCTCCCTGGGCCTGTGGCAGCTCACCATGATCAGCATCGGTGCCACCCTCGGCACCGGCATCTTCGTCGTCCTCGGCGACGCCGTCCCCGAGGCCGGTCCGGCGGTCACCCTGGCCTTCGTCATCGCCGGACTCACGGCCCTGTTCTCCGCCCTGTCGTACGCGGAACTCGCGGGCAGCATCCCGGTCGCCGGCTCCTCCTACTCGTATGCGTACGCAACGATGGGCGAGCTCGTCGCCTGGGTCTGCGGCTGGTGTCTGGTGCTGGAGTACGGCGTCTCCGTGGCCGCCGTCGCGGTCGGCTGGGGCGAGTACCTCAACGAACTCCTCGACGGCACGATCGGCGTCACCATCCCCTCCGCGCTGTCCTCGGCGCCGGGTGAGGGCGGCATCGTCAACCTGCCCGCGCTGATCGTCGTCCTGCTGGCGATGGTGTTCCTGCTCGGTGGCGTCCGGGAGTCCGCCCGCGCCAACACGATCATGGTCGCCGTGAAGATAGCCGCGCTGGTGCTGTTCTGCACGGTCGGGTTCATGGGCTTCAAGTCCGGCAACTACGAGGACTTCATGCCGCTCGGCATGGCGGGCGTCAGCGCCGCGGGTGCCACGCTCTTCTTCTCCTACATCGGCTTCGACGCCGCCTCCACCGCCGGTGAGGAGGCCAAGAACCCGAAGAAGGACCTGCCGCGCGCGATCATGCTCTCGCTGATCATCGTCACGGCGCTGTACGTGCTGGTCGCGGCCGTCGCCGTCGGCGCCTGGAACTGGACCAAGTTCGAGGGCTCCGAGGCCTCTCTCGCGGCGATCATGAACGACGTCAGCGGCCAGACCTTCTGGGGCACCCTGCTCGCCCTCGGCGCGGTCATCTCCATCGCCTCCGTGGTCCTCACCGTGCTCTACGGCCAGACCCGCATCCTGTTCGCGATGTCCCGCGACGGCCTGGTGCCCAAGGCGCTCGGCAAGGTCGACCAGAAGACCGGCACCCCGCGCCTCAACACGATCCTCGTGTCCCTGTTCTGCGGTGTCCTCGCCGCGCTGATCCCGCTCGGCAAGCTGGTCGACGCCACCAGCATCGGCACGCTCTTCGCCTTCGCCCTGGTCAACATCGCCGTGATCGTGCTGCGCTACAAGCGGCCCGAGCTGGAGCGGACGTTCAAGGTGCCGTTCGGCCCGGTGCTGCCGATCCTGGGCTTCGGCTTCTGCGCGTACAACATGTTCAGCCTCGACACCGTGACCTGGGTGGTCTTCGGGTTCTGGATGGCGGCGGGTCTCGTGTTCTACTTCCTGTACGGCTATCGCCGTTCCCGTCTTGCCGTGTCAGAAGTGAAGTGAAACACCCGCAGTGCTGAACGATCTCGACGAACGCATCGTGCACGCCCTCGCCGAGGACGCCCGTCGCTCCTACGCCGACATCGGGCAGCTCGTCGGCCTGTCCGCGCCCGCCGTGAAGCGGCGCGTGGACCGGCTGCGGGCGACCGGGGCGATCACCGGGTTCACGGTGCGCGTCGATCCGGCGGCCCTTGGATGGGAGACCGAGGGGTTCGTCGAGATCTACTGCCGGCGGAACACCTCGCCGGAGACGATCCAGCGGGGGCTTGAGCGGTATCAGGAGGTTGTGGCCGCGTCTACCGTCACTGGTGAGGCGGATGCGGTGGTGCAGGTTTTCGCCTCTGATATGCGGCACTTCGAGCGTGTGCTGGAGCGGATCGCTGGGGAGCCGTTTGTGGAGCGGACCAAGTCTGTGCTGGTGCTTTCGCCTTTGTTGCGGCGGTTTTCTTCCGGGTCGCCCACGTAGTTGTTTTGGCTGCGGGGCGGTGGGGGCTTGTCGCACAGTTCCCCGCGCCCCTGCCTGTGCCTACCTCGCCGCCTGTTTTTCTGTGCGGGTTCTGATTGATGCCAGCAGGCGGCGCATTCCCATTGCGTGGGCGCCTGTGCCGATCACCAGGCGGCGGTACACACGGCCTTGCAAGCCCGGGAATGCTGCTCGGGACTCTGCGCGGAGCAGGTAGCGGCCTGGGCCCGCCTCGTCGATGTGGAAGATGAGGGCGTAGACCGAGTAGCGGTGGCTTCCGGTGAGGACCAGTTCGTGGGTCGGGGTCGCCGCGGATACGCGGAAGCCCGGCAGCGTCGAGCCCTCTGTCAGCGGGCGTGGTCCGGTCGCGGTTACGTCCGCGCAGCCCACCAGGCGGGCGTAGCGGCCCCGGTCGAAGGCGCTGTCCAGGGCCTCCGTCAGGGCCTGCCACAACACGTCCGCCTCCGCCACGACGATCGTCGTGTGCTCGTCGATGTACGGCAGAGCCGTAGTCACATCGCATCCCCCGTCTTGCGGGCCAGCGCGTTGTTGCCGATCGAGTTGTGGACGCTGAAGCTCACCGCGTCCGAGCGGTAGCGGTCGTCCGACCACTCCACCGGGCGTCCCTCGCGGGTCGTGGTGACCCGGCGGACGCGCAGCAGTGGGCTGGTACGGCGGATTCCCAGCAGGTCGGCGTCCTGCGCCCCCGCGGCTACCGCGTCGATGACGTGCTCGCCGTAGGCGAAGACCAGGCCGGTGTCCTCGTAGAGCCGCTGGGTCACGGACGGGCAGTCCGGTTCGATGGACTCGACCGCCTTGCTGATCCAGTCCGCGTACACCGTGCGCTCCAGCAGGACCGGTTCGCCGTCCAGGCCGCGGACGCGGATGACCTGCAACACCTCTGTGCCGGCGGGCAGTTGGAGGCGTACCGCGTCCTCTGTCGTGGCGGGGCGGTACTCCTGTGCGACCACCTGGCCCGTGGCCTCGCGGCCCATCGCCTTCGCCCACTGGGCGAAGCTGCGCAGCTCGGCGAAGCTCTGGCTGCGGCGGCTGGCCAGCACCACCCGGCGGGCGCCCTGGCGGGAGCCGATGAGTCCCTCGGCGGTGAGGGCCGCCACGGCCTGGCGGACGGTGCCGCGCGAGACGCCGTAGTGGGCCGCGAGTTCCGTCTCGGCGGGCAGCAGGCTGCCGACGGTGTACTCCTCGCGGTCGATCGCCCGGCGCAGTTCGCCCGCGATCTCCTCGTGTCGCGCCGTCATGCTTCCCCTCTGGATCGGTTGCTGTGCACAGCGTGACCAGCCTAATCGAGAACAGTCGTTGATCCGTGTCAGCCGGGATTGTGCAGGGAATCGGGGGTCAGGGTTTCGCCAGTGTTTACGGTCGCGTCACCGGAGGCGGGCGTACTGAGGCCAACTTGTTCAGACAAGTTCGCAGCATCCTCGGATTCCCTCCTGCGCCCCCTGGAGCAGTCGTGACCCTGTCCCTGCCGAGAACCGTCGCCCTCGGTGCCGTCGCCGCCCTCGCGCTCAGCGCCTGTGGTGCCGCCCCCGACGACGCGTCCACCACCGCCGACGGCAAGAGCGCCGCCACCGCCACCTCCGCCGCCGACTTCGGCGGCCTGGACGCCCTGGTGAAGGCGGCCAAGAAGGAGGGCACGCTGAACGCCATCGCGCTGCCCCGCGACTGGGCCAACTACGGCGCCCTGATCGACGGCTTCGAGAAGAAGTACGGCATCAAGGTCGAGGTCGAGGCCCCCGACGGCTCCAGCCAGGACGAGATCAACGCCGTCACCTCGCGCAAGGGCCAGGACCGCGCCCCCGACGTCCTCGACCTCGGCAGCTCCTTCGCGCTGAGCGCGGCCGAGCAGGGGCTGCTCGCGCCGTACCAGGTCGAGAACTTCGGCGACCTGCCCGAGGAGCAGAAGGACGCGAAGGGCCGCTGGTACAACGACTACGGCGGCTACATCTCCATCGGCTGCGACGCGAAGCGGGTCAAGGAGTGCCCGACGACCTTCAAGGAGCTGCTGGAGCCGAAGTACAAGGGCCAGGTCGCGCTCAACGGCAATCCCACCAAGTCCGGTTCGGCCTTCGGTGGCGTGTACGCGGCGGCGCTCGCCAACGGCGGCTCCTTCGACGACATCCAGCCCGGCCTCGACTTCTTCGCCGAGCTGAAGAAGAACGGCAACTACACGCCCGTCGAGTCGACCCCGGCCACAGTCGAGAAGGGCGAGACGCCCATCAGCATCGACTGGGACTACCTGAACGCCGGTTACGCCGAGGAGTTCAAGTCCAAGGGCCTCGACTGGAAGGTCGCCGTACCCACCGACGGCGTCTTCTCCCAGTACTACTCCCAGGCCATCAACAAGGACGCCCCGCACCCGGCGGCCGCCCGGCTGTGGGAGGAGTACCTCTACAGCGCCGAGGGCCAGAACCTGTGGCTCCAGGGCTTCGCGCGGCCCGCGCTGATGGTCGCCATGGAGAAGGCCGGCACCCTCGACAAGGAGGCCGCGGCCAAGCTGCCCGCCGTCTCCGGCACCCCGAGCTTCCCGACCGAGGCCCAGCAGAACGAGGCCAAGACGGTGCTCGGACAGGGCTGGGCGAAGGCCGTCTCCGGATGACGACCACGCTCACGCGTCCGGACGTGGCGCCCGTCGCTTCGCCTCAGAAGCGGCGGCGCCGCGTCCCGGGCTCGCTCGCCGTGGTGCCGCTTCTGGCGTTCACCGCGATCGTCTTCGGGCTGCCCGCCTGGGCCATTCTCGACGGCGCGGTCACGGCCAAGGACACCGGCGCCTACAGCACCGCCAACCTGACCGCCTCCTTGCAGGGCGCCTACCTCACGGCCCTGCTCGGCAGCGTGAAGCTGTCCGCGGTCTCCGCCGGGCTCGCCGCCCTGCTCGGACTGCCGCTCGCCCAGGCCGTGGTGACCTCACGCTCCCGCGCCCTGCGCGAGGCGGTGCTCACCGCGTCCGGGGTGCTTGCCAACTTCGGCGGGGTCCCGCTCGCCTTCGCCTTCGTCGCCACCCTCGGCAACGCCGGTGTCCTCACCCGGCACTTGGGCCTGACCGACAAGGGCTGGGACCTCTACAGCTTCTGGGGACTGGTCCTCGTCTACCTGTACTTCCTGATCCCGCTGATGGTCCTCACCATCGCCCCGGCCTTGGAGGGCCTGCGCACCCAGTGGCGCGAGGCCGCCCGCAACAACGGTGCCACGGCCGTGCAGTACTGGCGTCACGTGGCCCTGCCCGTCCTCACGCCGAGCCTGCTCGGCGGGCTCGTGCTGCTGTTCGGCAGCGCCTTCGCCGCGTACGCCACCGCCGCTGCCATGGTGGGCAGTTCGGTGCCGCTGGTCACCCTCCAGATCGCCGACGCGCTCTCCGGCAACGTCCTGGTCGGTCAGGAGAACGTGGCGCTCGCCCTCAGCCTCGACATGGTTCTCGTCGCGGGCCTGGTCATGGCGGTCTACCTGCCCCTGCAACGACGGAGCACGCGATGGCTCGCCTGACCCTGTGGCGGTGGGGCGTGCTCGGCCTCGCCGCCCTGTACTTCCTGGTGCCGCTGGCCGCGTCGGTGGTCTTCACCATCGACGTGCCGGGGCAGGGCATCACCTTCGACGCCTATACGCGGATCTTCGGCACCGAGGGCTTCGTGAGCAGTCTGCTGCTCTCGCTCGGCCTCGCCGCCGCCACCATCGCCCTGGTCCTGCTGCTGACGGTGCCCGCCGCCGTCGCGCTGCGGCTCGGCGCGGCACGGTGGCGGCCGGTGGTGGAGGTGGTGTGCTCGCTGCCGCTGGTCGTCCCGCCGATCGCCTTCGTCGCCGGTATCGGCACCGTCCTGAAGTGGGGCCCCGAGCATTTGTCCCGCACACCCCTGTTCCAGACCTTCGTGGCGATCCAGAACCCGGACTTCCCGTTCATCCTGGTCCTCGCCTACGTCGTGATGGCGCTGCCCTTCGTCTTCCGCGCCCTGGACTCCGGGCTCCGCTCCGTCGACGTCCGCACCCTCGTCGAGGCCGCCCGGAGTTGCGGTGCCAACTGGCCGCAGGCGCTGATCCGGGCCGTACTGCCCAATCTGCGCGGCGCGCTGCTCAACGCCTCCTTCCTCACCCTCGCCCTGGTGCTCGGTGAGTTCACCGTGGCGCAGCTGCTCGGCTTCCAGCCCTTCGCCGTGTGGATCGTCAACGTCAGCGGCTCGCAGGCCCAGTTGTCCGTCGCCGTGTCCGTGCTCAGCCTGCTGGTGACCTGGCTGATGCTCCTCGCACTCGCCGGTTTCGGCGGACGTATTCCAAAGGACTCCCGATCATGAAGACGCTCGAAAAGGCGGCCACCGTCGAATTCCGCGGCCTGCGCCGGGAGTTCGGGGCCACTGTCGCGCTCGACGGCCTCGACCTGACCGTCCGCCCCGGCGAACTCCTCGCCCTGCTCGGCCCCTCCGGCTGCGGCAAGACCACCGCGCTGCGCATGCTCGCCGGGTTCGAACACCCTGACTCCGGCGCGGTGCTGGTGGACGGCGAGGACGTCACCCGGGTCCCCGCGCACCGCCGGGACGCCGGGATGGTGTTCCAGTCGTACAGCCTCTTCCCGCATCTCGACGCCGTCGACAACGTCGCCTTCGGGCTGCGGATGCGGAAGGTGAGCACGGCCCAGCGGCGGGCGCGGGCCGCCGAGTTGCTGGAGCTCGTCGGACTCGCCGACAAGGGTGGCCGCTATCCGCACCAGCTCTCCGGCGGACAGCAGCAGCGTGTGGCGCTCGCCCGCGCGCTCGCCCTGCGCCCGCGCGTCCTGCTCCTCGACGAACCGCTCTCCGCGCTCGACGCCAAGGTCCGCCTCACGCTCCGCGAGGAGATCCGGCGGCTCCAGCAGGAGCTCGGCATCACCACCCTCTTCGTCACCCACGACCAGGAGGAGGCCCTGTCCATGGCCGACCGGGTCGCCGTGATGCGCGCCGGACGCCTCGAACAGTGCGCGGAACCCGCCGAGTTGTACGGCCGCCCGGCCACCGCGTTCGTCGCCGAGTTCGTCGGCACGATGAGCCGGGTCCCGGGGAAGGTGTCCAAGGACGTCGTCGAGGTGCTGGGGCAGCGGCTGCCCGTGGACGGGCCGGTGCCCGCCTCGGCCGACGTGGATGTGCTGGTCCGGCCGGAGGCCGTGCGGGTGCAGGCGGACGAGGACGGTGACGGGCGCGTGGTCGCCGCCGCCTTCCTCGGCGCGGTCACCCGGGTCACCGTACGGCTGGCCGACGGCACCGAGGTGAAGGCCGATCTGGCCGAGGCGCCCTCGCTGGGAGCCGCTGTAGAGGTGTCACTCCCCGAGCGGCCCGTGCTGGTGGCGGAGCGCAAGACCGACGCATGACCGGTGGAGGATCGCAGGACCGACACCTGACCGGTGGAGGATCGCAGGACCGACGTATGAAAGAGACCCACATGACCCGACTCCCGCTCCAGGCCGTGCTGTTCGACATGGACGGCACCCTGGTGGACACCGAGCGCCTGTGGTGGGAGGCGGTGGAGCAGGTCGCCGGACGGGCCCTCACCGGGGCCGACGAGCCCGACGTGCTCGGCCGGCCCGTCGAGCACACCGCCGACTGGCTCGCGGCCACGACCGGACGCCCCGCCGCCGAACTCGCCGCCGCGCTGCACCGCGAGTTCGCCGACCGCGTCCGCGCCGGGATCGTGCCCCGCCCCGGCGCCCTCGACCTGCTCGACGCCCTCGCCCGCGACGGCGTACCCACCGCCCTGGTCACCGCCTCCCCGAGGGCCGTCGCCGACACGGTCCTCGAAGCGCTGGGCGCCGAACGGTTCGCGGTCTCCGTCACCGCCGACGACACCGAGCACACCAAGCCCGCCCCCGACCCCTACCTCGCCGCCTGCCGCGCCCTCGGCGTCGACCCCGCCGCCTGCGTGGCCGTCGAGGACACCCAGACCGGCGTCAGCTCCGCCGAGGCCGCGGGCTGCACGGTCCTCGCCGTGCCCTCGCTCGCCCCGATCGAGGCGGCACCCGGCCGCACCGTCCGGTCCGGCCTGACCGACGTCACCCCGGACCGGCTGCGCGCCCTGCTGCCGTACGAGCTGCGGGTCATGAGCTGGAACCTCTGGTGCGGCGGCACCAAGGTGCGCGACCACCGGGCCAAGCAGCTCAAGGCCATCGCGGAGACCGAGGTCGACGTGGTGGGCCTTCAGGAGACCTTCGGCAGCGCCGCGGAGGAGCTCGCGGCGGCGCTCGGCTGGTATCACCACCGGGCGGGGGAGAACCTCGGGATCATCAGCCGGTACCCGATCACGGCCGGGCTCGGCGACCCGGACGTCGGGTTCTACGGGGCGGCCGGGGCCCGGATCGCGGTGGGGGACCGGCAGGTCGAGATCTGGACGGCACACCTCGACTACGAGAACTACGGGCCGTACGTGACCGACGGCGACCCGACCGCGCACGAAGGCGTGCGGCTCGGGCAGATGCGCGAGGCCCTGGACCGGATCGGGGACGTCGAGCCGGTCGTGCTGGTGGGCGACTTCAACTGCCCGTCCCATCTGGACTGGCCCGGCGTCGACTGGCCGGTCACCAAGGCGGCCGAGGAGGCGGGCTTCCGGGACTCCTATCGCGAGGCGCATCCCGACCCGGAGCGGGATCCGGGGCATACCTGGTCGCCGGTCGAGGTCCACCCCGAACCCCAGGACCGGATCGACTTCGTCCTGCACCGGGGCCTGACCGTCCTGACCTCCCGCACCCACGTCAGCGGCAGCCCGCGGCCCCTGCCGGAGGTCGGCGACAACGAGTGGCCCTCCGACCACGCTGCCGTGATCACCGTATTTGCGCTGCACGGGAGCGCCGAACCGGCCTAACATCGATGCCATGACCTGGCGACATTGATCCACGACGCGTCGTGCCTCCCGAGGGCCGCCGCGGACGCCGTACCTCTCGCGTCCGCATCGCCCCTCCGGGAAGGCCTCATGACACTCTCACCTGCGCGCGTGCCCGCCACCGCCGGAATCCGACGGCTCACGGCCACGCTGTACGGTTACGCGTTCCTCCAGGACCTTGTCCTGCTCTACCCGCTGTACGCCCTGCTCTTCGCCGACAGCGGCCTCTCGCTGTGGCAGATCTCCTCGCTGTTCGCGCTGTGGTCGATCACCGGCGTCGTCCTCGAGGTGCCCTCCGGCGCCTGGGCCGACGCCGTCTCCCGCCGTGTCCTGCTGTGGCTGGGCCCGCTGCTCAGCGCGGCCGGCTTCGCCCTGTGGGTGATCGCGCCCACGTACTGGGCCTTCGCGGTCGGCTTCGTCCTGTGGGGCATCAGCGGCGCCCTGTGCTCCGGCGCGCTGGAGGCCCTGGTCTACGACGAACTGGACCGGCTCGGCGCCGCCGACCGCTACGCCCGGATCATGGGCCGGACCCGGGCGGCGGGCCTGCTGGGCGTGATGGCGGCGATGGCCGCGGCCGGTCCGGTGTTCGCGCTCGGCGGCTATCCGGCCGTGGGAGCGGCGAGCGTCGCGGCCGGACTGCTGGCCTCCCTGACGGCGACCCGGTTCCCGGACGACCGGGGGCGACCCGGCGACGGCGAGGGCTGGGCGGCGACCCTGCGCGCCGGGCTCGCCACCGCGCGCCGGGACCGGTCGCTGCGCGGGGCGCTGCTGCTCGTCCCGGCCGTGGCCTGCGTCTGGGGCGCGCTCGACGAGTACTCGCCGCTGCTGGTCCGGGAGACCGGGGTGCCCGACGGTCTGGTGCCGTACGCGCTGCTGGGGATCTGGGCCACCGTGACGGCCGTCAGTCTGCTCGCCGGGCCCGCCGAGCGTCTCGGCACGACCGGCTTCACCTGGCTGATCGCGGCCTCCGCACTCGCCCTGGCGGCGGGCGCGGCCCTGCGCACCCCGACCGGGCTCGCCCTCGTCGCCGTGGCTTTCGCCGGTTTCCAGCTGGCGACCGTCCTCGCCGACGTCCGCCTCCAGCACCGCATCGAGGAGGGCGGCCGGGCCACCCTGACCTCGGTCGCGGGCCTCGGCACGGAGCTGGTGACGGTCCTGGTCTTCGCCGCCTACGCGGCAGCGGGCGACCACGCCTCCCACGGCACCGTCTTCGCGGTGTTCGCGTTGCCGTACCTGGTGGGGGCGGTGATCAGAGCGTTGGCCGGGAAGCCCCGGACCTGACGGGTGAACGGGGGCCGCGCAACGAATCGCCGCCCGGCCCCCGTTCCACGCAACAATCCGCGCACGAGCGCGCAACGGCTTCTTCTTGTCCGCCCGAGCGCGCCGACCGTACCGTCTTAGAGGTCCCCGAACTCCCTCTTTCGCCCGGTGAGGAACACGCATGCGCACCGCCCTGCTCCAGAGCTCCGGTCGTCCCGGCTCCGTTGCCGAGAACCTCAAGGTGCTCGACGAGGCCGCGGGCCGGGCCGCCGCCGCGGGTGCCGGGCTGCTGATCACGCCGGAGATGTTCCTGACCGGGTACGCGATCGGCGACGACATCGCCCGGCTCGCCGAGCCCGCCGACGGCGACAGCGCGGACGCGGTCGCGGAGATCGCCTCCCGGCACGGGCTCGCGGTCGGATACGCCTACCCGGAGCGGGACGGCGAGGCCGTGTACAACTCCGCCCAGCTGATCTCCGCCGACGGCACCCGCCTCGCGAACTACCGCAAGACCCACCTCTTCGGCTGCTTCGAGCGCGACCACTTCACACCGGGCGAGCGGCAGGTGGTTCAGGCGGAGCTCAACGGGCTCCGCGTCGGCATCCTGATCTGCTACGACGTCGAGTTCCCGGAGAACGTCAGGGCCCACGCCCTGGCCGGCACCGACCTCCTCGTCGTGCCGACGGCGCAGATGCACCCCTTCCAGTTCGTCGCCGAGTCGATGATCCCGGTGCGCGCCTTCGAGAACCAGATGTACGTCGCGTACGTCAACCGCGTCGGCCAGGAAGGGGAGTTCGAGTTCGTCGGCCTCTCCACCCTCGCCGGCCCCGACGGCGTCGCCCGCGCCCGCGCCGGACGCGGTGAGGAGCTGGTGTTCGCCGACACCGACCCCGCCTTCCTCGCCGCCTCCCGAGAGAACAACCCGTACCTCGAGGACCGCCGCCCCGGCCTCTACGGGTCCCTCGTCTGAACCTCGCCCCTTCCTCTCCCTCCCCACGCTTCGCAGCTTTCGCAAGGAGTCCGTACCCCATGACGTCCACGGTGCCCAACGCCGTCCAGCACGCCGACGAGCAGCAGCCGCCGATCACCATGTTCGGTCCGGACTTCCCGTACGCGTACGACGACTTCCTCGACCACCCGGCGGGCCTCGGCCAGATCCCCGCCACCGAGCACGGCACCGAGATCGCGGTGATCGGCGGCGGTCTGTCCGGCATCGTGGCCGCGTACGAGCTGATGAAGATGGGCCTCAAGCCCGTCGTCTACGAGGCCGACCGGATCGGCGGCCGGCTGCGCACCGTCGGCTTCGACGGCCCGGAGACCGAGGGGCTGACCGCCGAGATGGGCGCCATGCGCTTCCCGCCGTCCTCCACCGCCCTCCAGCACTACATCGACCTGGTCGGCCTGAAGACCGCGCCGTTCCCGAACCCGCTGGCCGAGGCGACCCCGTCGACCGTCGTCGACCTCAAGGGCGAGTCGCACTACGCCGAGACCATCGACGACCTGCCGCAGGTCTACCGCGACGTCGCCGCGGCCTGGAACAAGTGCCTCGACGAGGGCGCCGACTTCTCCGACATGAACCGCGCCATGCGCGAGCGGGACGTCCCGCGCATCCGCGAGATCTGGGCCGAGCTCGTCGAGAAGCTGGACAACCAGACCTTCTACGGCTTCCTCTGCGACTCCGAGGCCTTCAAGTCCTTTCGGCACCGCGAGATCTTCGGCCAGGTCGGCTTCGGCACCGGCGGCTGGGACACCGACTTCCCCAACTCCATCCTGGAGATCCTCCGCGTCGTCTACACCGAGGCCGACGACCACCACCGCGGCATCGTCGGCGGCTCCCAGCAGCTCCCGCTGCGCCTGTGGGAGCGCGAGCCGGAGAAGATCGTGCACTGGGCCCACGGCACCTCGCTGGCCTCGCTGCACGAGAACGGCGCGCCCCGCCCGGCCGTCACCCGGCTCAACCGCACCGCGGGCAACCGGATCACGGTGACCGACGCCGACGGCGACATCCGCACCTACCAGGCCGCGATCTTCACCGCGCAGTCCTGGATGCTGCTGTCGAAGATCGACTGCGACGACTCGCTCTTCCCGATCGACCACTGGACCGCGATCGAGCGCACCCACTACATGGAGTCCTCGAAGCTGTTCGTCCCGGTCGACCGGCCGTTCTGGCTGGACAAGGACGAGCAGACCGGCCGGGACGTCATGTCGATGACGCTCACCGACCGTATGACGCGCGGCACTTACCTCCTCGACGACGGCCCGGACAAGCCCGCCGTCATCTGCCTCTCCTACACCTGGTGCGACGACAGCCTGAAGTGGCTGCCGCTGTCCGCGCAGGAGCGGATGGAGGTCATGCTGAAGTCGCTCGGCGAGATCTATCCGAAGGTCGACATCCGCAAGCACATCATCGGCAACCCGGTGACCGTGTCCTGGGAGAACGAGCCCTACTTCATGGGCGCGTTCAAGGCCAACCTGCCCGGCCACTACCGCTACCAGCGGCGCCTGTTCACGCACTTCATGCAGGACCGGCTGCCCGAGGACAAGCGGGGCATCTTCCTCGCCGGTGACGACATCTCCTGGACGGCCGGCTGGGCCGAGGGCGCGGTGCAGACGGCGCTGAACGCGGTGTGGGGCGTCATGCACCACCTCGGCGGCTCGACGGACGCGACCAACCCCGGTCCGGGCGACCTGTACGACGAGATCGCGCCGGTGGAGCTGCCGGAGGACTGATTCAGTCCGGCAGCGGGGTGAGCAGCATCCGGCTCGCGAACCCCACCGCCGCGTCCAGGCGCTCGGTGAACTCCGCGGCCAGATCGGGGAGTCGGCCCAGCGCCCACAGTGCCCGGGCTGCCGACCACGTGGCGTCCCGGGCCCGCTCCAGGCTCCATGAGCCGAGCAGATGGGTGAGCGGGTCGGCGATCTGCAAAAGGTCGGGGCCCGGCATCAGATCCTCGCGGATGCGCTCCTCCAGCGAGACGAGGAGATCACCCACGCGGTCGAACTCGTCCTCCAGCTCGACGGGTTCGCAGTCGAGCGTACGACAGGCGTCCACGAGGGCGAGCGCCAGATCGTGCCCGATGTGCGCGTTGATGCCCGCCAGCGCGAACTGCAACGGTCGTACGCCGGGATGGCGGCGGAACTGGAACAGGGGCCGCCAACAGGCCGGGGGACGCCGCTCGTCGGCGACCGCGTCGACCGCTGTGAGGTAGCGCTCCGCGAACCGCACGTCCAGCGTGATCGCCGCCCGCGCGTCGGCGAACCGGCCGGTGTCGATGGACCGGTCCACCGCCTCCGTCACCGCCAGGTAGACGCGGTTGAAGACGGCGACGCCGTCCCGGGCGGGCAGCTCCGTGTCGAGGGCGCGCATACGGCGGATGACCGAGTCCACGGGTGAGGTGAGTTGTTCGCATTGCGCCATGGGGGCAGAGTCCCAGCTTTAGGCTGGCGGAAGTACCGGCGGGCCCGACGCTTCCCCAGAACGGGGGAACGCACCCGCCGTTGGGGGAGGGGGAAGAGCGTCGTGGCTGGCTCACGTGCGCAGCGACTGGCAGCACGGAGGTCCGCGCGTCGACGGTCCGCGCGGCGGGGGGCCATGGTGGTGGCCGCGTCCGTCGTGGTCGCCGTCGGGACCGCGGCCGGGATGATCTCGGCGTTCGACGAAGGGGGCGGCTCCGACGAGGCCCGCCCCGATACGACCTACTCCCCGCGCCTTGAGACCCTGCCGGTCGAGCCACCGCCGTCCCCGTCCACGTCCGGGTCGCCCTCCGCCGAGCCCTCGCCGAAGAGGACGAAGAAGAAGGAGGCGAGCCCGACGCCCTCGCCCACCAGGACCGAGCGGCGCACGACCGCCGTCTCCACCCAGCTGTACCGGCACCCCGATTCCCAGGTGCTGGACTGGGTCGGCGCGAACTCCGGCGATCCCCGGCACGGCGTCATCCAGTCCCGGATCGCCGCCCAGCCCGCCGCCGTGTGGTTCGCCGACTTCACCCCGGACACCATCACCGCCCGGGTCCGCGCGGTCACTTCGGGCGGCGCCGCCCAGGGCCGGACCCCGGTGGTCGTGGCGTACGCGATCCCGGACCGCGACTGCGGCGGGGCCAGCCAGGGCGGGGCGCCCGACCTCGGCGCCTACGACGACTGGATCGACCGCTTCGCCGCAGGCCTCGGCTCCGGCGATGTCATCGTGGTCCTCGAACCCGACTCCATAGCCCAGTCCGAGTGCCTTTCCGGAGGCCAACGGGCCGACCGCTTCGCCTCGTTGGCCCGCGCCGGACGCGTCCTGAAGGACGCCAACCCCAACGCCCGCGTCTACTACGACGCCGGGCACTCCGGCTGGCACGCCCCCGGCAAGCAGGCGGGCTGGCTGAAGCAGGCGGGCGCCGCCTCGTCCGCCTCCTCCGACGGGATCTTCAGCAACGTCTCCAACTTCCACACCACGGCCGCCGAGATCGCCTACGACCGACAGGTCCTCGACGCCCTCGGCGGCCCCGCCTCCCTCGGCGCCGTCATCGACACCAGCCGCAACGGCAACGGCGCCCCGGCCGACGGCGAGTGGTGCGACCCCGCCGGACGGGCGCTGGGCCGGACCCCGACGCTCAGCACCGGCGAGGCCCGCATCGACGGCTATCTGTGGGTGAAGCTGCCGGGGGAGTCCGACGGGTGCAAGGGGACGCCGGGGACCTTCTCCGCGTCGTACGCCTACGACTTGGCCTCGTCGTAGGAGGACGTGCCCTCGTCCAGGAGCGGCTGCTGGGTCTTGAGATGGGCCGGGGCGAAGGCGCGCAGGGCGTGGTAGCCGGTGATCACGACCAGCGTTCCGAGGGCGATGCCGCTCAGCTCGAAGGTGTCGGTGAACTCCATGGTCACGTTGCCGACGCCGATGATGATGCCCGCCGCGGCCGGGACCAGGTTCAGCGGATTGCGCAGGTCCACCCCGGCGTTGATCCAGATCTGCGCGCCGAGCAGGCCGATCATGCCGTACAGGATGACGGTGATGCCGCCGAGGACACCGCCCGGGATCGCGGCCACGACCGCGCCGAACTTCGGGCACAGGCCGAACAGGAGGGCGAAGCAGGCGGCGGCCCAGTACGCGGCGGTGGAGTAGACGCGGGTCGCCGCCATCACGCCGATGTTCTCGGAGTAGGTGGTGGTGGGCGGGCCGCCGACCGCGGTGGAGAGCACCGAGCCGACGCCGTCCGCGGAGATCGCGGTGCCGAGTTTGTCGTCGAGGTCGTCGCCGGTCATCTCGCCGACCGCCTTGACGTGCCCGGCGTTCTCGGCGACCAGGGCGATCACTACGGGCAGGGCGACCAGGATCGCCGACCACTCGAAGGACGGGCCGTGGAGGGTGGGCAGGCCGATCCAGTCGGCCTGGCCGACAGCGGAGAGGTCCAGGCGCCAGTGGTCGGTGACCTTGCCGCTCGCGTCGGCCGAGTGGATCCGCCCGAAGATCCGGTCGAAGGCCCAGGAGATGCCGTAGCCGAAGACCAGGCCGAGGAAGATCGCGATCCGGGACCAGAAGCCGCGCAGACAGACCACGGCGAGACCGGTGAAGAGCATGACCAGCAGGGCCGTCCACTGGTCCTGGGGCCAGTAGGTGGTCGCGGTGACCGGGGCCAGGTTGAAGCCGATCAGCATCACGACCCCGCCCGTGACGATCGGCGGCATCGCGGCGTGGATGATCCGCGCCCCGAACTTCTGGACCGCGACACCCACCAGGAACAGCGCGACACCGACGACGAGGACCGCGCCGGTCACGGTGGCGCTGGTGCCGCCGTCGGCCCGGATGACGGCGGCGACGCCCACGAACGACAGCGAGCAGCCCAGGTAGCTGGGCACCCGGCCGCGGGTGGCGAGCAGGAAGACGATCGTCGCCACGCCCGACATCATGATCGCCAGGTTGGGGTCAAGGCCCATCAGGACCGGGGCCACGAAGGACGCTCCGAACATCGCCACCACGTGCTGGGCGCCGAGCCCGGCGGTGCGCGGCCACGAGAGCCGTTCATCGGGCCGGACCACCGCACCGGGCGCCGGGGTGCGCCCATCGCCGTGAAGTTTCCAGCGGACGCCGAGATCCATGGTGCGGTTTCGCTTTCGGTTGTGCGTGCGAGTGTCCGGACCATTGTCAGGGGTGGAAGAGGATGCTGATCGTCCGCTTGGGTGTCAGGGGCGGGGGTCGGGGACCGCCGTGTCCGGTTTGCTGACCGTCGCGGGCTTGCGCTCCGCGGTGCGCAGCACGCCCGCGAAGCCGGCCAGACCGCTCGCCAGCAGCGTGACCAGGGCGAACGACACCACCAGGCTGGTCAGTTGCGCGAGACCGCCGATCGCGCCGGGCGCGATGAGCCCGGAGGTGTATGTGATGGTCGCGACGCCCGCGATGGCCTGGCTGGGGTTGGGGCCGCTGCGGCCCGCCGCGGCGAAGCACAGCGGTACGACCACCGCGATGCCGAGGCCCATCAGTCCGAACCCGGTCATCGCCACCGCGGGATGGCCCGCGAGGACGATCAGCAGCCCGCCGGCCGCGGCGAGGACACCGCCGTACCGGACCGTGCGCACCGCGCCGTACCGGTCCACCACCTTGTCGCCCGCGATCCGGGCGAGGGCCATGGTGAGCGTGAAGCCCATGGTGCACGCGGCGGCCAGACCGGCCGAACTGTCCAGTTCGTCGCGGAGATAGACCGCGGACCAGTCCAGGCTCGCGCCCTCCGCGAACACCGCGCAGAAACCGACCGCGCCGATGAGCAGCGCCGAGCGGGGCGGCAGCGCGAACCGGGGCGGCGGTTCCTCGTCCTGGGCCGGCTGGAGGTCGAGCACCCAGGCGCACGCGGCCACCCCGAGGACGGTGAGGAGGGCCGCCGCCAGCGCGTGGTGGAGCCGGGCGTCGGTGCCCAGTTGTGCGGCGAGCGTGCCGCCGAGCGAGCCGAGGACCGCGCCCGCGCTCCACATGCCGTGCAGGCCGGACATGATCGACTGGCCCAGCCGGTTCTCCACCTCCACGCCGAGGGCGTTCATCGCGACGTCCGCCATGCCGGCGGTGGCACCGAAGAGGAGCAGGGCCAGACAGAGCGTGAGGAGGTTCGGGGCCAGGGAGGGCAGGAGCAGGGCGAGCGTCCACAGGGCGATCAGGGCGCGCAGGGCGTTGCGGGCGCCGAAGCGGTGGGTGATGCCTCCGGCGAGCGGCATCGCCAGCGAGGCGCCGAGCGCGGGGAAGGCGAGCGCCAGTCCCAATTGGCCCGCGCTCACCGAGGCATGGTCCTGGATCCAGGGCACCCGGGTGGCGAACGAGCCGGTCACGGCGCCGTGCACGGTGAAGACGGCGGCCACGGCATAGCGCGCCCGCCGCACCTCGCGTCCGTCTGGGACCACGTCACTCATCCTCTAACCCCTCCCTTGTCATGCCGGTGCCGTAAACTATCAGGAACCCTGCCTGATAGATAGGGAATTAATGCCCGCTCCTCGCTCGTCGCCGCTGATCTGGAAGGATCCCGGCATGCCCGCATCCCCCAGCACCGCCAGGGTCATCAACGACCGGCTGGCCCTGAGCCTGCTCCAGCAGGAGGGCCCGCTGACGGCGGGACGGCTGAAGGAACTGACCGGCCTGTCCCGCCCGAGCGTGGCCGACCTCGTCGAACGCCTCACCGCCGCCGGACTGATCGAGGTCGTGGGGGAGTCCGGCGAACAACGCCGCGGACCGAACGCCAAGGTGTACGGCATCGTCGCCGACCGCGCCCACCTCGCGGCGCTCGACGTGCGCACCGAAGGCGTCTCGGTGACCGTGTCCGACTTGCTCGGGCGGGTCCTGGCGGAGGCGTCGGCGCCGATCGACACCGGGGTGGGCACCGGGCCCGCGGTGGAGCAGGCGGTGGCGCTGGTGGAGCGGGCGGTGAAGGAGGCGGGCGTGGACATGCCGCACACCGTCGGCATCGGCGCGCCCGGCCTGATCGACCCCGGCACGGGCGAACTGCGCAACTCGTCCGGCCTGCCCGAGTGGCACCGGCGCCTGGTCGCGGCCCTCCAGGAACGGCTGCCGGAAGCACGCGTCAGCGTGGAGAACGAGACCAACCTCGCGGCCCTGGCGGAGCAGCGCGACGGCGCCGCCCGCGACCGGGACACCTTCGTGCTGCTCTGGCTGGGCGTGGGCGTGGGCGCGGCGGTGATGCTGGACGGCATCATTCGCCGGGGCGCGTCGGGCGGCACGGGCGAGATCGGCTTCCTGCCGGTGCCGGGCACCACGGGGCTGCCCTCGGCCACGGATTGCGGCGGCGGCTTCCACTCCCTGGCGTGTGCGGCAGCAATCACCGACTTGGCGGCGACGCATGGGGTGACGGCGACTCCGGAGCCTGGCGAGCCGAGGGCAGCGGCCCTGGTACGAACAGCGACGGCTGAACCGTCCCTCCCACCCCACACCGCTTTCCTCGACACCCTCGCCGACCGCCTGGCCCTGGGTGCCGCAGCCGTCACCTCCGTCCTGGACCCCGGCTGCGTGGTCCTGGCCGGCGAAATCGGCCGAGCAGGCGGGCAACCCCTGGCCACCCTGGTCCAGTCCCGCCTGGCAGCGCTGTCCCCCCTCCCGACGGAGGTCCGGGCCAGCGAACTGGGCGGCGAGGCGGTGCTGCGGGGCGCGCTGCTGACGGCGAGGGAGAGGGCGCAGGAGGAACTGTTCGGCTATCACAGCTCGGGTCGGCCTGACGCCTGAGGCAGAACCGGGGCGTGTAGCAGTCTTTTCCTTCGCCCCCGCCGCCCCTACCCATTCCCATCCCCTGGGGGCTGCCGCCCCCAGACCCCCGATCGGCCCTGAAGGGGCCTCGTCCTCAAACGCCGGACGGGCTAAACCCAGCCCCGTCGGCGTTTGAGGAGCGGGGGTCCAGGGGGCAGAGCCCCCTGGGATGGGACGGGTAGGGGCGGCGAGGGCGAAAAAGGGACCGTCAGTCGCGGAAGCGCTCCGCCAGGTACTCCTCGAACGTTCCCTTCCCCACCGCCCGCTCCGGCGCCAGATGCCCACCCGCGCGGAAGGCTCGGTACGTCTTTCCGGTCAGCGGGACGTTCAGGACGGGACGCCGGCGACCGGTCGCCCGAAGATACGCGCGGGCCAGAGACTCGAACGACCGCACTTCCGGCCCCGCCACGTCCTCGACGCGCCCCGCTGGCGCCCCCGCGGCCAGCTCCGTCAACCGATCCGCCACCTCCGCGACAGCGACCGGCTGATCCCGCACCCCGGCCGGCAACAACATCAGCGGCGACTTCGACAACGAGCCGAACACCTGGGCCAGCAGGTCATGGAACTGCGTCGCCCGCAGGATCGTCCACCCGATCCCCGACCCCTCCACCAGCCGCTCCACGGCGAGCTTGCTCCGGTAGTAGCCGAGCGGCACCAGATCGACCCCCACGATCGAGATGAAGACCAGATGCCCCACCCCCGCCTTCCGCGCGGCGGCGATCAGATGCTGCGCCGCCTCCTCGTCCCGCCCCGAGGCGAACTCGCGCAGTGCACGATCACCTCCACCCCCGACACGGCCGCGTCCAACCCCGCACCCCCCGCCCGAAGATCCACGGCGTACGGCTGAGCATGCCGACTGAGCACCCGCACCTCATGCCCGTCCGCCCGCAACCGCTCGGCGACGAGCCGCCCGAGCGTTCCGGTACCGCCGGTCACCAGGATCGTGGTCATGCCGTTCGTCCTTTCGCAGTCCGGAGCCCCGGACTGGGACCCCTACGTCAGCTCAGACCGGGTACACCCGCGAAATGTGACAGCGGTCGGAATGTGACAGGGATCGGAACAACTACGCCCGTGCCAGCTGACGACTCACGAATCCCAGCTTCTCCGGATTCACCACGGCCCGCGCGTGGGTGATCACTCCGTCCCGCGTCTCGAAGGCGACGACGGAGATCAAGGTGGAGTCCAACCACGCGGCCATGCCCATCGCCCCGTTGACTTCCACCGCCGAGAACTCCACCCCGGCCAGGAACGTCCGCCGCGACCCCACCAGGAACCGGAACACATGGTCCCGGCCCTCGATCGGCCGCCGCGCCGCGCTGACCTTGCCGCCCCCGTCGCCGGTCCAGGTCACATCGGCCGCCAGCAGCTTCTCCAGCGCGACCACATCGCCCTCCCGGGCCGCCGAGATGAAGGACTCGACCAGCTCCTCCCGCCGCTTCGGCTCCGCCTCGAACCGGGACTCCGGCTCGCCCACCCGCCGCACCGCTCGCCGGTACAGCTGACGGCAGTTGGCCTCGGTCAGCTCCAGCGCCTCGGCGATCTCCCGGTGGCCGTACGCGAAGGCCTCCCGCAGCACGAAAACGGCCCGCTCCGTAGGAGTGAGCCGTTCCAGCAGCACCAGCATCGCCAGCGACACCGAATCCCGCTGCTCGGCGGACTCCAGCGGCCCGAGCGCGCCGTCGGAGGTCAGGACCGGCTCCGGCAGCCACTCCCCGACGTACTCCTCCCGGCGCGCCCGCGCCGAGGTCAGCCGGGACAGACAGAGGTTGGTGACGACCTTGGCCAGCCAGGCCGACGGGCGCGCGATCTCCGTACGGTCGGCGGCGCTGAACCGCAGATACGCGTCCTGGACGGCGTCCTCGGCCTCCTGGGCCGAGCCCAGCATGCGATAGGCCAGGCCGAACAGCCGGGGGCGGTGGGTCTCGAACTCGTCGGCGGTCGCGGTCGTCATGCCGTTCACCCTGCCAGACGCGCTGCGTTGGAGGCCCGGCGGCGGGCAAGGGCCGTCGTCACCGCCGCCGGGCCGGTTCTCGCGTGGGGTCAGCAGGCGCCGAGGTCCTGCCACACCCCCCATTCACCGGTGGTTCCGGGCTCCTCGCCCTTCGTCCACCACTTGGCCTTCCACGAGTGCCCCTTGTGGGAGACCTGAGTGCCGCCGCCGTACTCCGTCGTGGAGTTCCAGGCGGGCGCGGTGCAGGCACCGGGCGTCGGAGTCGGAGTAGGCGTCGGGTCGGTCGGGTCCGGGGTGGGGGTGCCGCCCGATCCGGGCTCGACCAGCGTGGTCCCGCGACCCAGGTTCCCGGCCAGGGAGTACGTCGTCCCGCTGATGTTCACCGTCCAGTTCCATGGCGTGGACACCGGCAGGTAGTAGTTGAACGACAGCTCCACCGACGCGCCGGGCGCCAGCGACTGCCAGCTCGGCAGCTTCAGCGAGACCCGGTGGAAGTCGCCCTTCAGCCCGCCCACGTTGGAACCGGTGTGGTCGCTGCTGATCACCTTGGCGCCGAAGCCCGACTGGTCGGAGGCGTTGGCGGGTGCGGCGGTCGAGTAGTCGAACTGGAACTCCGTACCGCCCGGCAGAGCCGACTTGGTGTTGTTAGTGATCTTCACCTTTGGCGTGATCGGGTAGTTGGAGTCACCGAGCTTGAACTCGCCGAACTCCACGCCGATGTCGACGGCCTGCGTGGGCAGCGCCTTGTTCGAGACCGTCGCGCCGTACGGGGAGGCGGACTTGAACTTCTCGTACATCGCTGTGGTCAGCGTCGAACCCGGCTCGTACTGCCCCTTCGTCGCGTTCCAGCCGTAGTCACCGGCCAGCTCCCAGACCATCGTGCCGCCGATGCCGTTGGCCACCACGTAGTCGGCCTTGGCGTTCACCGACTGCTCGTCCTCGGTGGACAGGAAGACCTTCTTCTCGGCGTTCCACAGCCACGGCGCGACCAGCGTGGAGTCGTACTTGCGGGCGTAGCTGCCGGTCAGCCGGGTGTCGGCCGGGAAGCCGTACTTCGTCACGTAGTCCCCGACGACGCCCTTCTCCAGGTTCTTGGCGTGCCACATCGGGTTCGAACCCGCGGGCGACTCCTTGCCGTTGGTGTCGAGGTCGTGCCAGAGGTTGTCGATACCGGTGGCGCCGTCACCGCACTTGGTCAGCCCGGAACCGGCCGGACAGTTCGTGGTCGCGGCCTTGCCCCACAGCCCGTCGGTCCCGCCGATGACGTTCTTGAATCCCCTTGTGTAGTAGGGGAGTCCGATGTTGATGCGCCCGGCCGGCATCGAACCGCGGAAGTAGTGATAGGCCCAGTCGGTGTTCAGATAGCCGATTCCGCCGTACTGGGAGGCCGAATACACTCCCGCGGCGGCGAGTTCGGCGTCCTTGCCGTCGTCGAAGAGCGAGGCGTTCGGGCCGACGTACTCGTTCCAGGCGCCATGGAGGTCGTACGACATTATGTTGACGTAGTCCAGGTACTTCTGCACCTGGAAGGTCTCCATGCCGCGCAGCAGATATCCGGAGGACGGCGCCGCGACCGAGAGCAGATAGTGCTTGCCGTCCGCCGCGCCCGCCCGGTCGAGCTTCTCGCGCAGGGTCTTCATCAAGACCGCGTAGCCCTTGACCAGACCGGCCCTGCGGGCGTTGGAGATCGACCAGTCGAGAGGGTTGCCCGCGTCCTTCATGGTCGTCGGGTACTCGTAATCGATGTCGACGCCGTTGAAGCCGTACTTCCTGATGAAGTCGACGGCGGAATTCGCGAAGATGTCGATGCCCGCCTGGTTCACCGAGCCGTCGGCATTCGTGGCCATCGAGTAGAAGCCGCCCGAGTTCACGCGGGTGCCGCTGTCGTCGAAATAGCCGCCGGTCTCGGCCCAGCCGCCCACCGAGATCAGCGTCTTGACGTTCGGGTGCTGCTTCTTGAACTTGTTGAGCAGATTGAAGTGGCCCTTGTAGGAGAAGCCCGGGTCCATCTCCGCGCCGTTCACCCCCGGCCAGGTCATCCCGGTCGCCGCGTTGGTCGCGCTGTCCGCGCCGACGGAGATCTTGTTCGAGCCGTCGATGTGCGCGAAGGCGTAGTTGAGGTGGGTGACCTTGTCCCAGGGGATGTCCGGGGCGAGGTAGGCGGGGGTGCCGTCCTTGCCGGTGCGCCAACCGGTGAAGTAGCCGATCACCCGGCGCTGGTGGTCGGCGCCCATCTTCTCCCGGCCCTCGGCGTCGTAGACCGAGCAGTACGGGACGTCCACACCGGGGGTCTTGTAGAGCCCGTCAGGGCGGCAGGACTCCTGGTCGGCGGCGTGCGAGACGGTGGCCGGGAGCCCGGCGAGCAGCAGCCCGGCGATGGCCGCGGCGCCCGCGAGCAGGGAGGTTCTCGCTCGGTTGGGTGACAGCAAGTCGGTTCCTCTCCACGGAAGTTGGCCAGACAGTAGGGAGGACTAGACCAATGCGTCAATAGGTATGGACCAATTCAGGGTTGAAGAAGCGTTGAGGGAGCGTCGAAGGAGTCCAGGCGGACGGCCTGTGAGCCACCCCACAGCCCTCACCCGCATGGACGCCTGCCGGGCGTGGCACACTGGCCCTGTACCAGAAGCAGCGCACTCCGGGGTCGGTGAAAGTCCGAACCGGCGGTTACAGTCCGCGACCCGACCGCTTCCAGCGGCCGGTTGACCAGGTGAAATTCCTGGACCGACGGTTAAAGTCCGGATGGGAGGCAGTGCGCGGCGGGCGGGCATTCGTGCGCGCCGCCGATGTGAGCTCGTTCCCTCGTGGGACGGGTCCTTCCGGCGTCGTTCCCGGTGCCGCAGTCCGTGTTCTCTGTCGTCATCGACAGCCCCGGAGTCCGTGCCCCTATGAGGCAGGAGGACCCGGGAAGTGTTCACCGGAATCGTCGAAGAGCTGGGCGAGATCACCGCCGTCGAGAACCTCGGTGACGCCTGTCGCTTCCGCCTGCGCGGCCCCGTCGTCACCGAGGGTGCCAAGCACGGGGACTCCATCGCGGTGAACGGCGTCTGCCTCACGGTCGTGGACAACGAGGGCGACGAGTTCACCGCCGACGTCATGGCCGAGACCCTCAACCGCTCCAGCCTGGGCGCCCTCGACATCGGCTCCCGCGTCAACCTGGAGCGCCCCACCGCGGTCGGCGCCCGCCTCGGCGGCCACATCGTGCAGGGACATGTCGACGGCACCGGCGCGGTGCTGGAGCGCAAGCCCTCCGACAACTGGGAGATCATCAAGATCTCGCTCCCCGATGACCTCGCCCGGTACGTCGTGGAGAAGGGCTCCATCACCGTCGACGGCATCAGCCTGACCGTCGTGGACGCGGGCCCCGACTACTTCACCGTGAGCCTCATCCCCACCACCCTCGCCCTGACCACGCTCGGCCTCAAGCAGCCCGGCGACCCGGTCAACCTGGAAGTCGACGTCGTCGCCAAGTACGTCGAGCGGCTGCTGGGAGCAGCCAAGTGAACTGGCTCAACTCCGAGGCCTTCGTCCTGTTCGACCAGCACATCATCTGGTCGGACATGGTCGGCAACATCCTGGGCCTCATCACCCTCGCGCTGGGCTTCCGGCGCTCCCTGTGGACCTGGCCGGTCCAGTTCCTCTCCGGCCTCGTCCTGTTCGGCGCCTTCTACGGCCATCTGACCGGCAGCGCCGGCAAGCAGGCCGTCGTCATGGCCGTCGCGCTGTACGGCTGGTACCAGTGGAACCGCGGCACCGACAAGGCCGCCGACGGCAAGGTCTCCGTCCGCTTCGCCACCTGGGCGGAGCGCGGCGCGATGATCGCGGCGGCCGCCGTCGGCACCGTCGCGGTGGCCCTGCTCTTCAAGGCGTACCCGAGCCTGTCCTGGGACCCTTGGCCGGACGCCTACATCTTCGTCGGCACGATCGTCGCCATGTACGCCCAGGCGCGCGGCATGGTCGAGTTCTGGTTCGCCTGGCTCCTCGTCGACCTCGTCGGCGTCCCGCTGAACTTCGCGAACGGCTACGCCTTCTCCGGCTTCGTCTACGTCATCTACGGCGCACTCGTCCTGTGGGGCATGCGCGACTGGTGGCTGCGCTCCCGCAGGGACTCGCGGCCCGTCCTGGAAGGAGCGCCCGCGTGAGCACCTCATCCGTTCTGTACAGCACCGACAACATCGAGAACTGGTCGCTCGACCCTGTCGAGCAGGCCATCGCCGACATCGCGGCCGGCCGCCCGGTCGTGGTCGTCGACGACGAGGACCGGGAGAACGAGGGCGACCTCGTCATCGCCGCCGAGAAGGCGACCCCCGAGATCGTCGCGTTCATGATGAGCGAGTGCCGCGGCATGATCTGCGCCCCCATGGAGGGCGAGGAGCTGGACCGGCTCGGCATCCCGCTGATGGTGGAGAACAACACCGAGTCCATGCGGACCGCGTTCACGGTCACCGTGGACGGCGCGCCCGCCCACGGCGTGACCACCGGCATCTCCGCCTCGGACCGCGCGACCACGCTCCAGTTGCTGGCCAGTGGCACGGCGCAGTCCGACGACTTCGTCCGTCCCGGCCACATCTTCCCGCTGCGCGCCCGCTCCGGCGGCGTCCTGGTCCGCAACGGCCACACCGAGGCCGCCGTCGACCTGGCCCGCCTCGCGGGGCTGCGCCCGGCCGGCGCCATCGTCGAGATCGCCGGTGAGGACGGCCGGATGCTGCGGCTGCCCGAGCTGATCCCGTTCGCCCGCAAGCACGGCCTGACGATCATCTCCATCGAGGACCTGATCGCCTACCGCCGCTCCGCCGAGCCCACCGTCCGCCGCGAGGCCGAGGTCCACCTGCCGACCGTGCACGGCACCTTCACCGCCTACGGCTACCGCTCCACCGTGGACGGCGTCGAGCACGTCGCCCTGGTGCACGGCGAGATCGGCGACGGCAAGGACGTCGTGGTCCGCGTCCACTCCGAGTGCCTCACCGGCGATGTCTTCGGCTCCCTGCGCTGCGACTGCGGCCCCCAGCTCGACGCCGCACTGGAGCGCATCCAGACCGAGGGCCGCGGCGTCGTGGTCTACCTCCGCGGCCACGAGGGACGCGGTATCGGCCTGGTCTCCAAGCTGCGCGCCTACGAGCTCCAGGAGCGCGGCCGCGACACCCTGGACGCCAACCTGGAACTCGGCCTGCCCGCCGACGCCCGGGACTACGCGGCCGGCGCCCAGATCCTGCGGGACCTCGGGGTCAGGAGCGTCCGTCTGATGACCAACAACCCCGACAAGACCGACGCGCTCGTCCAGCACGGCATCGAGGTCACCGACCGGGAGCCGATGCCCGTCACCGCGGGCGAGCACAACCTCCGGTACCTGCGCACCAAGCGGGACCGGATGGGACACGATCTGCCCTGGCTGGAGGCGGCCCCCGTCTCCGCGTGCGGCAACCAGTAGCAGAAACCTCATCAAGGAGAGACGTGAGCGGCAAGGGTGCACCGGAACTGTCCGTACAGGGCGTGGGCGATCTGCGGGTCGCCGTCGTCGCGGCGCAGTGGCACGAAAAGGTGATGGACGGCCTGGTGGACGGCGCCCTGCGCGCCCTGCACGACCTCGGCATCGACGAGCCGACCCTGCTCAGGGTCCCGGGCAGCTGGGAGCTCCCGGTCGTCGCCAAGGTCCTCGCGGGCCGCGGCTACGACGCCGTCGTCGCCCTCGGCGTCGTCATCCGGGGTGGCACCCCGCACTTCGAGTACGTGTGCCAGGGCGTCACCCAGGGTCTGACCCAGGTCTCGGTGGAGACCCGGGTCCCGATCGGCTTCGGCGTGCTGACCTGCGACACCGAGGAGCAGGCCCTGGACCGGGCCGGGCTGCCCGGTTCCAACGAGGACAAGGGGCACGAGGCGGTGACCGCGGCGGTCGCCACCGCGGCCACCCTGCGTTCAGTATCTGAACCCTGGCGCTGACGAACCGGGTATGTGGCATAGGCTGAGCGTCACCATGTCCAAGAAGACGTTCGAGGAGCTCTTCACCGAGCTCCAGCACAAGGCCGCCACCGGCGACCCCGCCACCTCCCGCACCGCCGAACTGGTCGGGAAAGGGGTCCATGCCATCGGCAAGAAGGTCGTCGAAGAGGCCGCCGAGGTCTGGATGGCCGCCGAGTACGAGGGCAAGGACGCGGCAGCCGAGGAGATCTCGCAGCTGCTGTACCACGTCCAGGTGATGATGGTCGCCCGCGGGATCTCCCTGGACGACGTCTACGCCCACCTCTGAGCCACCGCCGCACACCCGTACATCTCACGCATCTCACACAAAGGAAGCCGACCTCATGCTGCGCATCGCCGTCCCCAACAAGGGTTCCCTGTCAGGCCCTGCGGCGGAGATGCTGCATGAGGCCGGCTACCAGCAGCGCCGGGAGTCCAAGGAACTGCGCATCGTCGACCCGGAGAACGAGGTCGAGTTCTTCTACCTCCGCCCCCGCGACATCGCGATCTACGTCTCCTCCGGCCGCCTCGACATCGGCATCACCGGCCGCGATCTGCTGATCGACTCCGGTGCCGACGCCGAGGAGATCCTCCCGCTCGGCTTCGCCCGCTCCACCTTCCGCTTCGCCGCCAAGCCCGGCACCGCGAACGGCATCGAGGACCTCAAGGGCAAGACCGTCGCCACCTCCTACGAGGGCATCGTCGAGGGCCACCTCGCCGAGCACGGCATCGAGGCCTCCGTCGTCCACCTCGACGGCGCCGTCGAGACGGCCATCGAGCTCGGTGTCGCCGAGGTCATCGCCGATGTCGTCGAGACCGGCACCTCGCTGCGCAACGCCGGTCTTGAGGTCTTCGGCGAGCCGATCATGAAGTCCGAGGCCGCCGTCATCCGCCGTACCGGCGCCGACGCCGATGACCCCAAGGTGCAGCAGTTCCTGCGCCGCCTCCAGGGCGTCCTGGTGGCCCGGACGTACGTGATGATGGACTACGACTGCCGGGTCGAGCAGCTGGAGAAGGCCGTCGCGCTCACCCCGGGCCTGGAGTCCCCGACCGTCTCCCCGCTGCACAACGAGGGCTGGGTCGCCGTCCGCGCGATGGTCCCCGCCAAGGAAGCCCAGCGGATCATGGACGACCTGTACGACATCGGCGCGCGGGCCATCCTGACGACGGCCATCCACGCCTGCCGTCTCTGAGAGCCGTACGTCATGTCCGAACTCCCCGCCCTTCCCGTCACTTTCCGGCCGGGCCGCACCCGCGCCGTGCTGCTCACCGCCGGTGTCGCCATCTTCGTGGTGATCAGCGCGGTGGCCCTGCTGCTGGAGAAGCTCGGCCCCGGTGAGCGCCTGAGCTTCATCCTCACCGGCGCGCTGATGTTCGGCGTCCTCGCGATGCTCGCCCGGGTCAAGGTCGTCGCCGACGACTCCGGTGTGACCGTGGTGAACATCGCCAGCAGGCGGCGGCTGGACTGGGCCGAGATCATCCAGGTGAACCTCCGGCCCGGCGACCCCTGGGTCTTCCTCAACCTCAGCGACGGCACCAGCCTGCCCGCCCTGGGCATCCAGCCCGGCATCGCCAAGCAGCAGGCCATCGCCGACGCCCGCGCGCTGCGGGCGCTCGTGGAGGCCCGCGGCACAAGGGATCTGCCGTAGACAGCCCTGTCTTGATTAATCTGTTGGCGGAGGCGTTTTCCCGGCGCCTCCGCCGCTGACGCTCTCCCTGAGCCTCAGCGGTTTCCTGCTACCCGAGGAGTGACTCCCTCCAGCGATGGACGGATCGTCCTGTAGTACCTGCGCCGCCCCCTCCCGACATACCGAGGCGGCGGCATGACCATCCCCCTGCTGCTGCTTGCCGCGGCATTCCTGCTGATCCTCGCCAACGGCTTCTTCGTGGCGGCTGAGTTCGGCCTGGTGACGGTCGAGCGCCCGGAGGCCGAGAAGGCCGCCGCCGAGGGTGACCGCCGCGCCCGTACGGTCGTCGAATCGCTGAAGGAACTCTCCTTCCAGCTCTCCGGCACCCAGCTCGGCATCACCATCACCTCCCTCGTGGTCGGCATGCTTGCCGAACCCGCGCTCGCCGAGCTGCTGCACGGCCCGATCACCGCGCTCGGCATCCCCGAGGGCGCCGTCTCCGGGGTCGCCGTCATCGTCGGCATGCTGATGGCCTCGGCCGTGCAGATGGTGATCGGCGAACTCGTGCCCAAGAACTGGGCGGTGTCCCGTCCGCTCCAGGTCGCGCGGTTCGTCGCGGGCCCGCAGCACCTCTTCGCGCGCGTCTTCCGGCCGGTCATCGCCACGCTGAACGCCGTCGCCAACCGGCTCGTCCGCGCGCTCGGCATCGAGCCCACCGACGAGCTGGCCTCCGCCCGCACCCCCGGTGAACTCGTCTCCCTGGCCCGCCACTCCGCCCAGGCCGGCACCCTGGAGCAGGACACCGCGGACCTGTTCGTGCGGACCCTGTCGCTCGGCGAGCTGACCGCGCAGCACGTGATGACCCCGCGCGTGAAGGTCAGCGCGCTCCAGTCGTCGGCGACCGCCGAGGACGTCGTGAACCTGACCCGCGCCACCGGACTGTCCCGCTTCCCCGTCTACCGGGAGCGGATCGACGAGGTCGTCGGCATGGTCCACCTCAAGGACGCGCTCGCCGTCCCCGCCGCCGATCGGCTGCGCACTCCCGTCGGCCGCATCGCCCGCCCCGCCCTGCTGGTCCCCGAGACCCTGCCGGTACGGCCGCTGCTGGCCCGGCTGCGCAGCGAACAGCCCATCGCGGTCGTCGTCGACGAGTACGGCGGCACCGCGGGCGTGGTCACCCTGGAGGACATCGTCGAGGAGATCGTCGGCGAGGTCCGCGACGAGCACGACGCCAAGGATCTCCCCGAACTCGCCTCGGCCCCCGCCGAGGACGGCAGGCCCGCCTGGGACGCCGACGGCAGCTGCCGGGTCGACATCCTCCTGCGCATAGGACTCGACGTGCCCGAGGGCCCGTACGAAACCGTCGCCGGTCTGGTCGCCGATCTGCTCGGCCGGATCCCGGTCCCCGGCGACAAGGCCGAACTGCCCGGCTGGCGGCTGTCGGTGCGCCAGGTCGGCCACTACCGCGCCGAGCGGGTACGCCTCGTTCGCACCGCCCCCGTGGTGGAGGCGGCCCGATGAGCGTGCTCCAACTTCTCTTCGCCGCGCTGCTGGTGCTCGCCAACGGCTTCTTCGTCGGCGCCGAGTTCGCGCTGGTCTCGGTCCGCCGCAGCCAGATCGAACCGCTCGGCACGGCCCGCGCCCGACAGGTCCTGTACGGCCTGGAACACCTGCCGCAGATGATGGCGGCGGCCCAGTTCGGCATCACGATCTGCTCACTGACCCTGGGCGCGGTCGCCGAGCCGACGGTCGCGCACATCCTGGAACCGCTCTTCGAGTGGATCCACCTTCCGCACGCGATGATCCACCCGCTGGGCTACGTCATCGCCCTCGCCACGGTCGTCTTCTTCCACCTCGTCATCGGCGAGATGGTCCCGAAGAACCTCGCGATGGCCGCGCCGGAGAAGGCCGCGCTGTGGCTCAGCCCCGGCCTGGTCGCCTTCGCCCGCCTCTGCCGTCCCCTCACCGTCGCCCTCGGCGCCTGCGCCCAGGGCATCCTGCGGCTCTTCCGGGTCGAGCCCAAGGACGAGGTCGAGGCGGTCTTCACCAGCGAGCAGCTCAACCGGCTGGTGGAGGACGCGGGCCAGGCGGGCCTGCTGGACCCCGAGGAACAGGAACGCCTGGAGGACGCCCTGGAACTGGGCTCCCGTCCGGTCACGGACGTCCTGCTGCGCCGGGAGTCCCTGGTGACGGTCCCGCCCTCGGTCACTCCGGGCCAGATCGTCGACCTCACCGCCCGCACCGGCTACTCCCGCTTCCCGGTGGTGGCCGAGACGGGCGCCTTCATGGGCTACCTGCACGTGAAGGACGTACTGGACCTGGAGGACTCGGAACGCGCGGTACCCCAGCAGGTCTGGCGCCCGATGACCACGCTGAGGCCGGAACTCCCCCTGGACGACGCCCTCACGGTGATGCGCCGAGCGGCAACGCATCTGGCGCAGGTAGCGGACGCCTCGGGCAAGGTCCTGGGCCTGGTCGCCCTGGAGGACGTACTGGAACTGCTGGTGGGCGAGGTGACGGACCCCGCCCACAGGGCTCTGCCGAAGCAGGCCCTGGCCAGCTGAGCATGGGCACCACGCGCCCCTCCGGGGGCGCGTGGGCGCGCCTCACATCCCCGGCGGATCCTGAGGTCCCCGACCCGACAGGACTTCCCCATACGCCTGCATCAGATCCGGCAACCGAAGTGTCGACAAGTCGTCCCGAGTCAACGTCCCGGGATAAGTCGACAGCCGCAGATCCCGATACGCGCAGCTCTTCTCGTACAGCGTCCGCAGGAACCGCCCATTGCCCAGCTCGTCGATCCACCCCTGGTCGACCACATGCCCGGCGATGGACCGCAGTTCGTCCAACGCCTCCTCGTCCCACACATCACCGTTCTCCCCGGCGAGCACCTCGCCGATGGAGGTGAGCTCCAGGGGCCGGTACGAGGGAAAGTCCACGCGAGTGGTGAAGCGGGAGGACAGCCCGGGGTTGGCGGCCAGCAGCCGATCCATGCCCTCGGGGTACCCGGCCAGGATCACGACCAGGTGGTCCCGGTTGTCCTCCGCCCGCTTCAGCAGCACCTGAAGCGCCTCGTCGCCGTACGCGTCCCCCTTGCCGTAGCCGGAGTTGGACAGCGAATACGCCTCGTCGACGAAGAGCACACCGCCGAGCGCGGAGTCGATCAGCTCGTTGGCCTTCACGGCTGTCTGCCCGAGATACTCACCGACCAGATCCGCCCGCTGCGCCTCCACGAGATGGTCGCCGCCGAGCAGTCCGAGGGCGTAGAACACGCGGCCCAGGATGCGCGCAACCGTGGTCTTGCCGGTGCCGGAGGGCCCGGAGAAGACGAAGTGCCGTTTGGGCGGCTGGACCGGCAGCCCCTGCCCCGCCCGCAACCGGGCCATGTTCAATTGCGCCGACAACGCCTTGACCTGGCGCTTGACCGGCTCCAGGCCCACCATGCGCTCGAGTTCGGCGAGCGCCTCCTCGAGTAACGCCGGATCGGTCGGTCCCGCGGGCGGCGGCTGGCCGGGAAGGTTCACCCGCTCACGCACGGCCGGATCGGGCACCGGCGGCAGCGGGCCGGAGGACGCCAGTTCAGGCCCGGAGAGCTTGAGGTCCCGGCCCTCGCCGAAGAGCGGATCGAGCGTGTCGGGTCCGTCCACGGAGTCCTGGCCGAGCCCGGTGAGCGTGATCGGCGCCAGATCGCCGGCCTCGTCGTACCCGTCGCCCTCGGCTATCGCGGCGAGCCGGGCCGAGGTGTCCATGAAGGCGGCGTCCACGCGGTGCACGGCCCGGTACAGCGGCAGCGCGGCCGCCGACCGGCCGGTGCCCTCATGGGCGCGTGCCAGCCAGTACCGCAACTCCTTGCGCTGCGGCTGCTCGCTGCGGCAGCGCATCAGGGCCGCGGAGAGCAGCGGCTCGGCCTGGCCGTACATCTCCAGGCGGACCCGGGCCATCCCGCCGAACAGCCCGGCCTCGATGCCGAGCATCGGGTCGTCGAGCAGCGGGTCGGTGTGCCGGACGAGCTGTTCCCAGTCCTTGACCAGATAGGCACGGCAGGCGTGCAGGAAGCGGACCTGGGCATCGGCGTCCACCGGCGGCAGACCGGCGAGGGCCCGGTCCAGCTCCGGCACATGCCGCCCGTCCAGCCAGTGCGAGGCGTGCGCGAGCAGCAGATCGCGCGGGCTCTCCAGCACCGGCTGCACCCACCAGCCGAGCCAGTACCAGGAGTTGAGGGTGCGCCGGTGCCGGGCGCGCTGTTCCCCGAAGCGGTCCCGGTGCCGGAACATCCGCAGCAGCGCGGTCGTCGTGTCCACGCGCAGCGCGTGCAGGCCGAGCCAGCCGTCGGCCATCCCGGGATCCATCCGCACCGCGGTGCGGAACTCCTCCTCGGCCTGCGGATAAGCGCCCATCGTGTAGGCGTCCACGCCTCGCAACCAGGCGAGGTCGGCCGGGGCCTCGGGGCCCTGCATGCCGAAGTCCATCACGTCCCCCACAAACCGTGCCCCCGTCGGTTGGCCGCCGGGCCGTCACCCGTCGGCCGCTGGAGTCGAACCGCCGTACCGCGGACCGGAGTTGCAACGGTGCGCGGAGCAACGGTCCAGGTCGCACCGAGGGCATCGTACCTGCGGTGGCGTCGCCCGCCCCAGGGTGCCGCACCGGCCGTTTGGCGAGGTGGGAGCAGACGAGGAGAGCACGACATGGTGACCGAGGGTGAGCGAATCACGCCCCGGCGCGGCCGGAAAACGGGGTGAAGGCAGAACGAAGCCCCCGATCACGGGGGAACAACCGGGGGCTTCGCGTCTTGGGGCGGCCTTCGACGACCGCACATTGAGAACGTAAGACCTGTACGGCCCTTGGGTCAAGCCGAGTTGGGACACTCAGGCAACTTTGAAAGGACGCCTCTTCACAGCTTCACCACATTGCGGATGGTCCCTCACTGAGCGTGAGGAAGTGGTCCGTTTCACCTGTCCCGGCAGGCCCGGAACGCAGCTCGTACCCCTGCGCGCACTGCCGTACCAGGACATCCGAAAAGGGCCTTGAGGGGTCCACCGCGAAGTGCCGTCGTTCCGCCGCGACCCAGCCGTCCCAGAACTCCCGCTGCTCCTCGCCGTCGCGCGAGCGGCCGCGCGCCCAGGACTCCGCTCGCGGCAGATCCATCCAGAGCAGGAAGGCCAGATGCGGCCGCAGCGCCCGGCGCCCGGCGCCGACTCCCTCGACGAGGACGACGGGGGAGGGCGGCAGCGGGACGGCGGGCCGGAAGCGGCGGGTGTGCCAGTCGTAGGGGGCGTAGTGGGCGGTCTCGCCGTGGGAGAGCGGCGCGATCACCTGGGCCAGCAGGCGGTCGGTCCAGTCGAACAGCTCGTCGTGGCTGGCGATGTCGTCGAGCCGGAGCACGGGCGCGCCGCCCAGTGCCCGCGCCAGCCGCCCGGCGAACGTCGACTTCCCGGACCCGGCGTGCCCGTCGATCCCGATCAGACGGACCGGACCGCAGGAGGCGGGGAGGCTGTGGAGCCGCGAGGCGAGCTGGTGGATGACGGGTCCCGGGGTGAGTGGTGCGTGCACCGGAAGTCTAGTGATCCGGCGCTCGGGTGATGCCAGTGGTCGAGTCCAATATTCCTGCCGCGGCATGCTCCGAAGTGCTGGCAGCGGTCTCCGCTTACGTCCATAGTTGGCGCACACACCGTGCAATGGACCTGCCCCGACTCGGACACCTGGGGGTCTTCCGCCCATGAGCAGATCCGAACAGCCGTCCCGCAGAACCGTTCTGACCGCCGCGGTCGCCGCGGCCGTGGCGGGCGGTGCCGGCTCGGTCCCGGCCGCCGCCGCGAGTGGCACCCCCACCGCCGACCCCGCGCGTGCCGCGGGCGCCCGGATCGACAACCGCGCCTGGACGACGTACACCGACTGGCGCTCCGGCGCCGCCAAGGGCACACGTGCCGTGGCCGGGGTCCGTCCCGGCCTGGTGATCGGGTCGCCGATCGGCCTCGCCGACTACACCGACCCGCACACCGGCACCACCGCCACCTGGGAGTACGCGAGCTGGACCTCGCCCGTGCACCGGCTTTCGGTGCCCTCGACCGAGGCCATAGCGTCCTGGAACGCGCACGCCCCGGCCGGCACCTGGATCCAGATCGAGCTGAAGGGCACCTACTCCGACGGCACCGACACACCCTGGTACGTGATGGGCCGCTGGGCCGCCGGGGACGAGGACATCAAGCGGACCTCCGTCGACGACCAGACCGACGACAAGTCGACGATCTGGACCGACACCTTCGCGATCGACGACCCGGCGACCGGACTGCGCCTGACTTCCTACCGGCTGCGGCTGACCCTCTACCGCAAGCCGGGGACGAAGAAGACCCCCACCGTGTGGCGGCTCGGCGCCATGGGCTCCGACATCGAGGACCGCTTCACCGTCCCCGCCACCACCCCCGGCCTCGCCCAGGAACTGGCGGTCCCGCGGTACTCGCAGGAGATCCACATCGGCCAGTACCCCGAGTACGACAACGGCGGCGAGGCCTGGTGCAGCCCCACCTCCTCGCAGATGATCATCGAGTACTGGGGCGGCCGGCTCACCCCGGAGCAACTGGCCTGGGTCGACCCGGCGTTCGCCGATCCGCAGATCTGCCACGCGGCCCGGTACACCTTCGACCACCAGTACGAGGGCTGCGGCAACTGGCCGTTCAACGCCGCCTACGCGGCCACCTTCAAGGATCTCCAGGGCGTCGTCACCCGGCTCGGCTCGCTGACCGACCTGGAAACCCTGATCGCCGCGGGCATCCCGGCCATAACGTCCCAGTCCTTCCTGAAGGAGGAGCTGACCGGAGCGGGCTACGGCACCTCGGGGCACCTGATGACCGTGATCGGCTTCACCGCCGAGGGCGACGTGATCGCCAACGACCCGAACTCGCCGACCAACGCGGCGGTGCGGCGCGTGTACCTCAGGCGGGAGTTCGAGAACATCTGGCTGCGCACCAAGCGGTACAACGCCAGTGGCAAGGTCGTCTCGGGCACCGGAGGCGTCTGCTACCTGTACTTCCCGTCCCGTCCCTCGGTGCGCCAGCGCATGGCGCTCGCCGCGGTGGGCGTGCGCTGAGACGTCGTACGACGGCCCCCGGAGCCTTCCCGGGGGCCGTCCCTGTGACCAAGGTCTCGGCCGCAAAAGCCCCGGCCGGTGGCAAGGTGGACGGATGAGTACGAATGCAGCCACCGCCACCCGGGTCCGCACCGGCGGCCCCAGGGAAGACGGTCCGAAGATCCTCGAACACGTCCTGGGCTGGACCCTCGTCGTGGTCGTCGCGATGCTCGTGACCCAACTCGGTCTGCTCTGACCCGATGTGACCTGACACATATTCGAACCTGCCATACTGCGGAGGTCCCGCCGCCCGCTTGAGACCAGGGTCGAAATGTGAACAGTCAGCAGCACGTTGCCGTCGGACGACCCCGGGCACGCGGCACCGAGCGATCGGCGGCTCGGCGCGCCGAACTCATCGCCATCGGGCGGAGGTTGTTCGCCGACACGTCCTATGACGCGCTCTCCATGGACGACATCGCGCGCCAGGCCCATGTGGCCAAGGGGCTGATCTACTACTACTTCCAGTCCAAGCGCGGCTATTACCTGGCGATCATCGAGGACTCCGTCGCCGACCTGGTCACCTTCGCGGCGGGGGGCGTCGAACTGCCCCCGGTGGACCGGGTCCACCGCACGATCGACAGCTATCTGCGCTACGCCGAGCACAACCAGGCCGCCTACCGCACGATCGTCAGCGGTGGCGTCGGCTTCGACACCGAGGTGCACGGCATCCGGGACGGCGTGCGCGAGGCGATCGTCGCGACCATCGCCGAGGGCGCGTACGGCCGTACCGACATCGCCCCGCTGGCCCGGATGAGCCTGCTGGCCTGGGTGTGCAGCGTCGAGGGCGCGGCCCTGGACTGGATAGACCGCCCCGAACTCTCCCGCGACACCATGCGCGATCTGCTGGTGAAGACCCTGGGCGGCGCCCTGCGTGCCGTGGAGGAACTGGACCCGTCCTACCAGGCCCCGCAGCCCGCCCGCCGTAACCCATGAGGGCATGACGAAGGGGCGGAGTCTCGTGGTCTCCGCCCCTTCAAGTCCCCCGTGCCAGGGGCTACTTGATGGCCTTGATCAGCTCACCGTTCGCGGTGTCGCCGCTCAGCTCCCAGAAGAACGTGCCCGCCAGGCCCTGCTGGTTCTTGTACGTCATCTTCGAGGCGATGGTCGCCGGGGTGTCGTAACTCCACCAGTTGTTGCCGCACTTGGCGTAGGCGGTGCCGCCCACCTTGCCGGTCGCCGGGCACTTGGTCTTCAGGACCTTGTAGTCCTCGATGCCCTGCTCGTACGTCCCGGCCGCCGGGCCGGTCGCGGTGCCGCCGGGCGCCGCCTGGGTCACTCCGGTCCAGCCGCGGCCGTAGAAGCCGATGCCGAGCAGGAGCTTGGAGGCCGGGATGCCGAGGCCCTTGAGCTTGGCGATGGTCGCCGAGCTGTGCATGTCGGCCTTCGGGATGCCCGAGTAGGAGGTCAGCGGCGAGTGCGGGGCCGTCGGCCCGGCCGCGTCCCAGGCGCCGAAGTAGTCGTAGGTCATGGGGTTGTACCAGTTGACGTACTGGGCCGCGCCCGCGTAGTCCGCCGCGTCGATCTTGCCGCCGGCCGTGGCGTCTGCGGTGATCGCCGCGGTCACCAGGTTGTTGGTGCCGAACTTGGCGCGCAGCGCCTTCATCAGGTTCTTGAAGGCCGCACGGCCGCTGGTGTCACAGGTCAGGCCGCAGCTGTTCGGATACTCCCAGTCGATGTCGATGCCGTCGAAGACATCCGCCCACTTGGAGTTCTCGACCAGGTCGTAGCAGGACTGGGCGAACGCGGCCGGGTTCTGCGCCGCCTGGCCGAAGCCGCCGGACCAGGTCCAGCCGCCGAAGGACCACAGCACCTTGAGGTTCGGGTGCTTCTTCTTCAGCTCGCGCAGCTGGTTGAAGGTGCCGCGCAGCGGCTGGTCCCAGGTGTCCGCGACGCCGTCGACCGACTCGGCCGCGGTGTAGGTCCGCTCGGTGGCCGCGTAATTGTCGCCGATCGCGCACTTTCCGCCGGTGACATTGCCGAAGGCGTAGTTGATGTGGGTGAGCTTGGTGGCGGAACCCGAGGTCTGGATGTTCTTGACGTAGTACTTGCGGTCATAGGTGCCCCATTCGGTGAAATAGCCGATCACCTTGGAGCCCGCTGCTTTGGCGCCTGCCGCTCTGGCGTCCACGGCCGCCTCGGCCGCGGGAGCGCTGGATTTCGCGGTGGCCGTACCCGCCCCGGCGAGCAGTCCGGCGCCGAGGACGGCCGCACAGGCGGCGGAGACCAGCGCCCGGAATCGGGTGCGGTGGGGAATGTGCATTCGGGTGTCTCCTCGTGGGGGAGAGGGGAACGCGCGCCGATTGGCATGAACGCGGTAAAGCGTTGTGCCCGCACATTAGGAGGACTAGACCAGTCCGGTCAATGGTTCGGACCAATTTCCCCGAGCTTGAGTTATCTTGGAGTAAGCGGTCGTTAACTGGTGACTCAGTGCCTCCGATCGGGCATACTCACAGCGCAGAGCCGCTGGTCAGCAGCTTCCGTGACCCGGGAGTGCGGGCATCGGCCCGTACCCAGTGAGACCCGGCGGAGCCGCCCCACCCAAGGCGCACGCCCGCCGATGCGCCCGAAAAGGGAGGAGAGCGTCGCCATGCCCGACCGCGCCCCGCAGCCGGTGGACCGGCAACTGCCCACGGACGAGGCCCGGGATCTGATCTCGCTCGTCCGCGACATCGCGCAGCGTGAGATCGCCCCGAAGGCGGCCGAGGAGGAGGACGCCGGACGCTTCCCGCGCGAGGTCTTCGCCCTGCTGTCGGAATCGGGCCTCCTCGGCCTGCCCTACGACTCCGAGTACGGCGGCGGCGATCAGCCGTACGAGGTCTACCTCCAGGTCCTCGAAGAGCTCGCGGCCGCCCGGCTCACCGTCGGCCTCGGGGTCAGCGTGCACACCCTGGCCTCCTACGCGCTCGCCGCCTACGGCACCAAGGAGCAGCAGGTCGAGCACCTGCCCGCGATGCTCGGCGGCGGACTGCTCGGCGCCTACTGCCTCTCCGAGCCCTCCTCCGGCTCCGACGCAGCCTCCCTGCGCACCAAGGCGGTGCGGGACGGCGACGACTGGGTGATCACCGGGACGAAGGCCTGGATCACCCATGGCGGCATCGCCGACTACTACACGGTCATGGCCCGCACCGGCGAGGAGGGCCCGCGCGGGATCACCGCCTTCCTGGTGCCCGGCGACGCCGAGGGGCTGAGCGCGGCGGCGCCCGAGAAGAAGATGGGCATGAAGGGCTCCCCGACCGCACAGGTCCACTTCGACGGCGTACGGGTCTCCGACGACCGGCGGCTCGGCGAGGAGGGACAGGGCTTCGCCATCGCCCTGTCCGCGCTGGACTCCGGGCGCCTCGGCATCGCGGCCTGCGCGATCGGCGTGGCCCAGGCGGCGCTGGACGAGGCCGTGGCGTACGCGGCGGGGCGCAAGCAGTTCGGGCGGCCGATCTCCGACTTCCAGGGCCTGCGGTTCATGCTCGCCGACATGGCGACCCAGATCGAGGCCGGCCGGGCGCTGTACCTGTCGGCGGCGCGGCTGAGGGACGCGGGGCGGCCGTTCGCCAAGCAGGCCGCCATGGCCAAGCTGCACTGCACCGACACCGCGATGAAGGTGACCACCGACGCCGTGCAGATTCTCGGCGGGTACGGCTACACCGCGGACTTCCCGGCCGAGCGCTACATGCGCGAGGCGAAAGTGCTCCAGATCGTCGAGGGCACCAACCAGATCCAGCGCATGGTCATCGCCCGTCACCTCGCGGGTCCCGAGGGGCGCTGAACGCACCGGGCCGCACCGTCGGCGCCGCCAGCCGGATCCACTCCGGGTCGTGGCGGCCCGGCAGGGTGCGGCCCCCGTCGGCCCAAGTGCGCATCAGATCCCGGTAGATGGGCGGGTCCGGGGGCTGCGGCGGGGCAAGCGGAACCGATTCTGCGGGTTGCGGCACGAAGATGAGTCGTTGACGCCCGGTCGTCGAATAGGTGGGGGTCATACCAGGGCAACGCGGGGGCGACGGGGCAGGTCACCGATGGACGGAATCGGCCGTGCGTTCGTCGGCGTCCGGTTCCGTCTCTGGCCACCTGAGGCCGTCTGACGTACCGTCAGGCCAGCCCGCCTCCAGGGAGGTCTCCCGTGGCCGACGACGACCGCCCGGTACCGCTCGACGAGTACCCGGTGCACCAGGTCCCCCTGTCCATGAAGCACGTGGCGACCGGCGACCGGAACGCCTACGACCGCTGCATCTTCCACATCCTCGACCACCAGGGGCGTGCCCTGCTGATCGTCGGTCTCGGGGTGTACCCGAACCTCGGGGTGATCGACGCCTACGCCACCCTGCGGGTGGGGGACACCCTGCACGCCGTACGTGCCTCGGACGCGCTCGACGAGGACCGGATGCGGCTCGCCGTCGGACCGCTGCGGATCGAGGTCGAGGAGCCACTGCGCCGGCTGCGGCTGGTGAGCGACGACGACTCGCTCTCGTACGACCTCACGTGGACCGCCGACTTCCCCGCCCTGTGGGAACCCCATCACCTCCAGCGCCGCGGCGACCGGCTCACCCTCGAAGGGCGCCGGTTCGTGCAGGCGGGCAGCGTGGCGGGGGTCGTCCGCGCGGCCGGCGAGGAGTTCCGGGTCACCGCCGCCGACTGGACCGGCACCCGAGACCGCAGCTGGGGCGTGCGGCCCGTGCCGGGGGAGGAGGGCGGACGGCTCGCCGAGGAGCACCCGACCGAGGGATTCCACTGGATCTGGTGCCCGGTCCGCTTCGAGGACCGGTTCCTGATGGTGATCGTCCAGGAGGACGCGGACGGGCACCGCTCACTGAACGAGGCGACGCTGGTCCGCCCCGGCCACCGCGACCGCCAACTCGGCTGGCCCCAGGCCGAGATCACCTACCGTCCGGGCACCCGGCACCCCGAGAGCGCCCTCGTCCACCTCGGCGACGTCCGCAAACCGAGGGAACTCCAGGTGGAGGTCCTCACCTCCTCCCCGCTCGCGATCGGCGCCGGCTACCCGCCCGCCGACGACTGGCAGCACGGCACCTGGCAGGGCCGCGGCTGGGTCGACCGGCGCACCTACGACCTCACCGACGCCCACCCCCTGGCCGCGTACGGCGTCACCGATCACGCCGCGCGCTTCCGCCTGGACGGACGAACCGGCCACGGCATCTTCGAGTACGGCTCGTTCGGGCGGCACGACCCGAGCGGCTTCGCGGACTTCACTTCGGTCGCACCCTAGGGGGCCACCACATGGCAGCCACAGCACCCCGCCCGCGCACCACCACCCGCGATCCGGAGGACATCGCCCGCCGCCTCACCGCCTGGCTCGGCACGCGGCTGCCCGGCGCCAAGGCCGTCGGCGTCACCGTCCCCGAGTCCAACGGCCTGTCCAGCGAGACCCTCCTCTTCGACATCGAGCACCCCGAACCCCCGGTGCGCTCCTGCGCGTTGCGGCTGGCGGCGGACCCGGCGGCGTACACCGTCTTCCCGGTGTACGACATGCCGTGCCAGTACCGGACGATGCGCCTCGTCGCCGAGCGCACGGACGTGCCCGTACCGAGGGTGCTGTGGCTGGAGGAGGATCCCGGCCCGCTCGGGGCGCCCTTCTTCGTCATGGAGCGCGTCGAGGGGCGCGTGCCGCCGGACGTCATGCCGTACACCTACGAGGGCAACTGGCTGCACGCGGCGAGTGACGAGGAGCGTGAGCGACTGGAGTCGGCGACGGTCGGGGTGCTGGCCCGGCTGCACGACCAAGTACCGCTGCCGGAGGCCGAGTTCCTGGCGCCTCCCGGCACGGGCGACACGCTGCGACGGCACGTCGAAGCCCAACGCGCCTACTACGAATGGGTGGTTGACGGCCTCGCCCGCTCACCGCTGATCGAGGACGCCTTCGCACGCCTGGCGGAACTCTGGCCGCGCGATCCGGGTACTCCCGTGCTCAACTGGGGCGACGCGCGGATCGGGAACGTCGTCTACGACGTGTTCGCACCCGCGGCCGTCCTCGACTGGGAGATGGCGGCCCTGGCCCCGCGCGAGGTCGACCTCGGCTGGACCGTCTATCTGCACCGCTTCTTCCAGGACCTGACGGTGGCCTTCGGACAGCGCGGCCTGCCGGACTTCCTGCGCCGCGACCGGGTCGAGGCCCGCTATGCGGAACTCACCGGGCACACCCCGCGGGACATGGACTTCTACACGCTGTACGCCGCCCTGCGGCACGGCGTCGTGATGCTGCGGATCGCCTACCGCCAGGTCCACTTCGGCGAGGCCGAGATCCCGGCGGACCCGGACACACTGATCCTGCACCACGGCAGCCTGCGAGCCATGGTGCAGGGCAGCTACTGGGATTGAGCGATCCGACAGCGACGTCGTGCCGCGCCGCCTGCGCTCAGGCGGCGTGGCGCCGCATCGCCGGCACGCGCATCGGGCGCGAGCTCGGGCCGCCGACGTGCGAGAAGGGCTGGGTCCGCCAGTCAAGACCCTGAGGGAGCGTCAACAGCAGCGCGGTGTCCTGCTCCTGGGGTTCGGCCGACTCGTCCGCGGAGCGGGCCTCGGTGGCGCGACGGCCGGTGCCGGCGCACACCGTCAGGCCGAACGGGTTCCACGGCGAGGCGCACAGCGCGTGCTCCGGCAGGACCTCCTCGTCCGCCAGCAGCGCGATGGGCTGGGCGCAGTCCGGGCAGATCACCCGGTACATCTCGAAGGTGTCGTACGCGTCGAACTCGTCGTCGGCGAAGTCGGACGCGTCGGGTTCGACGCCCTCCGGCTCGGGCTCGACGACCAGCTGCGGGCGCTTGGCTCCGGTACGACCAGGGCGCTTAAGACTCTGCATGGGATTCTCCCCCTCGGGCTGGGCCGTTCAGGCACTGCGGCCTCGACCACAGCAAGCACTTCCCGTCCCGTCTCGGCGGTAATCACGAGAACATCACGGAGCCGGTTCGGTGGCTGTGGCGTTCGTCACATGCCGCCCGCAGGTGCCCGACGCGGCCGGTTTGTCCCCCAGGCGGCTCACAGTCTTCCGCCGGACTTCGGCCGGTCACATCACGAACCGGGTATGACCTGGGCCGCTCAGGTGTCCCAGGAGGTCAGGGGCACTGTAGGTTCTTGCGCCATGGAGGAGCTGGACCGACAGATCGTGCAGCTGCTCGTCAAGGACGGGCGGATGAGCTACACAGACCTGGGCAAGGCCACGGGCCTGTCCACGTCGGCCGTGCACCAGCGGGTGCGACGGCTCGAACAGCGTGGCGTCATCCGTGGCTACGCCGCGGTCGTGGACTCCGAGGCGGTCGGGCTGCCCATGACCGCGTTCATCTCGGTGAAACCGTTCGACCCCAGCGCGCCCGACGACATCGCGGACCGGCTCGCCGGGGTGCCCGAGATCGAGGCGTGCCACAGCGTCGCGGGGGACGAGAACTACATCCTCAAGGTGCGCGTGGCCACGCCGCACGAGCTGGAGGAGCTGCTGGCTCGCCTGCGCTCCCTGGCCGGCGTCTCCACCCGTACGACGGTGGTGCTCTCCACGCCCTACGAGGCACGCCCACCCCGCATCTGAGCCGACCTGCGTGCCGGGCGGGCGGGGCGAGGCGGGAGACTGTCCCCCATGAGTGAGCGCACCGCCGAGTCCAAGACCCTTCTGCTTCGCCGCGGGGAGGTCCACAGCCCCGCCGACCCGTTCGCCACCGCGATGGTCGTCGAGCGGGGGCAGGTCGCCTGGGTCGGGTCCGAAGGGGCCGCTGACGCCTTCGCGGACGGTGTGGACGAGGTCCTGGATCTGGACGGCGCGCTGGTCACCCCGGCCTTCACCGACGCCCATGTGCACACCACCGCCACGGGCCTCGCACTGACCGGCCTCGACCTGTCCACCGCCCCCTCCCTGGCGGCGGCCCTGGATCTCGTACGGGCCTTCGCCGCCGCCCGTCCGCAGGACCGGGTTCTGCTCGGGCACGGCTGGGACTCCGCCCGCTGGCCCGACGGCCGCCCCCCGACGCGTGCCGAGCTGGACGCGGCCACCGGCGGACGGCCCCTGTATCTCTCCCGTATCGACGTCCACTCGGCGGTCGTGACGACCGCGCTGCTGGAACTGACGCCGGATCTCGCCGCGCCCGACGGACCGCTCACCGCCGACGCCCACCACACCGTGCGGGCCGCCGCGCTCGCCGCCGTGACGTCCGCCCAGCGCGTCGAGGCGCAGCGCGCCGCCCTCGCCCACGCGGCCTCCCTCGGCATCGGCACCCTGCACGAGTGCGCGGGCCCGGACATCTCCTCCGAGGACGACTTCACCGGCCTGCTCCGGCTCGCCGCCGAGGAACCAGGGCCCCGGATCGTCGGCTACTGGGCCGAACAGGACGTCGACAAGGCACGGGAGCTCGGCGCGGCCGGCGCGGCGGGGGACCTCTTCGTCGACGGCGCCCTCGGCTCGCACACCGCCTGTCTGCACCAGCCGTACGCCGACGCCGGGCACACCGGCATCGCCTACCTGGACGCCGCCGCCGTCGCCGCCCATGTCGCCGCCTGCACCGAGGCGGGGCTCCAGGCGGGCTTCCACGCGATCGGCGACGCCGCCGTGACGGCCGTGGTCGAGGGCGTGCGCGCCGCCGCCGAGAAGGTCGGCCTCGCCCGCGTCCGCGCCGCCCGGCACCGCGTCGAGCACGCCGAGATGCTGACGCCCGAGACCATCGCCGCGTTCGCCGAACTCGGTCTCACCGCCTCGGTCCAGCCCGCCTTCGACGCGCTGTGGGGCGGCGAGGAGGGCATGTACACCGCACGACTGGGCGCCGAGCGCGCCCGCACCCTCAACCCCTTCGCGGCGCTCCTGAAGGCCGGTGTCCCGCTCGCCTTCGGCTCCGACAGCCCGGTCACGCCCCTGGACCCCTGGGGCACGGTCCGTGCCGCCGCCTTCCACCGCACCCCCGAGCAACGGGTCTCGGTGCGGGCCGCGTTCACCGCGCACACGCGGGGCGGCTGGCGCGCGACCGGCCGCGACGACGCGGGCGTGCTGGTCCCCGGCGCGCCCGCGGACTACGCCGTGTGGCGCACCGACGAACTGGTCGTCCAGGCTCCCGACGACCGCGTCGCCCGCTGGTCCACCGACCCCCGCTCCGGCACCCCTGGCCTGCCCGATCTCACCCCGGGCCACGACCTGCCGGTCTGTCTGCGCACGGTGGTCGGCGGACGGACGGTGTTCGTACGGCCGGGCGAGTGATCTCCGGGGGTGGCGTATCGCCGATCCGGCGCCGCCGCCCCGTCGCGCGACCTGCGCGTCCTCCGCGCTGACCAGGGCACTGAGTGCGGACCCGCAGGTCAAACAGTTGTTGACAGCCGACGGCAGGGGGCCGGTAGGTTCGGCCGAGTCCACCACCGGACGCCCGACCTGGGATCCGAGAACTTCCGCAGCGCCCGCGCCACGGCGAGGGAACGTTCCGGCCGGTCGGGGAGGTGTGACCCGGGTGGGGCCCGGGCGCTCAGTAGACAACGGCTTTAGGTCGACCCGCAGCCAGCGGGTTCCAGGTCGGCCCGAAGGGCGCCGGGCCCCCATCCGCAGCGGGCCCCTCCGCAGAGGGCGCGCATGATCCGAAAACCTGATGCTTACCCCGCTCTTGTGGTTTGGACACCACCATACGAACGTGATGTCACGTAATCGCAGGCCGCGCCCACTAAGGTGGACGTCTGCGGACGCACACGAAGGGGCAGCAGTGAACGACGGCGACGGGATCCGTGAGGCGGAGGCCTCAGGGAAGCGGTTCGGCCCGCTCGGCACGGCGTTGGTGATCATTCCGACCTACAACGAGGCGGAGAACATCAAGGCGATCGTCGGCCGGGTGCGCTCGGCCGTACCCGAGGCGCATGTCCTCGTGGCCGACGACAACAGCCCCGACGGCACCGGCAAGCTCGCCGATGAGCTGGCCGCCGAGGACGATCACGTCCAGGTGCTGCACCGCAAGGGCAAGGAGGGCCTCGGTGCGGCCTACCTCGCGGGCTTCCGCTGGGGCCTGGACAAGGGCTACGGCGTCCTGGTCGAGATGGACGCGGACGGCTCCCACCGGCCGGAGGAGCTGCCCCGGCTGCTCACCGCGCTGAAGAGCGCCGACCTGGTCCTGGGGTCCCGCTGGGTGCCCGGCGGCCGGGTGGTGAACTGGCCCAAGAGCCGTGAGTTCATCTCCCGCGGCGGCAGCCTGTACTCCCGCGTGGCCCTGGACCTGCCGCTGCGGGACATCACCGGCGGCTACCGCGCCTTCCGCCGCGAGACCCTGGAGGGCCTCGGCCTCGACGACGTCGCCTCCCAGGGCTACTGCTTCCAGGTCGACCTCGCCCGTCGCGCGGTCAAGGCGGGCTACCACGTCATCGAGGTGCCCATCACCTTCGTCGAACGCGAGCTGGGCGACTCCAAGATGAGCCGCGACATTCTGGTGGAGGCCCTGTGGCGGGTCACCACCTGGGGTGCGCAGGAGCGGGCCGGGAAGCTCCTCGGTCGCGCCAACAAGCCGCCTCAGCCGCCCCGGTCGTAGTCCTGCCACTGCGCGCGCCCTGCTGACCGTCCGCTTATCCCGCACTGAGCAGGGTGCAGGCACACTGGATGCATGACGACTGGCGCACCGACTCCCACGCATCCCGCCCGGCCCCGGCGCTCCCGGCTGCGCACCTTCCTGCCGCTGGGCATCGCCGCGTGGCTGGTGCTGGAGATCTGGCTGCTGACCGTGGTCGCGGACGCGGCGGGCGGCTTCACCGTCTTCCTGCTGCTGGTCGCGGGCCTGCTGCTGGGCGCCGTGGTGATCAAGCGGGCGGGCCGGCGCGCCTTCCAGAACCTCAACGAGACCTTGCAGCGCGGCGGTACCCCGGCCCCCTCCGGCGGTGGCAACGGCCTGATGATGCTCGGCGGACTGCTGCTGATGCTGCCCGGCCTGGTCTCGGACGTGGTCGGTCTGCTCCTGCTGATCCCGCCGGTCCAGAAGGCGCTCGGGCGGTACACGGAGCGCACCCTCGAGAAGAGGCTCCGCAAGGCCGGACCGGGTACCCTCGGCGACGCCTTCCAGCAGGCCCGGATCCACCGGCCCGACGGCAAGGTCGTGCAGGGCGAGGTCATCCGGGACGAGCCGGGCGACACGCCCGAGGGCCCGCGCCCGCCGCTCACGCACTGAGTCGACGCACACTGAGCGAACAAGACCGCGGGCGCCGTACGTCGAACGTACGGCGCCCGCGGTCTTGTGCTGTCTAGCTGAATCGGGTTCCGGACCCGGCAGGACTAGGCCGACTTACGGCTGTCCCTGGGGTGGACCGCGATGTTCATCGCGCCGGAACGCAGAACGGCCAGGCGCTCCTCAAGGACCTCTTCGAGTTCCTCACGGGTGCGCCGCTCCATCAGCATGTCCCAATGCGTACGCGCGGGCTTGGCCTTCTTCTCCTCAGGGCCGTCGCCGTCAACGAGGAGTGCCTGGGCCCCGCAGACCTTGCACTCCCACTCCGGCGGGATCTCCGCCTCGACCGAGAAGGGCATCTCGAAGCGGTGCCCCTTCTCGCATGCGTACTCCACGGCCTGGCGCGGGGCCAGGTCGATGCCGCGGTCCGTCTCGTAGCTGGTCACCACGAGGCGCGTGCCGCGAAGAGCTCGCTCACTCATGAATCGTGCCTCCCGGGCTTGTCGCCCACAGGACAGGTGTCGCTGTCGTCGTCATCCGGTCAACGTCCGGTCGGCGGTAAAGATTCCCGTTCCGGGTCATGCGTCGCCGTCGTAGCCGCCCCTTGTTCTACCCACCGGCGCCCGGTTTGTCACATCTGCTAGCAGATGTCACCCAGCGTTTCGGCATCTTTGACGCGCAGTAACGGTACGCCTGGCAGGCCAAACGCGTACACTACAGCCCTTTCGCGCCGAACGCTAAATCCTAGCCGGAACAGGGTTGCCCGCGTCGCTGATCGCCTGCCGTACCGGAACCCGCGCGAGCAGCACGAATCCGAGCGCGAAGAAGGCCACCAGCGAGATGATCGCGTCGCGATAGCTCCCGGTCAGCTGGTAGGTGAGCCCGAACAGCAGCGGGCCGAGCCAGCTCATCCCGCGGTCGCTCACCTCGTAGGCGGAGAAGTACTCGGCCTCCTTGCCCGGCGGTACGAGATGGGAGAACAGGGAGCGGGACAGGGCCTGGCTGCCGCCCAGCACCAGTCCGATTCCGGCCGCCAGCACGAAGAACCACACCGGCGCCCCGGCCGGCAGGAAGTACCCGGCCGCCAGGGTCAGCGTCCACGCCACCAGTGAGCCGAGGATGGTGCGCTTCGCGCCGTACGTCCGGGCCAGCCGGCCCAGCAGCAGCGCCCCCGCCACCGCCAGCACCTGGACCAGTAGCACCGCGCCGATCAGCGTGGACTGGCCGAGGCCGAGTTCCTCTGAGCCGTAGACCGACGCCTGGGTGATCACTGTCTGGATGCCGTCGTTGTAGACGAGGTATGCCAGCAGGAAGGCGAGGGTGAGCGGGTGTCGGCGCATGTCGCGGATCGTCGCCGCGAGCTGCCGGAAGCCGGACGCGGTCGCTGTCGTCCTTCCGTCCGAGGCTGCCCGGCGGTCGCGCAGCCGTCGAAGCGGTACGAGGGTGAAGGCGCCCCACCACAGTCCGGCCGAGGCCAGGCAGATGCGGACGGCCGTGGTCTCGGAGACGCCGAAGGAGTCGTGGCCCAGATACAGCGCCAGGTTCACGACCAGGACCAGGGCGCCCGAGGCGTAGCCGAAGGCCCACCCGCGTGAGGAGACCGCGTCGCGTTCCTCGGGCGGGGCGATCTGCGGCAGATAGGAGTTGTAGAGCATCATCGCCACGGACTGCGCCGCGTTGGCGACGATCAGCAGCGCGCCGCCGAGCAGATAGCGGTCGCCGTCCAGGAAGAACATCGCCGTCGTCGCCGCGGCCCCGGTGTACGCGGCCGCCGCCAGCAGCGGCTTCTTCCGGCCGCTGCGGTCGGCTGCGGCGCCGACCAGGGGCATCACCAGGACGGCCACGATCACCGACAGCGACACCGAATAGGCGAAGAAGGACCCGGCGCGCACCGGGATGCCGAGCGGATGCACGAAGCCGTCCGCGTCGGCGGCCTCCTCGGCGACCGAGGTCAGATAGGGGCCGAGGAACACGGTGAGCACGCTCGTCGAATAGACGGAGCACGCCCAGTCGTAGAAGTACCAGCCGCGCTGCTCGCGCCGCCGTTGCGCGACCTCTTCGGCCGCCTTGGTGCCCATGGTGCCGGTGTCCACCCGCGCCCCTCGCTTTTCCGTCCGGGCCGCGGGCCGCCGGGGCTCAGACCCAGACGCCCCGGTCCTCCATGACCTTGCGCAATGTCTCGATGTGATCGGTCATGATGCCATCGACTCCCAGGTCCAGGAGCCGGTGCATACGGTCCTCCTCGTTGACCGTCCACACATGGACCTGGATCCCGCGCGCGTGGGCGGCGTGCACGAAGCGACGGTCGACGACCGGGATGCCGGACTGCGTCTCGGGAACCTGCGCGGCGACGGCCGACCGGCGCACCATCGCGGGCACGCCCCAGGAGCGCAGCCGCAGATTCAGCACCCCGCGCGTGCCGTACGACGTGGCCAGGCGCGGCCCGGCCAGCCGCTGGGCCCGGACCACCCGTGCCTCGGAGAAGGAGCCGAGGCAGATCCGGTCCCAGGCGTCGGTGCGCTCGATCAGGTCAAGGAAGGGCAGCAGTGCGGGCTCCGCCTTGACGTCGACGTTCCAGCGCGCCTCGGGGAACGCCTCCAGCAGCTCCTCGAACAGCGGCACCGGTTCCTGGCCGGCCACGCGCGCGTGCCGTACGTCCGCCCAGAGCAGGTCGCAGATCCGGCCCGCCCCGTCGGTCACCCGGTCCAGCGTCGAGTCGTGGAACGCGACCAGCTTGCCGTCGCGAGTGAGGTGGACGTCGGTCTCCAGGTACCGGTAGCCGAGGTCCACCGCGCGGCGGAACTGGAACAGGGTGTTCTCCAGGCCGTCGGCGTCTCCGCCGCGGTGGGCGAAGGGGATCGGGCCCGGATGGTCGAGATAGGGGTGGCGTATCGGCGTGCTCACCGTCGCAGTATGGCCCGCCGGGGTTGACCGGTGGCAACGACCGCGCTGCCGCCGGGTGCCGGGGACACGGCGAAGACGCGCAGGAAGAGCTGGGCGAGCGGGCCGATGGCCAGCGCGTACAGCACGGTGCCGGCGCCGACCGTGCCGCCGAGCAGGAAGCCCGAGGCGACCACCGCGAGTTCGATGCCGGTGCGCATCAGCCGGATCGAGCGCCCGGTGCGCTTGTGCAGCCCCGTCATCAGGCCGTCGCGCGGGCCCGGCCCGAAGCGGGCCGCGATGTAGAGGCCGGTGGCCACGCCGTTGAGGACGACACCGGCGAGGAGCAGGGGTATCCGGACGGCCAGTGAGTGCGCCTCGGGGAGGGCGGCCAAAGTGCCGTCCATGGCGATGCCGACCACGAACACATTGGAGACAGTGCCGAGGCCCGGCCGCTGGCGCAGCGGGATCCACAGGAGCAGCACCGCCGCGCCCACGATGATCGACACCACGCCGATGGTCAGGCCGGTCAGCTCGGCCAGGCCCTGGTGCAGCACGTTCCAGGGTTCGAGGCCGAGGCCCGCCTCGACGAGCAGGGCCGAGCTCGCCCCGTACAGCGCGAGACCGACGTACAGCTGGATCAACCGTCGCCCGAGACGGCTCGTGGTGGACAAGAGGGTCCCCCCTGTGGTGGTAGTGGCCTGCGTCATGACACCCTGTGGCTTGAGGAGAACGGCCATCCATGGCCAATTCGGGGAAGGTGGACTGATTTCCATGGCGCAGTGGACCTCGGCAGTGGGGCCGGCTCAGCTCGCCCGGCTGCTCAGCTCCCAGCAGGACCGCCCCGCGGGCCCCGGTACGCGCCGCCCGCCCGCCTATCGCGCGCTCGCCGACGGCATCCGGCTGCTGGTCCTGGAAGGCCGCGTGCCGGTGGCCGCCCGGCTGCCCGCGGAACGCGAACTGGCCCTCTCCCTGTCCGTCAGCCGTACGACCGTCGCCGCCGCGTATGAGGCGCTGCGCGCCGAGGGCTTCCTGGAGTCCCGGCGCGGCGCCGGGAGCTGGACCGCCGTACCGGCCGGAAATCCGCTCCCCGCGCGGGGGCTCGAACCGCTGCCCCCCGAGGCTCTCGGCTCGATGATCGACCTCGGCTGCGCGGCGCTCCCCGCGCCCGAGCCCTGGCTCACCCGCGCGGTGCAGGGCGCCCTGGAGGAACTGCCGCCGTACGCCCACACGCACGGCGACTATCCGGCCGGGCTGCCCGCGCTGCGCGCGATGATCGCCGAGCGGTACACCGCGCGCGGCATCCCGACCATGCCCGAGCAGATCATGGTGACCACCGGCGCGATGGGCGCCATCGACGCCATCTGCCATCTGTTCGGGGGGCGGGGCGAGCGGATCGCCGTGGAGTCGCCGTCCTACGCCAACATCCTTCAGCTGATGCGGGAGGCGGGCGCCCGTCTGGTGCCGGTCGCCATGGCCGAGGGGCTCACCGGCTGGGACATGGACCGCTGGCGGCAGGTGCTACGCGACGCGGCGCCCCGGATCGCCTATGTCGTCGCCGACTTCCACAACCCGACCGGCGCCCTCGCCGACGACGACCAGCGGCGGGCGATGGTGGACGCGGCACGCTCGGCGGGGACCGTGCTGGTCGCCGACGAGACGATGACCGAGCTGTGGCTGGACCCGGATGTCGCGATGCCGCGCCCGGTGTGCGCCTTCGACCCGGCCGGGGCCACGGTGATCACCGTCGGCTCGGCGAGCAAGGCCTTCTGGGCGGGCATGCGCATCGGCTGGGTCCGGGCGGCTCCGGACGTCATCCGCAGCCTCGTCGCCGCGCGGGCCTACGCCGACCTGGGGACCCCGGTGCTGGAGCAGCTCGCCGTGAACTGGCTGTTCAGCACCGGAGGTTGGGAGCAGGCGGTGGAACTGCGCCGGGTCCAGGCCCAGGAGAACCGGGAGGCGCTGGTCAGCGCGGTGCGGCGGGAGCTGCCCGGGTGGGAGTTCGAGGTCCCCAAGGGCGGACTGACCCTGTGGGTCCGCACCGGCGGCCTGTCCGGCTCGCGGCTCGCCGAGGCGGGGGAGCGGGTCGGTGTCCGGGTGCCCTCAGGGCCCCGCTTCGGAGTGGACGGGGCCTTCGAGGGGTATGTGCGGCTGCCGTTCACCGTGGGCGGCGCGGTCGCCGAGGAGGCGGCGGTGCGGCTGGCGGCGGCTGCCCGGCTGGTGGAGAGCGGGGGCGCCGGGGGTGGGGAGACGCCGCGCACGTTTGTTGCGTAGCCGCTAGGGCAGGGGGGACGTTTCCGCCGCGACGGCCTCCACCGCGAGTGCCTCGGCCGGTACGGCTTCCGTCGGCACCGCCTCCGCCGGTACCGGCTCCGCGTCCGCCGGGGTCGTGCGCGGCGGGAGCAGGTCCAGGACGGCCTGGCGCTGGGCGCCCGTCGTGGCGTCGTCGTAGGGGTCCGGGGTGGCCGGGACCTGGAGGCGCAGGACAGGGCCGGTGCCCAGGCGGGCGTAGCCGCGGCCGGGGGGCAGCTGGCTGATCGGGGTGGTGTGCGGGGGCGCGCCGAGGACCGCCGTGAGCTGCTCCGCGGTCGCGGGGCCGAGGACGGCACGCGCGCGTGTGTGCGGGCGCACGGACTCGCTCAGGGCGTCCGCGGCGTCGAACTGGTCGGCCACGACGACCGTGACGTTCGCCGCGCGGCCGTGGCGCAGGGGCACCTGGAGCAGGGACTGCGGGTCCTTGTGGCCCTCGGTGGCGGCGAGGTGGGCGAAGGCCGTCGGGCGGTCCAGCAGGATCCACAGCGGGCGCTTGGTGTCGTCCGGCGGCGGGTGACCGGCCTGCCGGGCGCGGTTGACGGCGATGAGCCGGCGCTCCGTCTCGTGCGCCGCCCACTCCAGGCTGGCCAGCGCCCCGGCCAGCGCGCACTCCACGGCGAGGACACCGTCGCGGCCGGTCAGGCAGGCGTACTCGCCGGTGCCGCCGCCCTCGACGATGACGACATCGCCGTACTGGAGCGCCTGGAGGGCGACCGAGCGGAGCAGGGTGGAGGTGCCGCTGCCGGGCTGGCCCATGACCAGCAGATGCGGCTCGGTGGAGCGGATGCCGGTGCGCCAGACGACCGGCGGCATGTCGCGCTGCTCCTCGCCGTGGGTGAGGGGGAGCGTGCGCTGGACCTCGCCCGGGTCGGTGAAGCCGAGGACGGTCTCGCCCGGTGCCGTGACGAAACGCTGGGCGGCGATGTCGGTGGGCAGCGGGGGCAGGACCGAGACGGAGAGCTGGTTGCCCTCCTCGTCCCAGGCGAAGCGGTACTCCCGGCCGCGTCCCGACTTCGCGGTGAGCAGATGCTCGATCCGCGCGCGGGCCTCGGGCTCGCCGTCGGTGAAGTAGGCCGGGTAGCGGATCGTGAGGCTCGTGACACGCCCCGAGGCGTCGAACTCGTACGCCGGGAAGGCGCTCTCCCATTCACCGCCGTGGGAGTAGAGGGGAGCCGGGTCCTCCGCGGTCGAGAAGTACGGCACGAGGGCTTCGTACAGCGACTTCAGGCGTTCCGTCTGGGATTCGTCCGGGCCCTCGGGGGCTGGCTCGGTGCGGTCCCGGCCCTGCCAGGCTGCTGCCGCCATCAGGGTGATGACGGCGAGCAGCGGGCCGTACGGGACGAGCGCCACCACCAGGACCACCGAGGCCACCAGGAACAGCAGCGGCCCGCGCTTGTCCTTGGGGGTGTCCGCCCACTTGCGCCGCCCGGCCGAGGCCAGCCGGCGCAGTCCGCGGCTGATCGTGATCAGCGGATGCAGGACGTCGGTGGCACTGTCGGCCGCCGTCCGGGCCAGCTCCCGACTCCGGGCGATCTGCGCGCTGCCTGTGCTCAGGATGCGAGGAAGGGGACGCCGGGCCACTGCGGTCTCCTGACGGTGCGTACGGACGGGACGGTCGGGCTCAGAACTTGATGCCGCCGAGCAGGCTCGCCAGGCTCTCGCCGCCGGCCTTGATGCTCGGAGCGATCGCCGTACTGGCCAGGTAGAAGCCGAACAGGGCCGCGACCAGGGCGTGCGAGGCCTTGAGTCCGTCCTTCTTGAAAAAGAGGAAGACGATGATGCCGAGCAGGACCACGCCTGAGATGGACAGGATCATTTGAGTTCTCCTGGTTCGTGGGGACAGTCACCATGAGTACTTCCAGGCTCACAGGATGTATCCATACGATAAAAGGTGCAACTGGGTGAATTTCGGCGAATTTCCCCCACTCGGCGGAGGCGTCCTGGGCCGGATGAGCTGCGCTCTTGCGCCCGACCGGGTCCGCCGTGATCTTTACCTCGGGCACATCGGGTCATGTGCCCCGCGAGCCAGTACCCTGGCGATTCACCTGAACGGTTGTATGGAGAGGCGGTCCGGCGATGAGTGAAGTTCCCGACCCCGAGGTCGTGGAGCTGGCGACCAAGATCTTCGATCTGGCCCGGCAGGGTCGGACCGAGGCGCTCGTGGCGTACCTCGACGCGGGCGTTCCGGCCAACCTCACCAATGACCGGGGCGACTCCCTGGTGATGCTCGCCGCCTACCACGGCCACGCCGAGGCGGTGCGCGCACTGCTGGAGCGTGGCGCCGAGGCGGACCGGATCAACGACCGGGGCCAGACCCCGCTCGCGGGGGCCGTGTTCAAGGGTGAGACGGAAGTGATCAGGGTGCTTCTCGAGGCCGGTGCCGACCCCTCGGCGGGGACCCCGTCGGCCGTCGACACCGCTCGGATGTTCGCCAAGACGGAATTGCTCGAACTGTTCGGCGCGCACTGATCCGACCGCGCTGACCAGCCACAACACAGAAAACGGGGGAGGCGGTAAAGGGCCGCCGAAATTTCGGTCGCGGCAGATGGAACTGCCGAGTCATCATGACGTCGTGATTCACGGACGCGATGGCTGGGCAGGTGTTGCCGCACCGCGCGGACCGTGATGCGGTCCGCATGGGCCACCTACGAGAGGCAGAGGAAAATGGCTTACAGCAAGCAGGAAACGGCGGGCGCCCCGACGTGTTGTCACGCGGCCAGGTAGAGCACGTCCCCGGTTGCGTCGACGCTTGATGTGAGGCTGTTTCCCATGTTCGATCCGGTCATAGCGCCCAGCGGTACGCTGCTCGGCCTCCTCCAGAGGGGCCGTGGCGACGGTACGCTGCACGCGCTCACCGCCCCGCGCGCCGAAGCGCTCGCGGCCCTGAACCACTGCGTGCTGAGCGACCCCCGCCACGACTGGCAGGTGGAGAACCGCTCCCTTTACTACGCCCGGCTCTATCTCGACCTGAACGGCGAGCTGGACGAGATCGAGGCCCATCTCTTCGCCGTCGAGGACGTCTTCGACACCGAGGAGTCCCGTACCGGCCTTGCCCTGGCCGTCCTCGGTCACCTCGCCTCCTACGGCAGGCGCGACGCGCTCGCCCTGCTCCGCCGGTACGCCGCCACCGGCACCAACTGGGCCTGGGCCCTCGATGAACTGGCGCTGCGCGACGACGACGCCGCGCTGCGGGCCCTGGCCGCGCCGGTGCTGGCCCGCTTCGACACCGACGCCGAGGGCGAGGCCGAGCTGGCCGCCGCCGTACGCGACGCTTTTGAGCCACGGCCCTGGCGGCTGTGGGCCGAGGATCCGCGCGAATCGATCGCCACGCGCGTGCGTGCCGCTCAGGAGGCCGGCTGTTTCGACCGCTGGCAGCGGCAGATGCGGCCCTCCGGACCCCGCCCGGGGTGGAGCGTGCGGGCCGTCTTCGAGTGGGCCCAGCAAGGCGTCGACCGCGGCGCCGCGCTCCATGTGCCCGCCGCCCGCTGCCTCACCGCCGTCGCGGGCCCCGAGGACCGGCCGGAGATCGTCCAGGCCGCCAAGGACGGCACCGAGGGCGCCCGCTGCACGGCCCTGCGCTACCTCGCCGACAGCAATGACCCGGACGCCCTCGACCTGATCGAGGCCGCCGTGACCGCGGGGCCGCGGCCCGTCGTGGAGGCCGCCGTCGACGCATTCGAACGGATGTGCAGTGCCACCGGTGTCGACCGGGCCCGCGGCTGGGTCCACCGGCCCGATCCACTGGGCGCCGCCGCCGGGCGCATGCTCGCCTGCCGCGGCGAGGCCCAGGACAGCGATCTCGTCCTCGCGGCTCTGCGCGAGGCCGTCCGGGGCGAAGGCCCCGACGCCCCCACCCTGTGGACGCTCGTGGACGGCACCGGACGGCTCGGCATCGCCTGCGCAGCCCCCGTCCTGCGACATATCTACCGCGAGACCGCCTCCTCCCACCTACGCGGCCGGACCGCCCGCGCGCTGGCCGCCACCGATCCCTCCTTCCCCGCCGGATTCGCCGTCGAATGCCTCTGGGACTGCGAGGAGACCACCCGCGAGATCGCCGCACGGCACGCCGAGACGGGTGACAACCGCGTCGTGGAGCGACTGCGTCGGCTCGCCGCCGACCCGGCCGAGGAGGACGAGGTCCAGACCGCCGTTCGCAGCCGTATCGGCCCTGACGCGCCCACTGGGTGAACGAGGGGTGACCCGCGGGTCAGGCGGGCATGGACACTGCCTGACCTGCTCGGGTGTGCAGCGGAACGCTCATGGGACGTTCCCTGTTCGGAAAGATCCACGTTGACGCGGCCACGTCCAGCACGGCGACAACACCGGTATGCGTGTCGTCATCGTGACCGAATCCTTTCCCCCCGACGTGAACGGCGTGGCCCACTGCGCGCTCCAGACCGCCCGACACCTCGTCGATCGCGGTCACGCCCCCGTCGTCGTCGCCCCGGCCCCCGCCCCCGGGAGCAAGCTCGGTGCGCTCGCCGCGCCGTGCCCCGTCGTCCATGTCCCCTCCCTACCGCTCCCCGGCTACCCCCAGGTGCGCGTCGCTCTCCCCAGTCGGCGCCTGGCCTCGACGCTCATCGAGCACAACGCCGACATGGTCCACCTGGCCAGCCCCTTCGTCATCGGCGTCCGCGGCATGGCCGCCGCGGCCCGGCTCGGCATCCCCGCCGTCGCCGTCTACCAGACCGACCTGGCCGGATACGCCCGCACCTACATGGGCGCGGGCGAGGCAGCGGCCTGGCGGCGCATCCGCTCCGTCCACTCCGCCGCCGACCTCACTCTCGCCCCGTCCACTGCCTCCCTGAACGATCTGGAGGCGCACGGCGTTCCCCGGGTCAAGCTGTGGCCGCGCGGCGTGGACACCGTCCGCTTCCGCCCCGACCTGCGCGACGACGCCCTGCGCCGGGAACTCGCCCCCAACGGCGAGCTGATCGTCGGCTACGTCGGCCGGCTCGCCCCCGAGAAGCACATCGAGCTGCTCGCCGGGGCCTGCCGGCTGGACGGCGTCAAGCTCGTCGTCGTGGGCGACGGACCGAGCCGCCCGAACCTGGAGCAGGCGCTGCCCGGCGCCGTCTTCCTGGGCCGCCGCACCGGCGACGACCTCGCCCGGATCTTCGCCTCGCTGGACGTCTTCGCGCACACCGGGCCCTTCGAGACCTTCTGCCAGACCGTGCAGGAGGCCATGGCCAGCGGCGTGCCCGTCGTCGCGCCCGCCGTCGGCGGACCGCTGGACCTGGTCGCCCACGGGCACACCGGCCTGCTGTTCCCGGCAGGCGACGCCAACGCCGTACGCGAGGCGGTGGCGGCCCTTCAGGCGGACCCCGCGCTGCGTGCCGCGTACGGCTCCGCCGCGCGGGAGATGGTCGAGGGGCGCACCTGGGCGGCCGTCGGTGATCAGCTCATCGGCCACTACGCGGATGTGCTGGCCGGCCGCAGGGCGAAGGTGGCGGCGTGAGCGAGCCACTGCGCATCGTCCGGCTCGCGAACTTCGTCGCCCCCGCTTCCGGCGGGCTGCGCACGGCGCTGCGCGAACTCGGCAAGGGCTTCAAGGCGGCCGGGCACGAACCCGTGCTCATCGTGCCCGGCGAGCGCCACACCGACCAGGAGACCGAGCAGGGCCGCGTCATCACCCTGCCCGGACCGCTGCTGCCCGGAACCGGCGGCTACCGGGTCCTGACCGACAAGCGGCGCGTGGCCCGCCTCCTGGAGGAGCTGGCCCCGGACCGCCTGGAGGTGTCCGACCGTACGACCCTCAGGTGGACCGGCAAATGGGCACGACGCGCGCGTGTGCCCGCCGTGATGGTCTCCCACGAGACCGCCGACGGCGTCCTGCGCACCTGGGGCCTTTCCGAGGGCGCCGCCCGCCGTGCCGCCGACGCCCTCAACGTCCGTACCGCCCACACATACTCGCGCGTGGTGTGCACCACCGAGTTCGCCGAGCGGGAGTTCGTGCGGATCGGCGCCCGGAACGTCGTACGGGCCCCGCTCGGCGTCGATCTGGCGCAGCGGCACCCCGCGATGCGCGACGCGGGGCTGCGGGACCGGCACGCGCGCGTGGAGGAGGCGCTCCTCGTCACCTGTACCCGGCTGTCCGTGGAGAAGCGGCCCGGGACCGCGCTGGACGCGCTGGAGGCGCTGCTCGCCCGCGGGCGGCGGGCGGTGCTGGTGATCGCCGGGGACGGACCGCTGCGGCCGCGTCTGGAGCAGCGGGCGAAGGAGCGCGGGCTGCCGGTGACCTTCCTCGGGCATGTCTCCGACCGGGCCATGCTCGGGGCGCTCCAGGCGTCCGCGGACGTGTGCCTGGCACCGGGGCCCGCGGAGACCTTCGGGCTCGCCGCCCTGGAGGCGATGGCCTGCGGGACGCCGGTGGCGGTGAGCACGTCGTCCGCGCTGCCGGAGGTGATCGGCTCAGCCGGGGCCGTCGCCGCGGACCACGGTGAGGGCTTCGCCGACGCCGTGGAGCAACTCCTCGCGCTGCCCGAGGAGGAGCGGCGGGAGGCGGCACGCGCGCGTGCCGAGTGCTTCGGCTGGGACACGGCGGTCATGGCCTTCCTCACCGCGCACGACGCGCCCGTCCCCGGGCGGGATCGGGTGCCGGAGGGCGTCGTATGAGACCCCTGCGCTTCGTCGCCCTCGGGGACTCGCTGACCGAGGGCGTGGGGGATCCCGTCGGGGACGGGTGGCGCGGCTGGGCCGCGCTGCTCGCCGACGGGCTCGCCGAACAGCCCGTGGACTTCACCAACCTCGCCGTCAGCGGGGCGCAGACCCGGGACGTCCTGGAACGGCAACTGCCCGACGCGCTGGAGCTGCGCCCCGACGTGGTGTCCGTCGTCGTCGGCGTGAACGACACCCTGCGCTGCACCTTCGACATCCAGGCCGTGGCGGCCCGGCTGGACCAGGTGTACGCGGCGCTCACCGAGCGGGGCGCCGTTGTGCTGACGGCCTGTCTGCCGGACCCGGGCTCGATGCTCGGCCTTCCGGGATCGCTGGCGCGTCCGCTGGCCCGGCGGCAGCGGGCCGTCAACACGGTCGTGCACGCGCTGTCCGAGCGGTACGACGCGGTGCATCTGCACGCGGCCGAGGACGCCTGGATCACCGACCGCGCGATGTGGAGCGCGGACCGGCTGCATCCGGGGGAGCGGGGGCACCGGCAATTGGCGGTGCGGTTCCACGCGCTGCTGGCCGAGGGCGGTCTTGCCACGGGCCTCGCGCCGTCGCCGGAGCCCGAGTTCCCGGCGCCCACCAAGTCGGCGAGCCTGTGGTGGCTGGCCACCGCGGGGACGGGGTGGGTGGTGCGGCGGTGCACCGATCTGCTGCCGCAACTGCTGACGCTGGCGGCCTCCGAGATGCGGCACCGCGCGCGGGGGACGAGCGCGCGGCTCGATCTGCGGACGGCGCATGCGGTTTCGGCGGCGCTGGCGGCGCTGTCGGTGGCGGAGCAGCAGCCGGATGCGGCGTGATGGGGTACGTCATCGCGGTCTTACGGCTATGAAGCGGACCGGTGTCCCGGGCACGGCCTGGGCCGCCGCCGGCAGATCCCTGGCCCGGACCACCGCGATCACCGGGTAGCCCCCCGTGGTCGGGTGGTCCGCCAGGAAGACGACCGGTCGGCCGTCCGGGGGGACCTGGATCGCGCCCAGCACCATGCCTTCGCTGGGGAGTTCGCCGGGGACGGCCCGCTCCAGGGCGGGGCCCTGAGTGCGCAGGCCGATGCGGTTGCTCGCGGGGGAGACCTGATACGTGCGCGAGGTGAACGTCCTGACGGCCTCGGGGGTGAACCAGTCGTCCCGGGGGCCGAGGGTCACGTGGAGGACGAGTTCCGTGGGCGGGGACGGCTGGGGGGCCGTGTCCACGCGCGCGTGGAGGCCGATCGGCGCGCCCAGGGGCAGCACTGTGCCGTCCGTCAGGGGCGCGGGGCCCAGGCCGGACAGGAGGTCCGTGGAGCGGCTGCCGAGGACCGGGTCGACGGCGATGCCGCCGGAGAAGGCCACGTAGCTGCGGACACCGGAGCGGGCCGGGCCGATGTCCAGCAGTGCTCCGGCGGGCACGCGTACCGGCCCGCCCCAGGCGACGGGGCGGCCCTCCACGGTGACCGCGCAGGGGGCTCCTGTGACGGCCGCGGTGACCGTCGAACGCGGGCGTACGGCGACGCCGCTGAGCGTGGTCTCCAGCACGGCCGCCTCGGGCGCGTTGCCCACCAGCCGGTTCGCCAGGGCCGCCGCGGGCCCGTCGAGCGCGCCGGAGCGAGGGACGCCGAGGTGGGCGTGGCCGGGGCGGCCGGTGTCCTGGACGGTGGTGAGGGCCCCCGCGCGTACGACGGCCAGGGCGCGGTCGGTCATACGGGCCTCGCTGCCGAAGGCTCTGCGGTCACCGGGACGAAGCGCACGCGCGTGCCCGGCGTCAGCAGCGCGGCCGATACGCGTGCGTGGTCCCACAGGACGGCGTCCGTGGTGCCGATCAGCTGCCAGCCGCCCGGCGAGGAGCGGGGGTAGACGCCCGTGTACGGACCGGCGAGCGCCACCGCACCGGCCGGGACGGAGGTGCGTGGGGTGTCTCTGCGCGGTACGTCGTAGTGCGGCGGCAGACCCGTCAGGTAGCCGAAGCCGGGAGCGAAGCCGCAGAAGGCGACCGTGAACTCCGTGTCCGCGTGGATACGAGCCACCTCGTCGGCCCCGACCCCCCAGTGCGCGGCGACGTCCGCCAGGTCCGGGCCGTCGTAACGGACCGGGAGTTCGACGACCTCACGCGCGCGTGGGGGCGCGGCCGGCACCTCGGAGGCGGTGAGTTCGGATGCCAGCCGGGCCGGTTCGGTGACGCCGTCGAGGAGGACCGTACGGGCGGCCGGGACGATCTCGCGGACGGACAGCGAGCCCTCCGCGCGGCGGCGCAGCAACTCCGCATGCAGCGCCTGGGCCTGCTCGCCCGAGGACACCTCGACCAGGAGGGCGTCGCCGCCGACACGCAGCGCCCTCATGCGAAGGCCTCCACCCGGACCCCCGACCGCTGGAGCCGTTCTCGGATCCGGCGGGCGAGGTCCACCGCGCCGGGCGTGTCGCCGTGCAGGCACAGGGAGCGGGCCCGTACCTGGATGCGCGCCCCGGAGTCGGCGTCGACCTCGCCGAAGCGCGCCATGCGCACGGAGCGCGCCACGACGGCGTCCGGGTCGGTGACGACGGCGCCCTCCCGGTCGCGCGGCACGAGTGTGCCGTGCTCGGTGTAGGCGCGGTCCGCGAACGCCTCCGTGACCGTCGGCAGCCCCGCCTTGGCGGCCAGCTCCAGCAGGCGGGAGCCGGGCAGCCCGAGCACGGGCAGCGTGGCGTCGGCGAGCAGCACTCCGTCGACGACCGCGCCCGCCTGCTCCTCGTCGTGCACGACCCGGTTGTAGAGCGCGCCGTGCGGCTTGACGTACGACACGCGCGTGCCCGCCGCGCGGGCGAAGACCTCCAGCGCACCGATCTGGTACGCCACTTCGGCCATGAGTTCCGCGGGCGGCACGTCCATCGCGCGCCGCCCGAACCCCGCCAGGTCCCGGTAGGAGACCTGCGCACCGATCCGCACCCCGCGCGTGGCCGCCAGCTCGCACACCCGCCGCATGGTGGCCGCGTCCCCGGCGTGGAAGCCGCAGGCCACGTTGGCGCTGGTGACGACAGACAGCAGCCGTTCGTCGTCGGTGAGGCGCCAGCGGCCGAAGCCCTCGCCGAGGTCGGCGTTCAGATCGATCGCGGTCATGGGTCTCCTGTCAGGCGGCGCTCAGCACGCGGTACTGCGCGTCCCGGGCGTCGGTGAGGAACATCTGGCCCGGCGCATGGGTGATCGCGAACGGCGGCCGGGACGCCGTCACGACGGCCTGCGGGGTCACTCCGCAGGCCCAGAACACCGGGATGTCGTCCGGCGCGATCTCCACCGGGTCCCCGAAGTCGGGGCGGCCGAGGTCGCCGATGCCGAGCACCGAGGGGTCACCGCAGTGCACGGGGCCGCCGTGCACCGCCGGGAGCAGACTGCTCTCCCGGATCGCCGCCGCCAGATGCTCCGGCGGCACCGGCCGCATCGACACCACCATGGGTCCGTGCAGCCGCCCCGCCGACCTGCATTGACGGTCCGTCACATACATCGGGACGTTCCGCCCCTGCTCGATGTGGCGGATCGGGACGCCCGCCTCGGTCAGCGCCCACTCGAAGGTGAAGCTGCACCCGATCAGGAACGACACCAGATCGTCCCGCCAGTGGGCCCGCACGTCCGTCGGCTCGGCCACCAGCTCGCCGTCCCGCCAGACCCGGTAGCGGGGCAGATCGGTGCGCAGATCCGCGCCGTCGGCCAGGACGGTCGTGTGCGACCCGGCGTCCGTGACGTCGAGCACCGGACACGGCTTGGGGTTGCGCTGGCAGAACAGGAGCATGTCGTACGCCCAGTCCGCGGGCACCGAGATCAGGTTGACCTGGGTGTGGCCCGCCGCGACCCCGGCCGTGGGGCCCGTGAGCCCCGCGCGGAAGCGGGTCCGGGCGTCCGCCGGCCGCCACGCGTGCGCGTGCGCGTCGACGAGGACCAGTGGGCGGTCGTCCGTGCGGTTCACGCGAGCTCCTTCCCGCGCGTCTCCGGCAGCCCCAGCAGCGCCAGCGCCGCCAGGGCGTAGCCGATCGCGCCGAAGACCAGTGCGCCGCCCACGCCCCAGCTGTCGGCCAGGAAGCCGACCGTGGTCGGGAAGACAGCGCCCACCGCGCGGCCGGTGTTGTACGTGAAGCCCTGTCCGGTGCCGCGCACCGCCGTCGGGTACAGCTCGCTCAGATAGGACCCGAAGCCGCTGAAGATCGCCGACATGCAGAAGCCGAGCGGGAAGCCCAGCACCAGCAGCAGGGTGTTGGCGCCGCTCGGGATGTTCGCGTACGCCAGGATGCAGACCGCCGACAGCAGTGCGAACAGCCAGATGTTGCGCCGCCTGCCGAGCCGGTCGGTGAGATAGCCGCCGGTCAGATAGCCGAGGAAGGCGCCCGAGATCAGGAAGGTCAGATAGCCGCCCGTGCCGACGACCGACAGGCCGCGGTCCGTCTTCAGATAGGTCGGCACCCATGTGGCCAGCGTGTAGTAGCCGCCTTGGACTCCGGTGGAGAGCAGCACGGCGAAGACGGTGGTGCGCAGCAGGCCGGGCGATCCGGCGGTGCCCCTCTGGAAGATCGCGGCGAACGAGCCCTTCCCGGCGCTCCGTTCCCGTACCGCCACCGCCTGGGGCGCGTCGTGCACCCGGCGGCGCATCCAGACCACGAGCAGCGCGGGCAGCGCGCCGGTCCAGAACATCACGCGCCACGCGAGGTCGTCGTCGAGCAGTGAGAACACCAGCGTGTACATGATCGCGGCGAGCGCCCAGCCGACCGCCCAGGAGCTCTGGATCGCGCCGAGGGTGCGGCCGCGATGCTTGGCGCTCGCGTACTCGGCGACCAGGATGGCGCCGACCGCCCACTCGCCGCCGAAGCCCAGGCCCTGGAGCGCGCGGAAGACCAGCAGCGTCTCGTAGTTGGGCGCGAAACCGCAGGCGACCGTGAACACCGCGTAGGTGACGACGGTGATCATCAGCGCCTTGACCCGGCCGATCCGGTCCGCCACCACGCCCGCGAGCGCGCCGCCGACCGCGGAGACGACCAGCGTGACCGTGGTGAACAGGCCGGTCTGGCCGCTGTCCAGGCCGAAGTACGCGGCCAGCGCCACCATGCTCAGCGGCAGCGTGAAGTAGTCGTAGGAGTCCAGGGCATAGCCGCCGAATGCACCGGCGAAGGCGCGGCGGCCGCGCGGTCCCAGGGCGCGCAGCCAGCCCAGGGCGCCGTCGTCGGGGGCGTGTTCGGCGGCCGACCTGGTGTCGGAGGCGGTCGAGGTGGGGCTCGTGTTGGTCGGGGTCGTGCTCATGTGCACCTCGCAGAGGGAGGACGAAGGGTGCTGGGGACTGAGCCGTGCCGTGCGGAATTGAGCGGCGCCGCGGTGAGGGAGGCGGCGCCGTGCGTAGCAAAGTAGAGGATCGTTGAACGATCCCTCAATACCCATGTTGTTTCGTTCTTGTATCTGCGATTGAATTCCGGGCATGGCAGAGCAGCTGACGGGTCTGGCCGACGACCGTGCCCTCCTCGGGCGCACCAGCACCGCCGAGCGGGTCTCGGACATCCTCAGGACCCGGATCGCCGAGGGGTACTTCCCGCCCGGCACACGGCTGTCGGAGGACAGCATCGGCGGCGCCCTCGGGGTCTCCCGCAACACGCTGCGCGAGGCGTTCCGGCTGCTCACGCATGAACGCCTGCTCGTCCACGAGCTGAACCGGGGCGTCTTCGTCCGGGTTCTGACGGTCGAGGACGTCGAGGACATCTACCGCACCCGGATGCTCGTGGAGTGCGCGGTCGTGCGCGGGCTCGGGGAGCCGCCGTACGGGCTGGGTGATCTTGAGGAGGCCGTCGGGGAGGGGCAGCGGGCGGCGCGCGAAGGTGACTGGAACGGAGTGGGTACGGCCAATATCCACTTCCACCGGGAGCTGGTGGCCCTGGCGGGCAGCGACCGCACCGACGAGCTGATGCGCAGTGTCTTCGCCGAACTGCGGCTCGCGTTCCATCTCGTGGACGATCCGCGGCGGCTGCATGAGCCGTACCTGGTCCGGAACCTGGAGATACTCCAGGCGCTTCAGAGCGGGGACCGGGACAAGGCGGAGCGGCTTCTCGTGGTGTATCTCGAGGATTCGCTGCGGCGGGTCGTGGAGGTCTACCGGCGTCGGGTGGGGGAGGACGGGGTCGCGCTCGGCTGAGAGCGGTTTCGTGCGACGTCGGTCACGTGCCGGGTGCCGTGCCAGGGCTGTGGCGCCGGAGTGACGGTCGGGGCATCTGCGTCGTTTGGGTCGTTGTCAGACCTAGGACCTAGTCTGTGCACCGTGACTTCGCCTGCATCGACGGACAGCGTTCCGCCCCAGCTCAGCGCGGGGCCGCGGCCCGCGCCGGGCCCGGCCGCCGACGAGGGACTGGCGCGGCGGCTGCGCGCGCTCGCCTGCACCGCCCGCTGCACGACCTGGACGCGCGCAAGGCGAACCTGGCCGGCGAGTACTCGGTGTACGGCATGGCGGAGGTGGCGCTCGCCGCCATCGATCTGGTCACCCTGAACATGGACTTCGACACGGGCGCCGACCACGACCAGATAGTGGCCCGGCTCATCCCGCGCATCGCCGCCCAGGCCCCGCGGCGGCCCGTCGCCGAGCACGAGCGCGTGGCGCGCTGGGTGCTGGAGAACCTGATCAACGTCGGCAGCGTCGACCGGGGATTCCGCGCTGTTTACGGCACTTTCGCCCCCGATGGCACGTATGTCCGACGAGACTACGACTTCAAGCTGATCGAGGAGGTGCCGGGCCCCGGCGGCACGGTGTACCTCCGCACCACGGACGAAGCGGTCAACGTCCTCGTCGGCGCGCTGGACACCGATGTCACCAGCGCGCAGATCGCCGCCGAGGTCAAGCTGGAGGTGCTGATCAGCCGAGGACGCCTCGCCGACGCCCAGCTCGCCGCCGAACAGGCCCGCTACCGGACCGTGCAGTACTCCGAGACCCTGCGCAGGGCCCTGGACGCGACCCGGCGCAACGTCCGCGCGGTGGACTGGCTCCAGACGGTGCCCGACATGATCGCCGAGGCGCTGGACCACGTCGCCGACCGGTACCGCCATGAGAACGCGATCCTCACCAACATCCGCAAGGCCCGGGACGAGTCCGAGGACCCCGAGCACAAGCGGCGCGCCGCCGAACTCGTCGACATCGTCAAGGACTGCATCCGGCGGCACACGCAGCTTCAGTCCCGTCTGCTGGAGGCAGGGCCGCTGTTCCGCGCGGAACAGGACCGCCAGGCCTTCGCGACCCCCATGACGACTTCGGGGATCGATCTCTACGGCCATCTCGTCGCGCCCGTGCTGCCGTTGCCCGTGGAGCAGGCGGTGCGGGTCACGGACGCGTTCTTCGCGCGCGGGACCGGGCTGCGGACACCGGTGTCGGTACGGGTCGCGGACCTGGTGGACATACTGCTGACGCCGCCGGTGGAGCGCGAGCATCTGGGTGCGGAGATGCCGGAGCCGGACCTCATCGCCACGCCGGACGACAGCCGGTTCAGCGAGGAGCAACTGGCTGCGGCCATGGAGCTGCTGGACCTGCCGGCGGACGCGCCGCGTCGGCTGTCGGGGCTGCTGGCGCAGGCGCGTCGGTCGGATCCCGATCTGCCCTATCTGGTCGCCCTGTTGGCGGTGCACGCGGCCAGCCCGGCGGTCGGGACCGCCTATCGGCAGGGCGAGGAGAAGTTGCTGTTCGCCGTGGACGACGGGACGGAACTGGACGACCCGGAGTTCGGCGGCGCGGACCTGATCGTCGGCACGGCCCTGCTGGACGCGGCAGGGATGGCCGCGGACAGGACGGAAGCAGCATGAGCCGAGAGACGACACAGGGTCGACAGACAGCACAGCAAGGAGCACAACCGTGACAGAGCACGTCGAGTGGAGCGAGCCGGAAGCCGCTGCCCCCGCCGCCGGCGCCGCCGTCACGCCCGCCGACGCCGCAGACGCCGCGCGTCTGGTGGCCTTCGGCCTCCAGCCGAAGCTCCAGCCCGCGCGGGACCAGGAGTACACCGAGCTGCTGCGGCGCTACCGCGAGGACCCGCCGTTCGCACGGCTCGCGGACGCCGTGGCCGCCGGGCTCGGCCTGGTCGTGCTGGAGGTCTCCCCGCGCGCGGGGATGGCGGTGACCGCCGCGGAGGACTCGGTGTTCGCCGTGCGCATGGGCGACTACTCCCGCCGAACCTCCGCCGACGGCGGCGACCGGTTCCTGCACGGCCTCGCCCATCTCGCGGTCGCCGCCATGGCGTTCCCGCGGCCCGAGGACCTCGCCGATGACGGCTACATCGGGCGCGTCTCCGTCAACGGCGTCGACGCGTTCGTACGCCAGGCCTGCCGACGGCTGGAGGAGCGGGCCGAGATCCAGGGCGAGAACACCGATCCGGCCACCGACGCACCCGGTCTGGAGGCCGCCTGGCGGATCTGGGCCAGACGCACCGCCACCGGCGCCACCAAGGACGCCCGCCGGCTCGCCGGGTCGACCACCGGCATCGTCGGCAAGGCCGTCGCGTTCCTCACCGACTCCGGGTTCCTCCAGCGGACCGGCGACGACAACGGCGGTACGTACCGCACGACGGCCCGCTACCAGCTCCAGGTGCGGGACATGGCGGGCAGCGCCGCGCTGGCCGAGCTGCTGGAGCTGGGCGTCGTCCCGGTCACCGACGGCTCGGCGACGCTGCTGCCGCCCGAGGAGACCGACGACCTGGACCTGGTGGCCGACGCCGGACTGCCGTTCCACTCCGCCTGAACACCCCCCACCTGCCGAAGACTTACGAGAGTCCGCCATGTACGAGCTGTCCCGGGTCCGCCTCTACTCCATCGGTCCCGCCGGTGCGCGCTACGCCGACACCGTGCTTGACCTGCGGGGCGTGGGCGAGCCCGTGCCCGACCCCGCCCCCACCCAGGCGGAGTTCTTCGAGGAGGAGCCCGTCGGCCCGCCGCGCCGGCCCGCGCCCGCGGGCGTGCTCTTCCTGGAGAACGGCGGCGGCAAGTCGGTGCTGCTCAAGCTGATCTTCTCGGTGATGCTGCCGGGCCACCGCAACACCCTGGGCGGTGCCAGCTCCGGCGTGCTGCGCAAGTTCCTGCTGGCCGACGACTGCGGCCATGTCGCCCTGGAGTGGCAGCACACGCTGACCGGTGAGTGCGTGGTGGTCGGCAAGGTGAGCGAGTGGCGCGGGCGGCAGGTCTCCAACGACCCGCGGAAGTTCGCCGAGGCCTGGTACTCCTTCCGGCCAGGGCCCGGACTCTCGCTGGACAACCTGCCCGTCGCCGAGTCCACCGCCGTACGGCCGCCCGTCGAGGGCGCGTCCGGCGCGCAGGGGCGGCGGCGCACCATGAAGGGCTTCCGGGACGCGCTCACCGAGGCGGGGAAGGCGTATCCGCATCTGGAGGTGCACTGGGAGGAGATCCACGACCGGTGGATCGAGCACCTCGGCGACCTCGGCCTCGACCCCGAACTCTTCCGCTACCAGCGAGAGATGAACGCCGACGAGGGCGAGGCCGCGGGCCTGTTCGCGGTGAAGAAGGACTCCGACTTCACCGACCTGCTGCTCCGCGCGGTCACCGACACCCGGGACACCGACGGGCTCGCCGACCTGGTCAGCGGCTTCGGCAACAAGCTCGGCCGGCGCGCCGAGCTGATGGCCGAACGGGACTTCACCGCCGGGTCCGTCGATCTGCTCGGGCGGATCGTGGAGGCCGCCGAGGCGCGCTCACGCGCGCGTGACATCCACGCCGGGGCCGAGCGCCGTACCCGGACCCTGGCCCGGAGGCTGTCCGCGCGCGGCGTCCAGGAGCGGGTGCGGGCCGCGGACCTCGCCCAGCGGGTGACCGCCGCCGCCTACGCCGTCACCCACGCCGAGTCAGGGCGGGGGCGCAGCGCGTCGATCGCCGCCGAACTCGCCTACCGGCACGCCTCGCTGGCCCTCGCCGCCGCCGAGAAGTCGGCCGCCGCGCAGAAGCGCGAACTGGCCGAGGCCCGCACCCTGCACTCCGCGTGGCAGGCCGCCGAGGCGGTGCTGCGCCACCGCGCCGCCGCCGACCGGGTCGCTCGTGTGGCCGCCGCCATCCAGGAGGCCGAGCGCGACGCGGCCCCCGCCCTCGCCGCCCGCGCGAAGGCCGCCGTCGATCTCGTACGCGCGCTGCACTCGGCCGCGGAAAGCGCCGAGACCCTCGCCAACGAGGGCGAGGAGCGGTCCGCCGCGCTCCAGGAAGCCGGCGAGGCCGCCCACCGGGACTCCACCTCCGCCGCCACCGAGGCCCAGCGCGCCCGCAGCGAGATCGGGCACCTCAAACAGCGGCTCAGCGAGGTCGAGCAGGAGACCGCCGAGGCCGTGCGGGCCGGCTGGCTGGACGACAGCGCCCCCGACGCCGACCCTGCCCGCGCCGCGCTGGCCGCGAGCGACGCCGAGAAGAGCGCCGTAGCCGCCTGGGACACCGCGCGGGAGGCCTCCCGGCGGGCGTCGGAGCACGCGCGCGAGGCGGCCGGTACGGAGTCCCGCGCGGAGCTGACCGCGGCCCGCGCGTCCGACGCGGCGACGGCGGCGGAGCGGTCCTACGAGGCCGAACGGCGGCTCGCCGAGGCACTGGCGGCCGAGGAGCGGCTGGCCGAGCTGCTCAGCCTGACGGGGGAGGCCCGGACCACGGTTCCGCACCCGCGCGGGGAAGACGGGAGGGCACTGAGCCCCGAGGAACTCGACCGCTTCGCCGACGAGTTGCGTGAACTCCTCGACGACGCCGTCTCCTCCGCCGAGCGGCAGCTCTTCGAGCTGCGGACCGCCGCGGCCGACGACTCCCGGATCCTCGGCGCCCTCGGCGACGGCGGACTGCTGCCGCCGGGACCGGATGTGCTGGCCACCGTGGAGTTCCTCGGCGAGCACGGCATCCCCGCGCTGCCCGGCTGGCGCTACCTCGCCCAGGCCGTCGACCCGGTCGACCACGCGCGCGTGCTGGCCGCCCGGCCCGAACTGGTCGACGGCGTGATCATCACCGACCCCGACACGCACGCGCGTGCCCGCGAGACGCTCAACGACGCGGCCCTGCTGCCCCGCTCGGCCGTGGCCGTCGGCACCGCCGCCGCCCTCCTCGCACCCACGCCGGGCGCCGACGCATCGAGCGGCGACGTCTTCCTCGTACCGCCGAACCCGGCCATGCACGACGAGCACGCCGCCGACGAGGAGCGGCAGGCGCTGAGGGCGCGGGCGACCGAGCGGGACGGCGAGATCCGCACGCTCGCCGCCCGGCTCGGCAAGGACCGGGAGCTGGCCGCGCGCCTCGCCTCCTGGCGTACCGGCTGCCCGGCCGGACGGCTGGTCGAACTGGCCGAGGCCGCCCGGGAGGCGCGCGCGTTCGCCGAGGAGGCCGAGGCCGAGCTGGCCGAGGCGCGGACCGTACGCGCGGAGGCCGACGAGGCCGCCACCGAGGCAGGCCAGGTCCGCGATGAGCGGCAGGAGGCCGCGCAGAAGGCCCGGCGCGCCGCCGACGCCCTCGCCGGGCTCGCCTTCCGGCTGCGCGAGCGGGCCGGCTGGCAGGCGAAGCTGCGCGAACTCGCCGACGAGGCCACCGAGTCGGAGGCCCGCGCCCAGACCTGCCTGGAGCGGGCCCGCGCCGCCGACGAGGACCGGCGCGCCGCCCAGCGCGCCGCCGACGACGCCCGCCGCACCGCGCGGGCCCTGCGTGCCGAGCGCTCCGAGATCGCGGGCGCCCCCGACGACGTACCGGAGGCCGACGCGGACGCCCCGAAGGCGTCGCTGCCCGCCCTGCGCGAGGCGTACCGGGCTGCCTCGCAGGTGTACGAGAAGGTCGGCGTCGGCGCCGATCTGCGGGCCGAGCAGGCGCGGGCGGAGAGCGACGAGAGCGCGGCGCGCGCGGAACTGGACCGGCTCAGCAACAAGGTCCGTACCCGCGCGGAGCAGTTGCTCCAGTCGCCCGACGGCTCCGACGGGCCGTCCCGGCAGGCGGCCGTCGCCCGCGCGGAGGAGCTGGTGCAGCTCCTGGAGACGCGGATGTCGACCGCGAGCGAACAGCTCGGCCGACTGCGCGGCGAGGCCGAGCGGCACGCGCCCGAGGACGGCGAGGCGCACACCGAGCTGTCCGAGGAGCTCCAGCCGCGCGACGCCGAGCACGCCCAGGCGCTGCTGCGCACGGCCACCGCCGAACTGGCCTCGCGCACCGAGGCGTTGGGCCAGGCCCGGGAGGCGCACTCCGAGCTGCTGGACGCCCACCGCGCCGCCGAGGACGCGGCCGGCGGCTTCGACGAGATCGCCGCGATGCTCCGCGACCTGCTGCGCGAGCACGCCACGGACGAGGAGCAGGAGGAGCCCGAGCCGTACCCCGGCAGCCCGGAGGAGGCCCGGCAGTCCGCCGCCGAGGCCCGCCGCTCGCTGCGCGGCTGCGCCGCCGACCTCTCCGCCGCCGAGTCCGCCGTGCGCGAGGCGAGCGATGTGCTGGTACGGCACGCCAACGCCACACGGTACGAGCAGGTACGCACCCCCGCGCGGCAGCAGATCCGCGAGTTGCCCGCCTCCGCGCTGCCCGAGCACGCACAGAAATGGGCCGACGCCTTCGCGCCCCGACTTCGGGTTCTCACCGATGAGTTGGAGCAGTTGGAGCGCAACCGCGACTCCATCGTGGACCGGCTGCGCGGCCTGGTGGAGTCGGCGCTCGCCACGCTCCGCTCGGCCCAGCGGCTGTCCCGGCTGCCCGAGGGCCTCGGCGAGTGGTCGGGACAGGAGTTCCTGCGCATCCGCTTCGAGGAACCGGACCAGGCCACGCTCACCGAGCGGCTCGGCGAGGTGATCGACGAGGCCACCCGCGCGGCGGTGAAGAAGAACTCCGACCTGCGGCGGGACGGCATGTCCCTGCTGCTGCGCGGAGTTGGCGCCGCCCTCCAGCCCAAGGGCGTAGCCGTCGAGATCCTCAAGCCGGACGCGGTACTGCGCGCGGAGCGTGTGCCCGTCGGGCAGATGGGCGATGTGTTCTCCGGCGGGCAGCTCCTCACCGCGGCCATCGCGTTGTACTGCACTATGGCCGCCCTGAGGTCGAACGACCGGGGCCGCGACAAGCACCGGCACGCGGGCACGCTGTTCCTCGACAACCCCATCGGCCGCGCCAACGCGACCTATCTGCTGGAACTCCAGCGAGCGGTCTCGGACGCCCTCGGCGTGCAGCTCCTGTACACCACCGGCCTGTTCGACACCACCGCGCTCGCCGAGTTCCCGCTGGTCATCCGGCTGCGCAACGACGCCGACCTGAGGGCGGGCCTGAAGTACATCAGAGTGGAGGAACACCTCCGCCCGGGCCTTCCGCAACAGGCCCAGGCGGAGGAGGCGGTCCACAGCGAGATCACGGCGACACGGATGTACAAGAGGCCGCAGGGCTGAACAGTGTCCTCCTTGAGCCGACGCTGACTGCCTGAAACAGGGCGACCGGTGATGTTGAGGGCCGAATGAGCGGGGCTGGCCTGATCTGGTGCCTTGTCGCGGCGGGGGACAGTTGCTGGAGCACGCCGCACGGCAGCTGTCGGCCCCGTGGGAGGGGTGGCTGACGGGCCCGGATCTCAGCTCAAGGATGCGACAGTTGCCCGGCGCCACCCCGCCCGCGTATCCGCTCCTGGGTGCGTTCGGCCGTCCGTGCCTGGCGTCGGGCCCTTCGGCGCTCTCGGCGCAGGGCCCGCGCGGTGCTGGCCGGGGTCGAGACCACGCCGTGGCGCTGGTTCCACACCTGGCGGGTCACCCAGACGTCCAGCGCGGCCCAGGTGGCGACCACGGTGCTGGCCACGCCGCTGAGCACCATGGGGAAGGCCAACCAGGATCCGGCCAGGGTGCACAGGAAGGCCACCATGGCCTGTATCAGCGTCACCGCGATGATCAGGACCGCGCGAACCGCCGCTGTCCGCACCGGATCGGGCATCCGGCGTCGCCGCGCCGGCTCCTCGATCCACAACGGACGGTAAGGCGGCTGCGCGAGCGCCTCTTCGTAGGACTCATCCCCCTGGTCGGACCGGGTGACCTCGGCGTACGCCGCCGACTTCACCCGCGCACCCCGCACCACCTCGCCCCGGTCCGGACCCTGGCGCACCGCCACATTGCCGTCGTCGGGCGCCTCGCGCCGCTCCGCCGTGCCCATCACCGTGTCACTCCCCACCGCCGACAGCCCGCTCGCTTCCGAGTCCGAAGACCCGGCTCCCCAGTGGCTGCCCGGCTTGCGCTGATTTACGCCGCCGGGAGGCTGGATGCGGCTCCTGTGGCCGATTCCGCCCCCGTTTCCCATAGGTAAGGACGAACGGCATCGCTCGAAGATTCCCAACGAGGGAAAAATTCCGGCCAATTGGCGCCGCGGATGAGTGGCCCCTGTTCGACCGGTCGACGCCGGATTCCGGGAGGCAATCTCCCCCAATGACCGGACAACTCCCCATGTCTCGCCCCCGGTGCGGAAGTTAGGCTTCCGGACGGCTCTTCGAGTTACCTGTGCGTCGGTAGTAGGCTCGCGCCGTTTGTTGACGCACATGTGTACCCCCGTCCGGTGGGGGTCGAGCTGGGGGAGGCCATGCGCTTTCGCGGGAAGTCCATCCGCCGGAAGATCGTGGCGTTGCTTCTCGTGCCGCTGGTGTCCCTGACCGCCATCTGGGGTTTCGCCACGGTATTGACGGGTCGCGAGGCGCAGCAGCTGTTCAACGTGTCGTCCGTCGTGGAGAAGATCGGCTACCCCATCGAGGACACGGTCCGTGTCCTCCAGCAGGAACGTCGCCAGACTCTCGTCCACCTCGCCGACCCGCGCGCCTCCGACGGGCTTGCCGCCCTCAGGCGCAGCCGCAGCGCCACCGACGAAGCCGTCGCCGAGATTCGCAAGAACGCCAAGAACCCTGATGTACGCGACGCGATGGGCCAGGGCACGGACGAGCGCCTCACCGCCGTCCTGGACGCCTTCGACGGCATCACCTCCCTGCGCCGCAGCGTCGAGGACGGCACCGTCAACCGTGCGACCGCTCTGAAGCTCTACAACAGCCTGGTCGACCCGTGCTACGTGTTGCTCGCCAACCTCCATGTCGTCGACAACGTGGAGATGGACAAGCAGTACCGAGCCCTGGTCAACCTCGCGCGCGCCCGCGAGCTGCTGTCCCGCGAGGACGCCCTCCTCGGTTCCGCTCTGATCGTCGGCAGGCTGACCCGCGAGGAGGTCCGCGAGGTCTCCGACTACGCCGCCCAGCGCACGCTGCTCTACGAGGTCAACCTTCCTCTGCTGCCGTCCTGGGAGCGGGACCGCTTCACCCGCTTCTGGAAGAACGCCGCCAGCGCACCCCTGCGCGTCGCCGAGGAGTCCGCCGTCTCCACCGGGGCCGGCACGCCCAGCGGTGTGACGGCGAAGAGCTGGGACACCGCTGCGGGCAATGTGCTCGAAGAGGTCGCCGAGCTCAACGACCAGGCGGGCGACCGCTACCAGGACCGCGTCCGGCCGGTCGCGATGGGCGTCATCGCCAAGGCGGCCGTCGCCGGAGTGCTCGGTCTCGTCGCCCTGCTGGTCTCGCTGTTCCTGTCCGTCCGCATCGGCCGCGGCCTCATCCGCGACCTGCGCCGGCTTCGGCTGGAGGCCCACGAGGCGTCCGGCGTCCGGCTGCCCAGCGTGATGCGCCGCCTGTCGACGGGCGAACAGGTCGACGTCGAGACCGAGGTCCCGCGTCTGGAGTACGACAGGAACGAGATCGGCGAGGTCGGCCAGGCCCTCAACACCCTCCAGCGTGCCGCCGTCGAGGCCGCCGTCAAGCAGGCCGAGCTGCGCTCCGGCGTCTCCGAGGTCTTCGTCAACCTCGCCCGCCGCAGCCAGGTGCTTCTCCACAAGCAGCTCACCCTCCTCGACACCATGGAACGCCGGACCGAGGACACCGACGAACTCGCCGACCTGTTCCGCCTCGACCACCTGACCACCCGCATGCGCCGGCACGCCGAGGGCCTGGTGATCCTCTCCGGCGCCGCTCCCTCCCGGCAGTGGCGCAAGCCCGTCCAGCTCATGGACGTGGTGCGGGCCGCCGTCGCCGAGGTCGAGGACTACGAGCGCATCGAGGTGCGCAGACTGCCCCGGGTCGCCGTCACCGGGCCGGCCGTCGCGGACCTCACCCATCTCGTGGCCGAACTCCTGGAGAACGCCACCGTGTTCTCCCCGCCGCACACCGCCGTCCAGGTGCTCGGCGAGCGCGTCGCCAACGGCTTCACCCTGGAGATCCACGACCGCGGACTCGGCATGGCCGCCGACGCGCTGCTGGACGCCAACCTCCGGCTCGCCGAGACGCCCGATTTCGAGCTGTCCGACACCGACCGGCTCGGCCTCTTCGTGGTCAGCCGCCTCGCCCAGCGCCAGAACGTCCGTGTCTCCCTCCAGCCGTCCCCGTACGGCGGCACCACGGCCGTGGTGTTCATCCCCGACGCCCTGCTCACGGACGACGTGCCGGACACCAACGGCATCGGCTTCCGCCTGGACCGCCCCGGCCCTTCCAAGGAGGCCGAGCTGGAGGAGACCCGCAGGCTGGAGGAGAGCCGACGGGCCGCCCTGGCCCAGGTGCCCGTACCACTGCCGGGTCTGCCCACCCAGCTCCTGGACGGTCCGGTCGAGCTGGAGGCACCGGTCGACCTGGACGCCCTGAGCGACTTCCCGGACCCGCTGGACGAGGATGCCGACGAACGCGGCGGGCTGTTCCGCCCGCGCCGCTCGCACCTCTCCCGCGCGGAGGACGCCACCGCCCGACCCGACGCGCCGCACTCCGGTGGCCCGGATCCGGCCGCGCCCGGCGAACAGCTCGGGGCAGCGGTCCCGCTGCCCCGGCGCGGCACGCCCAAGCTGGTCAGCTCCCACGGGCGCCCCGTCACCGAACAGCGTCCCCGACGGGACGAGGCGGCGGACGGGCCCTCGGCGGGCGCCGGCCGCCCCCAGCCCGACGGCCCGGCACCGTTGCCGACCCGGCGCCGAGGGGCCTCACCCTTGCGCCGTGGCCCCGGCGGACCCGATCCGGCGACGGAGCGGACGGACACCGGCGACGCGGCCGGACGTGACCTCACGGGGGAGCCCCCGGCGCTGCCCCGGCGCACCCGGCGTGCCGAGATCGAGTCCAGCAACCCCAGTTCTGCGGACCGGCGCCCGGCGTCCCTGCCGCAGCAGACCGGCTCCGGTACGGGTCCGGACCCCGTACCGCAGCCCGGAGCGGGAGCGCTGCCCCGGCGCGTACGCCAGGCCAATCTGGCCCCACAGCTCAAGCGGGACCCTGCCCGACCGACGGAGAGCCCGACTGAGCCCTCCGAGCGGGATGCCGATGAGGTACGCAGCCGCATGGCCTCGCTCCAGCGCGGCTGGCAGCGCGGCCGCGAGGAGAACGCCGCGGGCGATGACGCCACCAGCGGCACAGCACCACGAGGAACGACTAAGGGGGACGGTCGATGACCGCACCGAAGGTGACCGACCACACCACGACCATCGCGTCCGGCGAGCTCAACTGGCTGCTGGACGACCTGGTGGACCGTGTCGCCAGCATCCGCAAGGCCGTCGTGCTCTCCGGTGACGGACTGCCGACGGGTGCGTCCAAGGACCTGACCCGCGAGGACAGCGAGCATCTGGCCGCCGTCGCCTCCGGCTTCCACAGCCTCGCCAAGGGTGTGGGCCGCCACTTCGAGGCCGGCAGCGTCCGGCAGACGGTCGTCGAACTCGATGACGCCTTCCTGTTCGTCACGGCCGCCGGGGACGGCAGCTGCCTGGCGGTTCTCTCGGACGCCGACTCCGACGTCGGCCAGGTCGCGTACGAGATGACGCTCCTCGTCAAGCGAGTCGGTGTGCATCTGGGCGCCGCTCCGCGCACCGATCTGCCCGCGGGCGGGTAGTGGGATGACATGAGCGCAGACGGTCAGGGAAGAAGCCACTGGTTCGACGACGAGGCCGGACCGGTCGTCCGTCCGTACGCGATGACGCGCGGCCGCACCACCAGTGCGGCCCAGCACCGCCTCGACCTCATCGCGGTGGTCGTCACGGAGTCGCAGGCGGACGATCCGGAAGAGGACTCGACACTGTCCCCCGAGCATGTGGACATCGTCGAACTGTGCCGTGACGCCCCGCAGTCGGTCGCCGAACTCGCCGCCGAACTCGACCTTCCCATCGGCGTGGTGAGGGTCCTCGTCGGGGACCTCGTGGCCGGGGAACTCGTGCACGTCAACCGGCCGGTCCCCCCTGCGGAACTGGTGGACGAGAGTATTCTGCGCGACGTGATCAACGGCCTCCGGGCGCTGTGACCGGCGCGGAAGCGGGGTACTGACGTGACAGGCTGGCAATTCTGGGTCGACCGAGGCGGCACCTTCACCGACATCGTCGCGCGGCGCCCCGACGGCCGGCTGCTCACCCACAAGCTCCTCTCGGAGAACCCGGCGCGCTACTCCGACGCGGCCGTTGCGGGTGTACGCCTGCTGATGAACGGCTCCGAGGAGCCCGTCGAGGCCGTCCGCATGGGCACCACCGTCGCCACCAACGCTCTCCTGGAACGCAAGGGCGAGCGCACCGTCCTGGTCGTCACCCGCGGCTTCCGCGACGCCCTGCGCATCGCCTACCAGAACCGCCCCCGCATCTTCGCCCGCCGCATCGAACTCCCGGAGCTGCTCCACGAGCGCGTGGTCGAGGTCGACGAACGCATCGCCGCCGACGGCACCGTCCTGCGCGCCCCCGACCTCGACGCCCTCGTCGGGCCGCTGCGCCAGGCCTACGACGACGGGATCCGCGCCCTCGCCGTGGTATGCGTGCACAGCCACCTCCACCCCGCCCACGAACAGGCCGTAGGACAACTTGCCGAGCGGATCGGCTTCCCCCAGATCTCGCTGTCCAGCGAGGTCAGCCCACTGATGAAGCTCGTCCCGCGCGGGGACACCGCCGTGGTCGACGCCTACCTCTCGCCGGTCCTGCGCCGCTACGTCCAGCACGTCGCCGACGAACTCCACGGCGTCCGGCTGATGTTCATGCAGTCCAACGGCGGCCTCGCCGAAGCCGGACAGTTCCGCGGCAAGGACGCCATCCTCTCCGGCCCCGCCGGCGGCATCGTCGGCATGGCCCGCATGTCGCAGCTGGCCGGATTCGACCGGGTCATCGGCTTCGACATGGGCGGCACCTCCACCGACGTCTCGCACTTCGCGGGCGAGTACGAACGCGTCTTCACCACACAGATCGCCGGTGTCCGGCTGCGCGCCCCCATGCTGGACATCCACACCGTCGCCGCGGGCGGCGGCTCCGTCCTCCACTTCGACGGCTCCCGCTACCGCGTGGGGCCCGACTCCGCGGGCGCGGACCCAGGCCCCGCCTGCTACCGCGGCGGCGGCCCGCTCGCCGTGACCGACGCCAACGTCATGCTCGGCCGCATCCAGCCGGCCCACTTCCCCCAGGTGTTCGGGCCCGACGGCGACCAGCCGCTCGACGCGGACCTCGTCCGGGACCGGTTCGCCGCCCTCGCGCGGGAGATCCGCGACCGGACCGGCGACGACCGCACCCCGGAGCAGGTCGCCGAGGGCTACCTCCAGATCGCCGTCGCCAACATCGCCAACGCGGTCAAGCGGATCTCCGTGCAGAAGGGCCACGACGTCACCCGCTACGCCCTCACCACCTTCGGTGGTGCGGGCGGCCAGCACGCCTGCATGGTCGCCGACTCGCTCGGCATCCGTACCGTCCTCGTCCCGCCCATGGCCGGGGTCCTCTCCGCCCTCGGGATCGGCCTCGCCGACACCACGGCCATGCGTGAACAGTCCGTCGAGGCCCCCTTGGAAGCCGCCGCCATGCCCGGCGTCCTGAAAACCGCCGACGACCTGGAGTCCGCCGCCCGCTCCGAACTCCTCGCCGAGGACGTCCCCGAGGACCGCGTCCGCGTCGTCCGGCGCGCCCAACTCCGCTACGACGGCACCGACACCACCCTCACCGTCGAGCTGACCGAGCCCGACACCATGCGCAACACCTTCGAAGAACGTCATCGCGCCACGTACTCCTTCGTCCTGGACCGCCCGATCGTCGTCGAAGCCCTCTCCGTGGAAGCCACCGGCATCACCGCACCCCCCGATCTCTCCACCCTGGCCACCCACCAGGGCCGTGCCGTCACCCCCGACACCGTCCGCCTCCACACGGGCGGCGCCTGGCGCGACGCACCCCTCCACCGCCGCGAGGACCTTCCTCCCGGCGAATCCGTCACCGGACCCGCGATCATCACCGAGGCCGGCTCGACGACCGTCGTGGACGACGGCTGGCGGGCCGCGACGACCGACGACGGGCATCTGGTCATGGAACGCGCGGCGATTACACAGAGTTCCGATCTCGACACGAAAGCCGACCCGGTTCTGCTGGAGGTCTTCAACAACCTCTTCATGTCGATCGCCGAACAGATGGGCGCCCGCCTGGAGTCCACGGCCCAGTCCGTCAACATCAAGGAGCGTCTGGACTTCTCCTGCGCCCTCTTCGACCCGGACGGAAACCTGGTGGCCAACGCGCCGCACATCCCCGTCCACCTGGGCTCGATGGGCACCAGCGTCCAGGAGGTCATCCGGCGCCGCGGCGACTCGATGCGGCCGGGCGACACCTACGCCGTCAACGACCCGTATCACGGCGGCACCCATCTACCCGACGTCACCGTGATCACACCGGTCTTCGACGCGACGAGCACGGAGAGTCACCGGATTCTCTTCTACGTCGCCTCCCGCGGCCACCACGCCGAGATCGGCGGCATCGCCCCCGGCTCCATGCCCGCCGACAGCCGCACCATAGAGGAGGAGGGCGTCCTCTTCGACAACTGGCTCCTCGCCGAGGACGGCCGCTTCCGCGAGAAGGAGACCCACAGCCTGCTCACCGAGGCGCCCTACCCCTCCCGCAACCCCAAGACCAACCTCGCCGACCTGCGCGCCCAGATCGCGGCCAATCAGAAGGGCGTCGACGAAGTCGCCCGCATGATCGAGGACTTCGGCCTCGACGTCGTCCAGGCGTACATGCGGCACGTCCAGGACAACGCCGAAGAGGCGGTCCGCCGCGTCATCGACGCCCTCGACAACGGCGAGTACGCCTACGAGACCGACTCCGGCGCCGTCATCCGGGTCAGCGTGCGCGTGGACCGCGAGAACCGATCCGCCACCGTCGACTTCACCGGCACGTCAGCGCAACTGGCCACCAACTTCAACGCACCCTTCTCCGTGGTCAACGCGGCCGTCCTGTACGTCTTCCGCACGCTCGTCGACGACGACATCCCGCTCAACGACGGCTGCCTGCGTCCCCTGAGGATCGTCGTACCGCCCGGCTCGATGCTCGCCCCCGAACCACCGGCCGCGGTCGTCGCGGGCAACGTCGAGACCTCCCAGGCCATCACCGGCGCCCTCTACGCGGCGCTCGGCGTCCAGGCCGAGGGCTCCGGCACCATGAACAACGTCACCTTCGGCAACGAACGCCACCAGTACTACGAGACGGTCGCCTCCGGATCCGGCGCGGGCGACGGCTTCCCCGGCGCGCCCGTCGTCCAGACCCACATGACCAACTCGCGGCTCACCGACCCCGAGGTCCTGGAGTGGCGACTGCCCGTGCGGCTCGACGAGTTCGCCGTCCGGCCCGACAGCGGCGGCGACGGACGGTGGCGCGGGGGAGACGGCGCGGTGCGCCGGATCCGCTTCCTGGAGCCCATGACCGTCTCCACGCTCGCCCAGCACCGCAGGATCCCGCCCTACGGCCTGGCCGGCGGCGCGCCCGGCGCGCTTGGCGCCCATCGCGTGGAACGCGCGGACGGCACGGTCACCGAACTCGGCGGCAGCGACACGGCCGACGTCGGACCGGGCGACGTACTCGTCATCGAAACCCCCGGCGGCGGAGGCTACGGCTCACCGTCGCCCGACCCCCATCAAGCAGGAGAAGAGAAAGATGATCTTCGGGCGTTCTGAGCGCGGCAAGCCCCCGGTCGAGCCCGTCACGCTCAAGATCCTGGTGGCCGGCGGCTTCGGGGTGGGCAAGACCACCCTGGTCGGCGCGGTCAGCGAGATCAGGCCGCTGCGCACCGAGGAGTACCTCACCGAGGCCGGTCGCCCGGTCGACGACACCAGCGGTGTGGAGGGCAAGAACACCACCACCGTGGCGATGGACTTCGGCCGCATCACCCTGCGCGAGGACCTGGTGCTGTACCTCTTCGGCACGCCCGGCCAGGAGCGGTTCTGGTTCATGTGGGACGAGCTCTCCGAGGGCGCCCTCGGAGCCGTCGTCCTGGCCGACACCCGGCGCCTGGAGGACTGCTTCGCCGCCGTCGACTACTTCGAGCGGCGCTCCATACCCTTCCTCGTCGGCGTCAACTGCTTCGAGGGAGCCTCCCGTTACCCGGCCGACGATGTCCGGCAGGCCCTCGACCTCGACGACGACGTGCCGCTCGTGCTGTGCGACGCGCGGGACCGGGAATCCGTCAAGGAGATCCTCATCGGCGTCGTCCAGCACGCCATGGCCCACACCGCGGACCGCAGACAGGCCGTCACCACCTGAACCCGGCCCGCGCACGGCCCGTACCCCCGCCGACCGGGGTACGGGCCGCAGCTGTTGGAGCGCCGCACGCGCGCGTGGCTACTCCTCGCCGTCCTCCAGCCAGCCGAAGCTCTTCTCCACGGCCTTGCGCCAGTTGCGGTACTCACGGTCCCGCACCGCCGCCTCCATCGACGGCGTCCACTCGACGTCCTTCTGCCAGTGCGACTTCAGCTCGTCGAGGTCGTTCCACACCCCGGTCGCGAGCCCGGCGGCGTACGCGGCACCCAGGCAGGTCGTCTCGGAGACCCTCGGCCGGATGACCGGCACATCGAGCACATCCGCCTGATGCTGCATGAGCAGGTTGTTCTTCGTCATGCCGCCGTCCACCTTCAGGGTGGTGATCTGCACCCCGGAGTCCTGGTACATGGCGTCCACGACCTCACGGGTCTGCCAGCTCGTCGCCTCCAGCACCGCACGCGCGAGATGCCCCTTGGTGACGTAACGGGTGAGCCCGGTGACCACCCCGCGCGCGTCGGAGCGCCAATAGGGCGCGAACAGTCCCGAGAACGCCGGCACGATGTACGCGCCGCCGTTGTCGTCGACGCTCGCCGCGAGGGACTCGATCTCGTCCGCGGTGCGGATGATGCCCAGCTGGTCTCGGAACCATTGGACGAGCGCGCCCGTTATGGCGATCGACCCCTCCAGGCAGTACACGGGCGCTTCACTGCCGATCTTGTAGCCCATGGTCGTCAGCAGGCCGCTCTTCGACGGCACCGGACGGTTGCCGGTGTTGAGCAGCAGGAAGCTGCCCGTGCCGTACGTGTTCTTCGCCGTGCCCACGTCGTAGCAGGCCTGCCCGAACACCGCCGCCTGCTGATCGCCCAGTGCGGAGGCGACCGGCACTCCGGCGAGCTGGCCGACCGCGGTGCCGTACACCTCGGCGGAGGAGCGGATCTCGGGCAGCACCGCCTCGGGGACGTTCATGGCGGAGAGGATGGAGGAGTCCCACTGGAGGGTCTCCAGGTTCATGAGCATGGTGCGCCCGGCGTTGGTGACGTCGGTGACGTGCCGGCCGCCTTCCGTGCCGCCCGTCAGGTTCCAGATCAGCCAGGAGTCGATGGTGCCGAAGGCGATCTCACCGTGCTCCGCACGGGCCCGCAACCCTGGCACATTGTCGAGCAGCCAGGCCGCCTTGGGCCCGGAGAAGTAGCTGGCCAACGGCAGCCCGGTCTGCTCGCGGAAACGGTCCTGTCCGTCGGAGCCGCCGAGCTGGTTGCACAGCGCCGAGGTCCGGGTGTCCTGCCACACGATCGCGTTGTGCACGGGCTTGCCCGTCGCCCGGTCCCACAGCACCGTCGTCTCACGCTGGTTGGTGATACCGAGCGCGCTGAGCTGGTCCGCGCGCAGTCCGGCCTTGGCGATGGCACCGGCGACCACCGCCTGCACCTTGGACCAGATCTCGGTGGCGTCGTGCTCCACCCAGCCCGGCTTGGGGAAGATCTGGCGATGCTCGCGCTGGTCGACGGCGACGATCGCGCCGTTCTGGTCGAAGATGATGCAGCGGCTGGAGGTGGTGCCCTGGTCGATAGCGGCGACGAACTTGTCCGTCATGACGTCCCCTTCGTCGGTTCCTTCAGAAGGCTGCGTTGAAGATGAGCCCGGACAGCGCCCCGCCGATCAGCGGTCCCACCACCGGGATCCACGCGTAACCCCAGTCCGAGGTGCCCTTGTTGGGAATCGGCAGGACGGCGTGCGTCAACCGCGGACCCAGGTCACGGGCCGGGTTGATGGCGTATCCGGTGGGACCGCCGAGCGACAGACCGATGCCGACGACCAGGAACGAGACGATCAGGATCGCCGTACCGGACTCGCCGAGCCCCTTGGTCAGTCCGAACGCCAGGATCGGCAGCACCAGGCCGATGGTCGCGATGATCTCGGTCATCAGGTTCGCGACGGTGTTGCGGATCGCGGGCGCGGTGGAGAAGATCCCGAGCGTCGGCTGCGCCTTGTCCTTGTCCGCGTTGGCCTGGAACTGCGCGAAGTACGTCAGCCAGCACAGCACGGCGCCGAGGATCGCGCCGACCATCTGCCCGGCGACGTAGACGTGGACCTTGTCCCATTCCCCGGTGTCGATGGCGATTCCCAAGGTCACCGCCGGGTTCAGATGTCCACCGGACAGCGGCGCGGCCGTGTACGCCCCGGCCATCACCCCGAATCCCCAGCCGAACGCGATGACGACCCAGCCCGCGTCCTTGGCCTTGGAATCCTTCAGTACGACGGCGGCCACGACTCCGGCGCCGAAGAGGATCAGGATCGCGGTACCGATGACCTCACCGAGGAAGATGTCTCCGTTGCTCATGGCGGCTCCTAGGCCCTGGCCCGGAGTGATCGACCCCGGCCCTCGTGCAGGGTGCGTTTCCCATGGCGACTTCAGCCGAAGGCAGGGAGGTCCCGCGCCCCGCCCGGCGTCCGTGACGAGCGTGCCGTAGTCGACGCATCGCCCCGGAGAACGGCCGTGGCTGAATCAGGCGCGGCCCGCGCAGGGGCACAGTGCCTGGTACGCCGTGAATGTACGGCGATGTCGACTGACACCGGAAGTGTTCACCGGTGTCCCAAGGGCGTCAAGGTCGCGGACGACACCGGTTGAGGGCACGGTCATTCGGCCGTGGGGGACACCGAGGGTCCGGATTCAGCCTCGGCCCGGCTCGGCCACGGCACATCGGGCCTGCGCCGCCGCTCCGGCACCGCGCCGGATCTCGTGACCGGGCAGCCCCGCGCGCCCCAGCACCCAACTGGCCCCGCTCAGCGACTTCGCGGCCTGCTTCAGGGGCGCGAGACATGCGGCGGCCTGCCGGTGGTCCAGCACGCTCCCCGGCACGCACAGGACCGTTGCCAGGGACAGCGTCACGGGTCGCCCGCCCGCCGACCAGGGCGCGTCCAGCACGGTGGCGGCCAGCGGATCGAGCCCCTCCGGATCGGCCAGCACCAGGAAGTCGTCGCCGCCGATGTGCCCCACGCGCGTGCTGCCCGACGCCGCGTGCTGCAACGTCCGCCCCACCGACCGGATCAGCTCGTCGCCCGCAGCGAATCCGGCGCCGTCGTTGACCTGTTTGAAGTGGTCGACATCCAGCCAGCTCAGCGCGAACGTCCGCCCATCGGCGATCCGGCGGTCCACCTCACCGGTGATCGCGTCCGAACCGGGCAGCCGGGTCAGCGGATTGAGCCGTGCCGCCTCCTCGACGCGCGACTCGGCGAGCGCCCGTACGAGATCCGCGAGCCGCACGACGCCCACACATCGCCCGTACCGGTCCACGACCGCCACATCGTCGGACGTACGGTCCCGGTCGCCCACCGCCACGACGTCCAGCACCTCCCAGGCGGTGGCGTCGACACCGACCGTCCGCGGCGCGTCCCCGAGTTTGAACGCCGGCCGGTCGGCGTACAGGGCATGGCCGTAGCGTCCCGACATGGACAGCAGGAACCGCGAACGGTGCACCGAGCGGACCGGCACCCCGCGCGTGTCGACGAGCAGCACGCCGGACACGTCCGGCGACCCGGTCAGCAGGGTGCGTACCTGACCGGCGGACGCGGTGGCCGGCAACAGGGCGGCGGGCCGTACGAACGCCCGTACCGGCGGCCCCGAACGCGGAGGCGCGCCACCATCGGGGCGGCGGGGCGGAACGTATACGTCCGCTGCGGGCAGCCGGGCGGGCGGCGCGAACAGGTCGCCCTGCGCCAGTTGCGCGCCGGCCGCGACCGCCGCCGCGTACTGCAACTCGGTCTCCACGCCCTCCACACAGAGCAGGGCGTCCAGCTCGTCGCACAGGGTCCGCATCGCCCGCACGGCCGCCGGCCGCGCCAACAGCGAGGGATCGAGCTTCACCAGGTCCGGCTCCAGATCGGCCAGCAGCCGCAGGGGTACGTCGCCGTCCCCGACACCGTCCGCGCTGATCCGGAAGCCCTGGTCCCGCAGTGCGGCCACGGCCTCCAGGAGCGCCTGCTGGGGCACGTGCGTGTACGGCGGGACGATGTCCAGGGTCACTTCCCAGGTCATCCTGCCCACCTCCCGCACGGCGTCGTGCAGTTGGGGCAGCCCGGCGAGGTCGGCGAGGGTCCCGGCGAAGACGTTGACGTGGAGCGGCAGCATCGTCTCCTTGCGGGCCGCCGCCCGGACCGCCGACACGGCCAGGCCGCCGTCGAGTTCGGGGTCGCGTCGGGCTTCGGCCAGGATGTCGCCGGTCTCCGGACGGGCAAGAACCTCCAGCCCCGCCACCCCACCGGTGGTGAGATTGACCACCGGCTGGAAGGCGAAGCGGAGAGTATCCGTCCAGGAGTGCACGGAAAGCATAATGGCGCCCCCTTCGCGCGCCCGAGCCCAGTTCATGAGACGTTCACGCAGGATTCCGGGATGGTCACAGAGGGTGGAAATCGCGCCCACGCGCCGCTCCCTGACGGCCGCCTCATCGCACCGCGACCACAGCTGAGCCGTGCCCGAACAGCCCTTGGTTCGTCGACACGCCCACGCGCGCGCCCGCGATCTGCCGATCGCCCGCGGCACCCCTCAACTGCCAGGTCAGTTCGCACACTTGGGCAATGGCCTGAGCGGGCACGGCCTCGCCGAAGGAGGCGAGCCCGCCGCTGGCGTTCACGGGTATGCGCCCGCCCGGACCCGTTGCGCCCTCTCGCAGCAGCTTCGCGCCCTCGCCCTCGGAGCACAGCCCCAGATCCTCGTACCACTGCAACTCCAGCGCGGTGGACAGGTCATAGACCTCCGCCAGGGAGAGGTCCTCGGGCCCGATGCCGGCCTCCTCGTACGCGGCGCGGGTGATCGATGCCCGGAACGACTCCGCGGCAGGCTCCACCGCGACCGCCGAGTCCGTCGCGATGTCCGGCAGGTCGAGCACCGTGTTGGGGTAGCGCGGGGTCACCGTGGACACGGCCCGGATCCGCACCGGTTCCGCCACGCCGCGTCGCCGAGCGAAGTCCATGCTGGAGAGCACCAGTGCCGCGCCGCCGTCGGAAGTCGCGCAGATGTCCAACAGTCGCAGCGGATCGGCGACCACCGCGGAGGCGGCCACTTCCTCGGCGGTGACGCGCTTGCGATAGCGCGCGTACGGATTCAGCGCCCCCATGGCCGAGTTCTTCACCTTGACCTGAGCGAAGTCCTCGGGAGTGTCCCCGTGCAGCGCCATGCGCCGCCGCGCGTAGAGCCCGAAGTACGTCGGATTGGTCGCCCCGAGGACCCGGAACCGCAGCCAGTCCGGATCGTCCGGCCGATCCCCTCCCGCAGGCCGGAAGAAGCCCTTCGGAGCGGCGTCGGCCCCCACCACGAGCACCGTGTCCGCGAGCCCCGCGAGGATCTGGGCCCGCGCGGCGCCGATGGCCTGGGCGCCGGAGGCGCACGCCGCGTACACGCTGCTCACCCGGGCCCCCTGCCAACCGAGTGCCTTGGCGAACGTCGCCCCGGCGACGTACCCCGGATAGCCGCCCCGCACGGTGTCCGCGCCGACGATCGACCCCACGTCGCGCCAGTCCAGCTCCGCGTCGGCGAGCGCCGCACGCGCGGCCGCCGCCCCGTACTCGACGAAGCCGCGTCCCCACTTGCCCCAGGGGTGCAGACCCACACCGAGCACCGCCACCTCGTCCGTCATGCCGTCATCGCCCCCTTGTCGGCCGCCACTGCCAGGTCGTCCGGACCGCCTCCGCGTCCTCGTGGAGAACACCCGGCACGACCTCCACCTCCATGCCCACCGCCAGATCACGCACGGTGACCCCGGGAACCGCCTGCCCGAGCACCACCAGGCGCTCTGTCTCCAGTTCCACAGCGATCAACGCGTACGGTTCCCACGGAAGTTCCGGGTTGGTCACATAGGGTGACGGTGGCCGGTATTGACTGTCCGTGTACGACCAGATCCGGCCCCGTCGGGAGAGCGGAACCTCTTCCAGATCGCCACCCGGGCACCCCGGGTTCCGGCAGTGCGTGTCCTCGCGCGGGAAGAACACAGATGCGCAGGCCGAGCAGCGCGTCCCGAGCAGCCGGAAGTCGTCTCCGTCCCCGGAGAACCATCCGGCGATCACGGGCTTACGTGTGCGTGACAAGAACCCTCCCCGGAATCAGATCTGACGGAACGTCAGAAGTGTGTCACGGGCATCCACGAAAGGACACCGTCCCCCGTCGCTCAGCGCCTGGCATCCATGGGCCGCCCCCGGAAGACGTCGTTCACGTGATCGGATACAGTCCGCCGCGTGTCCGAAACTCAACACTCCAACCCCAACTCCGCGCCCGACTCCCACTGTTCGAGCTGCGGAGCGCCCTTCGGAGAGGGCGTAGCAGGCTGGCCCCGCACCTGCCCGGTCTGCGGCGCGGTCGCCTACCGCAACCCGCTGCCGGTCGCCATCGCGCTCCAGCCCGTCTACGACACCCAGGGCACCGCCCTGGTGGTCATCACGCGAACCATCGCTCCCGCGCGTGGAGGCATCGCATTGCCCGGCGGCTACATCGACGACCGCGAGGACTGGCGGCAGGCCGTCGTCCGCGAACTCAAGGAAGAGACCGGCATCGACGCCGCCACCCGCGACGTACGGCTGATCGACGCGATGAGCTCGCCCGACGGCCACCTGCTGCTGTTCGGGCTCCTCCCGGAGCGGCCGGCCGACCAGCTCCCGCCGTCCGCCGGAACGGACGAGACGGAGGGCTGGCATCTCCTGCGCCGCCCCGAGGAACTCGCCTTCCCCCTGCACACCGCGGCCGTACGAGCCTGGTTCGAGGGCCGCTACATCTGAGCTCAGGCCCCCGCGAGCCCTCGCACGCGCACCGGGTAGGACGGCTCGCCGACGCCGCCATCACCCTCCCGCTCCACGACCACCTGCCGGCCCTCCCAGCGGGCGACGTACCGCTCGATCTCCGGTTCGACCCAACCGTCGCCCGCGTCCGGAACGACCAGCCCGCCCCCGGTCCGCCCTCGGGCGGGCGCCCACACCTCCAGCTCCCACTCACCCTCCGCCCCCCGCACGGGCAGGACGGCACCCGCACGCGCCAGCACCGGGATCCGGGAGAGCGGCGCGTCCACCAACACCTGGCCCGGCCCCTCGTACACCTGCTCCGTCACCGTGTCGTACCACCGGCCCCGCGGCAGCTGCACGGCCCGCCGGTCCGCACCCGGATCGAGCACCGGCGCGACCAGCAGACAGTCGCCCAGCAGAAAGGCGTCCTCGCAGTCGCGCAGCGCCCGGTCCTCGGGCGCACCCCACCAGAGCGGCCGCACATAGGGCGCCCCGGTACGCCGAGCCAGATGCGCCAGCGTCAGGAAGTACGGCAACAGCCGCCGACGCTCCAGCAGCGCCACGCGCGCGTGCTCCAACACCTCCGGACCGAACTCCCAGGGCTCCCTGCGCCCCGCGCGCAGACTCGCGTGCGTACGGAACAGCGGCAGATAAGCGCCCAGTTGGAACCACCGCAGATACAGCTCAGGCGACGGGCTCCCGTCGAATCCCCCGACGTCCGGCCCCGAATACGGCACCCCGCACAAACCCAGGCCCAGCACCAGCGACAGCGAGGCCCGCAGCCCCGGCCACCCCGTCGCCACATCTCCCGACCACGCCCCGCCGTAGCGCTGGAGACCCGCCCATCCGGAGCGGGAGAAGACGAAGGGCCGATCCTGGGGCGCCAGTTCGCGCAGGCCCTCGTAGCCCGCCCTGGCCATGCACAGCGCGTAGACGTTGTGCGCCTCACGATGATCGCCGCCCCGCCCCTCCAGGGCATGCCGGGCGGAACGAGGCAATGTCGACTCCCCGAACGCGGCGAACGACGTGGGTTCGTTCATGTCGTGCCAGAAGCCCGCGAACCCCTGCGCCAACCGCTCCTCGTACAGGCCGCCCCACCACTCGCGCACGCGCGCGTCCGTGAAGTCCGGGAACACCGCTGCCCCCGGCCAGACGACGCCCTCCACCAAGCGGCCGGACGCGTCTCGCACGAACGCGTCTACCGCCGACCCGCTGTCGTACACCGCGTTTCCCGGATCGGCCTTGACCGCCGGATCGACGATCGACACCAGCCGGACACCGTCCCGCCGCAGCTCATCGGCGAGCTGCGGCAGCTTGGGGAAGTGATCCTGGTCGACGGTGAACACCTGATGGCCGTCATAGTGGTCGATGTCCAGATGGACCGCGTCCAGCGGCAACCCGCGCTCCAGGTAGCCCGACACGATCCGTCGCACTTCCTGCTCACCGCCGAAGCCCCACCGCGCGTGATGATGGCCGAGCGCCCACGCGGGCGGCAGCGCGGGAGCCCCCGTCAGCGAGGCCCAGGTGAGCAGCACACGCGCGGGAGTGCCGACCATCACCCAGCAGCGCAGCGGACCGCCCTCCATCCGCACCTCGCACGTCCCCGCGCGGTCGTGACCGGAACCGGCCCCCTCCTCGCCCTCCCGCAGCGTCACCGTGCCGTCCCAGGACGTGTCGTGGAACACCAGATGAGTCGCCGCGTCGGCCACCACCATCTGCACCGGCATGGTGATGTACAGCGGATCGTCGTCCGGCCCGAAGACCCGGCCGGGGTCGGTGTTCCACAGGCGATAGGTGCCGTCCCGCAGCCGGGGTCCCGAGGCCCGCCCACCGAGCCCGAAGAAGCGCGCGTCCGCGGCCACCTCCGAGCGCTGCATCCAGCGCGCCCGACCCCCCTCAACCGGCTCCCACCACCGCGGCGGCAGATCACGGCGCAGCGTGACACCGCCCGGCGTGAGCACCTCGACGGCACCGTGCCGCGAGACCACGACCGTCACCCGCTCGGCCACCACCCGCCAGCCGCCGTCCTTGTCCGGCTCCAGCACCGCCCGCGGATCCGGCTCCGGACAACGACCGGCCAGCGCGTACGACGGCTCGGCCTCCGCCCCGTCCCAGCCCCAGAACACGGCGCCGTTCACGGTCACCGTGATGCGCAGCACCGTCCTGCTGAACCGCAGGAGCCCACCGCCAGGACCGGGCTCCACCTCCTGCACGGGACCGGGCACACGGGCGCGCTCGGCCCCCCTGGGCGGCAGCCCGGCGGCGTCCGCGCGCCGCCTGCGCCATGCCGCCCGCACAGTACGCAACCCCTGGGCCGCTCCCGTAGAACCGACCACCATCACCGAACGCACCAGGTCACGACCGTCCATGCTGCTCAGCCTGCCACTGACCGGCCCCCACATGCGTGCCGTTCAACTGCCGTTCACCCGTGGCGGGACCACATCTTCACGGCGCGGACTATGTGCGGGGCACCCTGGTGCGGGAGTCGATCACATGGCATCGTCCGTGTCAGCCGCGTCACGCGCACACCCAGCCCGTGCGCGGACGACGCACACGAAGCGCACAGTCCGGGAGCCGCCCCATGTCGACCCTGAACCCCGAGCCGCTCTGGCAGCCGGATCAGGCACGCATCACCCACGCACAGGTCACCAAGTTCCAGGCCTGGGCGGCAGAGCGCCACGGAGCACCGTCCGAGGGGGGCTACCCGGCACTGCACCGCTGGTCCGTCGACGAACTGGACACCTTCTGGCAGGCCGTCACCGAGTGGTTCGACGTGCGGTTCTCGACGCCCTACGCGCGCGTGCTGGGCAGCCGCGTCATGCCCGGCGCCGAATGGTTCCCCGGGGCGACCCTGAACTACGCCGAGCACGCCCTGCGCGCCGCCGACACCCGCGCCGACGAACCGGCCCTCCTCCACGTCGACGAGACCCACGAACCGACCCCGGTGACCTGGTCCGAGCTGCGCCGCCAGGTCGGCTCCCTCGCCGCCGAACTGCGCACCCTCGGCGTACGCCCCGGGGACCGCGTCAGCGGCTACCTGCCGAACATCCCCCAGGCCGTCGTCGCCCTCCTCGCCACGGCCGCCGTGGGCGGAGTGTGGACCTCCTGCGCCCCCGACTTCGGCGCCCGCAGCGTCCTCGACCGCTTCCAGCAGGTCGAACCGGTCGTCCTGTTCACCGTCGACGGCTACCGCTACGGCGGCAAGGAACACGACCGCCGCGACACCGTCGCCGAACTCCGCCGCGAACTGCCCACCCTGCGCGCCGTCGTCCACATCCCCGTCCTCGGCACCGAGGCTCCCGACGGCGCCCTGGATTGGTCGGCCCTCACCGGCGCCGACACCGAGCCCGTCTTCGAGCAGGTGCCCTTCGACCACCCCCTGTGGGTGCTCTACTCCTCCGGCACCACGGGCCTGCCCAAGGCGATCGTCCAGTCCCAGGGCGGCATCCTCGTCGAACACCTCAAGCAGCTCGGCCTGCACTGCGACCTCGGCCCCGAGGACACCTTCTTCTGGTACACCTCGACCGGCTGGATGATGTGGAACTTCCTCGTCTCCGGCCTCCTCACCGGCACCACGATCGTCCTGTACGACGGAAGCCCCGGCTACCCGGACACCGGCGCCCAGTGGCGCGTCGCCGAACGCACCGGAGCCACCCTCTACGGCACCTCTGCCGCGTACGTCATGGCTTGCCGCAAGGCCGACGTGTACCCGGGACGCGACTTCGACCTCTCGAAGGTGCAGTGCGTCGCCACCACCGGCTCCCCGCTGCCGCCCGACGGATTCCGCTGGCTGCACGACGAAGTCCGCGAGGACCTCTGGATCGCCTCCGTCAGCGGCGGCACCGACGTCTGCTCCTGTTTCGCCGGAGCCGTACCGACCCTGCCGGTGCACATCGGAGAGCTCCAGGCGGCGGGCCTGGGCACGGACCTCCAGTCCTGGGACCCGAGCGGCAAGCCACTCATCGACGAGGTCGGCGAACTCGTGGTCACCAACCCCATGCCCTCGATGCCGATCCACTTCTGGAACGACCCCGACGGCAGCCGCTACCACGACAGCTACTTCGACACCTACCCCGGCGTCTGGCGCCACGGCGACTGGATCACCATCACAGCTCGCGGCTCCGTCGTCATCCACGGCCGCTCCGACTCCACGCTCAACCGCCAAGGCGTGCGGATGGGCTCCGCCGACATCTACGAAGCCGTCGAGCGACTCCCGGAGATCAAGGAATCCCTCGTCATCGGCGTCGAACTGCCCGACGGCGGCTACTGGATGCCGCTCTTCGTCCACCTTGCGCCCGGGGCGGTTCTCGACGAGGCCCTGCTGAACCGGATCAAGCAGACCATCCGCGAACAGCTCTCGCCACGTCACGTCCCCGACGAGGTCATCGAGGTACCGGGCATCCCGCACACCCTCACCGGCAAGCGCATCGAGGTACCCGTCAAGCGCCTTCTCCAGGGCACCCCCCTCGACAAGGCAGTCAACCCGGGCTCCATCGACAACCTCGACCTGCTGCACTTCTACGAGGACCTCGCCCGCAAGCGCGCCTGACCCGGCCCCGCGCCGCAACCAACCCTGGCCTCGGACCGCCCAGCACCACGGCAAAGTCCGAGGCCAGACGCATTGTCAGTGCCCCCGGTTACTGTGAGTGAGCATTGATCGACCGTGCACAGGGGGAAACATGGCGCACACCGACCACCAGACCATGCGGCACGTCTTGCGCCGCGAAATCGCCGGCACCATCGGCCTGCTCACCGACGAGCACGACTTCCGGGCCATGCGGCACTACCGCAGCTTCACCTTCGACGACCACACCATCTACCTCCAACAAATCGAGGCGCTCCTCAAAACACGAGCCTCACAAGGCAGCCACACCACCGTGGCCCTCTTCGACCCACAGGAGTACGCCGAATTCTGCGCGGACACCGGCCTCGACCCGGACATCCCGTCCAGCCGCACCCGCTACACCGCCGAACTCGCCACCACAGGCCCCAGCCTCCCCTACGACGGCCAGCCCCTGGCCGATCTCGTCCCGGACCTCATCGACGAAGCCGTCCGCCAGGCCACATGGGAGTACGCGTCCACCCTCCTGACCCGCCTCGGCGCCTGCGCCACCTGCGGCGAGGACTTCGGCCGTGCCGCCTTCGCCCGAGCCTCGTCCCTCCTCGTCCGCATCCTCGACACCGCCCGACCCGGCCACCGACACCTCGTCTGTAGCGTCTCCGGCACACCGGAAGCACTGGTCGCCGTCCTCCACGCCGACGAGGACGCCAAGGGCACCACCGAACTCGACGAAGCCGAAGCCCTCGAATTCACCACCGTCCTCGCCCTCGGCCTCGCCACCCAGAGCACCGGCGGCCTCGTCATGCGCACCAGCACACCCGGCACCACGGACACCATCTACGGCTGGCGCCTACGCGGCGACGGCCTCGAGCCCCTCACCGCAGGCGAGGTCTTCGACGCCTACTGCACCGACATCGAATCCGGCGACCTCATCTCCCCGGAGTCCAACGTCGACTACACCGTCCCGCCGGACATCGGAGAGACGAGGGGCCGAGGACACACGCACTGAACATGGAAGGGGCGCCCCGCCCGAAGGTGGAGCGCCCCTCAAGACCAGGCACGAACAGCCCGGGACTTCCTATTCGCCGGACAGCACGGCCTGCGCCGCACCGCGCGCTTCCTCAGCGCTCTCGGCAGCCCGAGCGGCCGCCGCGGCCCGCTCGCACTGCGCCAGCGTGTACTTGGCGAGAGTCGCCCGCACATAAGGAATCGACGCCGAACCCATGGAAAGGGAGGTGACGCCCAGACCGGTCAGCACACACGCGAGCAGCGGGTCGGACGCGGCCTCACCGCAGACACCACAGCTCTTGCCCTCCGCCTTCGCCGCCTCGGCGGACAGCGCCACCAGGTCCAGCAGCGCAGGCTGCCACGGGTCCTGAAGACGGGACACCGCACCCACCTGACGGTCGGCGGCGAACGTGTACTGCGCGAGGTCATTGGTGCCCAGCGACAGGAACTCGACCTCCTGAAGGATCGAGCGCGCCCGCAGCGCCGCCGACGGGATCTCCACCATCGCGCCGAACTTCGCCCGAAGCCCGGCCGCACGGCAGGCGTCCGCGAACGCCTTGGCGTCGGCACGGTCGGCCACCATCGGGGCCATCACCTCGAGGTAGACCGGCAGGCCCTCGGCCGCCTTGGCGAGCGCCGTCAGCTGGGTGCGCAGGACCTCCGGATGGTCGAGCAGCGTCCGCAGCCCGCGCACGCCCAGAGCCGGGTTCGGCTCGTCGGCCGGAGTGAGGAACTCCAGCGGTTTGTCGGCACCCGCGTCCAGCACACGTACGACGACACGACCCTCGGGGAACGCCTCGAGCACCTGCCGGTAGGCCTCGACCTGCTTCTGCTCCGACGGAGCGTTCTTGCTGTCGTCGAGGAAGAGGAACTCGGTACGGAACAGACCGACACCCTCAGCACCGGCCTCGACCGCGGCCGGCACGTCCGACGGGCCGCCGACGTTGGCCAGCAGCGGCACCTTGTGGCCGTCGGCCGTGGCGCCCGGACCGGTCGAAGCGGCCAGCGCGGCCTTGCGCTCGGCGGCGGCGGCCTCTAGCTGTCCCTTCTTCTCCTCGCTCGGGTTCACGAAGATCTCGCCGGTGCTGCCGTCGACGGCGATCATCGTCCCCTCGGCGAGCTCACCGGCTCCGGGCAGCGCCACCACGGCCGGAACACCGAGCGCCCGCGCCAGGATCGCGCTGTGACTGGTCGGCCCGCCCTCTTCGGTGACGAAGCCGAGCACCAGGGTCGGGTCCAGCAGCGCCGTGTCGGCCGGCGCGAGATCGCGGGCGACCAGGACATAGGGCTCGTCGCTGTCCGGGACGCCCGGCATCGGAACCCCGAGCAAACGGGCGACGATACGATTCCGCACGTCGTCCAGGTCGGCGACACGGCCGGCGAGATACTCCCCGGCGTTCGCCAGCAACTCGCGGTACGCGGCGAAGGCGTCGTATACCGCGCGCTCGGCCGTACTGCCGACCGCGATACGGCGCTCCACGTCCGCCATCAACTCGGGGTCCTGAGCCATCATCGCCTGGGCCTCGAGCACTGCCTGGGCTTCGCCCCCCGCCAGATTGCCGCGCGCAATCAGGTCGGCTGCCACAGCCTCCACGGCCTTGCGGGCGCGCCCCTGTTCACGCCCCGCCTCCTCCACCGGGATCTGCTTGGCCGGCGGCTCCAGGACCGCCGTTCCCATGTGCCGAACCTCGCCGATCGCCACACCGTGGCTCACGCCGACGCCTCGCAGCGTTGTCTCCATCTCACCCGTCTCCGTTAGTGCGGCGGGTCCCGCCGCCGCGGTGGTTGTCCCTGTATGCCGTCGCAGGACGGCGCTCACGTCACTTCCAGACGAAGAGACTGTCGCCCGCCTTCACATCGCCCTCGTCACGGAGATCGGCGAGAGCCTCGGCGGTGGCTTCGAGAGCGACGATCGGACACACCGGGGACTTCCCGGCGGCCTCGACGGCGGCCGGGTTCCAGCGGACGATGCCCTGACCACGAGTCACGGTGTCGCCCTTGTTCACGAGCAGCTCGAAGCCCTCGCCGTTGAGCTGCACGGTGTCGATGCCCAGGTGGGTGAGAACGCCGTGGCCGTGCTCGTCCACTACTACGAACGCGTGCGGGTGGAGAGAAACGATGACTCCGTCCACGGGGGAGACGGCCTCGGAGGGCTCACGGTCGGGGTCGATCGCTGTACCCGGGCCGACCATGGCCCCGGAGAAGACCGGATCCGGCACTGCCGCCAGTCCGATGGCGCGTCCTGCGAGCGGGGACGTCACGGTGGTCATGGGAAGCCTCCCAGGGGTGGAGATGCATATGGGCCGTCACTGCCTGTACCGGACGGCGCACTGTTCAGCAGGGTATGTCATATGAACTACCGGTTCCGCATGGGTGGGCCGTTCGGTGGTCTAGACCATAACCCCTAACGATTTGCACCCGCTCCGCGGCCCCGTGTACAGTCGTACTCCTGCTTAAGGCTGAGTGACGCGAACCAAGCGTCTTTGCCTGGCAGCACCCAACTTTGTCAGATCCTATCTCGGGGTCACTATCCGCATGCCTGCGGAACGGTGGTCAGAGAGTCGGAAAAACCCTGATAGAGTTTGGAAACACCGAAGGGAAGCCCGGAGGAAAGCCCGAGAGGGTGAGTACAAAGGAAGCGACCGTTCCTTGAGAACTCAACAGCGTGCCAAAAATCAACGCCAGATATGTTGATACCCCGTCTCTCCCGTTCGGGAGGACGAGGTTCCTTTGAAATAACACAGCGAGGACGCTGTGTGCGAGGGGATTATTCCTCCTCTCGCACCGCTCTCGTGGTGTTGCACCGGATTACCGGTAAACATTCACGGAGAGTTTGATCCTGGCTCAGGACGAACGCTGGCGGCGTGCTTAACACATGCAAGTCGAACGATGAAGCCCTTCGGGGTGGATTAGTGGCGAACGGGTGAGTAACACGTGGGCAATCTGCCCTTCACTCTGGGACAAGCCCTGGAAACGGGGTCTAATACCGGATATCACTCCCACTCGCATGGGTGGGGGTCGAAAGCTCCGGCGGTGAAGGATGAGCCCGCGGCCTATCAGCTTGTTGGTGAGGTAATGGCTCACCAAGGCGACGACGGGTAGCCGGCCTGAGAGGGCGACCGGCCACACTGGGACTGAGACACGGCCCAGACTCCTACGGGAGGCAGCAGTGGGGAATATTGCACAATGGGCGAAAGCCTGATGCAGCGACGCCGCGTGAGGGATGACGGCCTTCGGGTTGTAAACCTCTTTCAGCAGGGAAGAAGCGAAAGTGACGGTACCTGCAGAAGAAGCGCCGGCTAACTACGTGCCAGCAGCCGCGGTAATACGTAGGGCGCAAGCGTTGTCCGGAATTATTGGGCGTAAAGAGCTCGTAGGCGGCTTGTCACGTCGGGTGTGAAAGCTCGGGGCTTAACCCCGAGTCTGCATTCGATACGGGCTAGCTAGAGTGTGGTAGGGGAGATCGGAATTCCTGGTGTAGCGGTGAAATGCGCAGATATCAGGAGGAACACCGGTGGCGAAGGCGGATCTCTGGGCCATTACTGACGCTGAGGAGCGAAAGCGTGGGGAGCGAACAGGATTAGATACCCTGGTAGTCCACGCCGTAAACGGTGGGAACTAGGTGTTGGCGACATTCCACGTCGTCGGTGCCGCAGCTAACGCATTAAGTTCCCCGCCTGGGGAGTACGGCCGCAAGGCTAAAACTCAAAGGAATTGACGGGGGCCCGCACAAGCAGCGGAGCATGTGGCTTAATTCGACGCAACGCGAAGAACCTTACCAAGGCTTGACATACACCGGAAAGCATCAGAGATGGTGCCCCCCTTGTGGTCGGTGTACAGGTGGTGCATGGCTGTCGTCAGCTCGTGTCGTGAGATGTTGGGTTAAGTCCCGCAACGAGCGCAACCCTTGTTCTGTGTTGCCAGCATGCCCTTCGGGGTGATGGGGACTCACAGGAGACCGCCGGGGTCAACTCGGAGGAAGGTGGGGACGACGTCAAGTCATCATGCCCCTTATGTCTTGGGCTGCACACGTGCTACAATGGCCGATACAATGAGCTGCGATACCGCAAGGTGGAGCGAATCTCAAAAAGTCGGTCTCAGTTCGGATTGGGGTCTGCAACTCGACCCCATGAAGTTGGAGTTGCTAGTAATCGCAGATCAGCATTGCTGCGGTGAATACGTTCCCGGGCCTTGTACACACCGCCCGTCACGTCACGAAAGTCGGTAACACCCGAAGCCGGTGGCCCAACCCCTTGTGGGAGGGAGCTGTCGAAGGTGGGACTGGCGATTGGGACGAAGTCGTAACAAGGTAGCCGTACCGGAAGGTGCGGCTGGATCACCTCCTTTCTAAGGAGCACTTCTCACCAACTCCGGTTGGTCAGAGGCCAGTACATCGGCGAATGTCCGGTGCTGGTTGCTCATGGGTGGAACGTTGATTATTCGGCAGGTCCAGGACGGACCAGGCGCTAGTACTGCTCTTCGGGGCGTGGAACGCTGATCTGGTCGGCTGATCGTGTCGGGCACGCTGTTGGGTGTCTGAGGGCACGGCCGTAAGGTCTGTCTTCGGATGCCGGCCCCAGTGCACTCGAATCCGTGAGGGTTCGGGGTGATGGGTGGCTGGTCGTTGTTTGAGAACTGCACAGTGGACGCGAGCATCTGTGGCCAAGTTTTTAAGGGCGCACGGTGGATGCCTTGGCACCAGGAACCGATGAAGGACGTGGGAGGCCACGATAGTCCCCGGGGAGTCGTCAACCAGGCTTTGATCCGGGGGTTTCCGAATGGGGAAACCCGGCAGTCGTCATGGGCTGTCACCCTTGCCTGAACACATAGGGCAAGTGGAGGGAACGCGGGGAAGTGAAACATCTCAGTACCCGCAGGAAGAGAAAACAACCGTGATTCCGGGAGTAGTGGCGAGCGAAACCGGATGAGGCCAAACCTACGACGTGTGAGACCCGGCAGGGGTTGCGTCGTGGGGGTTGTGGGATCTCTCTTTCACAGTCTGCCGGCTGTGAGACGAGTCAGAAACCGTTGATGTAGGCGAAGGACATGCGAAAGGTCCGGCGTAGAGGGTAAGACCCCCGTAGTCGAAACGTCAGCGGCTCGTTTGAGAGACACCCAAGTAGCACGGGGCCCGAGAAATCCCGTGTGAATCTGGCGGGACCACCCGCTAAGCCTAAATATTCCCTGGTGACCGATAGCGGATAGTACCGTGAGGGAATGGTGAAAAGTACCGCGGGAGCGGAGTGAAATAGTACCTGAAACCGTGTGCCTACAAGCCGTGGGAGCGTCGCTTGCAAGCTTGCTTGCAAGTCGTGACTGCGTGCCTTTTGAAGAATGAGCCTGCGAGTTTGCGGTGTGTTGCGAGGTTAACCCGTGTGGGGAAGCCGTAGCGAAAGCGAGTCCGAACAGGGCGATATAGTAGCGCGCTCAAGACCCGAAGCGGAGTGATCTAGCCATGGGCAGGTTGAAGCGGAGGTAAGACTTCGTGGAGGACCGAACCCACCAGGGTTGAAAACCTGGGGGATGACCTGTGGTTAGGGGTGAAAGGCCAATCAAACTCCGTGATAGCTGGTTCTCCCCGAAATGCATTTAGGTGCAGCGTCGTGTGTTTCTTGCCGGAGGTAGAGCACTGGATAGGCGATGGGCCCTACCGGGTTACTGACCTTAGCCAAACTCCGAATGCCGGTAAGTGAGAGCGCGGCAGTGAGACTGTGGGGGATAAGCTCCATGGTCGAGAGGGAAACAGCCCAGAGCATCGACTAAGGCCCCTAAGCGTACGCTAAGTGGGAAAGGATGTGGAGTCGCAGAGACAACCAGGAGGTTGGCTTAGAAGCAGCCACCCTTGAAAGAGTGCGTAATAGCTCACTGGTCTAGTGATTCCGCGCCGACAATGTAGCGGGGCTCAAGCGTACCGCCGAAGTCGTGTCATTGCAGCATATAGGGCCAACGCCCGCTGTGATGGGTAGGGGAGCGTCGTCTGCCGGGTGAAGCGGCACCGGAAGGTAGTCGTGGACGGTTGACGAGTGAGAATGCAGGCATGAGTAGCGATACAAACGTGAGAAACGTTTGCGCCGATTGACTAAGGGTTCCTGGGTCAAGCTGATCTGCCCAGGGTAAGTCGGGACCTAAGGCGAGGCCGACAGGCGTAGTCGATGGATAACCGGTTGATATTCCGGTACCCGCTGTGAAGCGTCAAACATCGAGCATCGTGATGCTAAGGCCGTGAAGCCGCCCTGATCTCTTCGGAGTTGAGGGGAGTGGTGGAGCCGCCGAACCAAGCGGTTAGTAGGTGAGTGATGGGGTGACGCAGGAAGGTAGTCCATCCCGGGCGGTGGTTGTCCCGGGGTAAGGGTGTAGGCCGTGCGATAGGCAAATCCGTCGCACTTGTGGCTGAGACCTGATGCCGAGCCGATTGTGGTGAAGTGGATGATCCTATGCTGTCGAGAAAAGCCTCTAGCGAGTTTCATGGCGGCCCGTACCCTAAACCGACTCAGGTGGTCAGGTAGAGAATACCGAGGCGTTCGGGTGAACTATGGTTAAGGAACTCGGCAAAATGCCCCCGTAACTTCGGGAGAAGGGGGGCCACACCTGGTGAGAGGACTTGCTCCTCGAGCTGGGGGTGGCCGCAGAGACCAGCGAGAAGCGACTGTTTACTAAAAACACAGGTCCGTGCGAAGCCGTAAGGCGATGTATACGGACTGACGCCTGCCCGGTGCTGGAACGTTAAGGGGACCGGTTAGTCATGATTCGTCATGGCGAAGCTGAGAACTTAAGCGCCAGTAAACGGCGGTGGTAACTATAACCATCCTAAGGTAGCGAAATTCCTTGTCGGGTAAGTTCCGACCTGCACGAATGGCGTAACGACTTCTCGACTGTCTCAACCATAGGCCCGGTGAAATTGCACTACGAGTAAAGATGCTCGTTTCGCGCAGCAGGACGGAAAGACCCCGGGACCTTTACTACAGTTTGATATTGGTGTTCGGTTCGGCTTGTGTAGGATAGCTGGGAGACTTTGAAGCGGCCACGCCAGTGGTTGTGGAGTCGTCGTTGAAATACCAGTCTGGTCGTGCTGGATGTCTAACCTGGGTCCGTGATCCGGATCAGGGACAGTGTCTGATGGGTAGTTTAACTGGGGCGGTTGCCTCCTAAAGAGTAACGGAGGCGCCCAAAGGTTCCCTCAGCCTGGTTGGCAATCAGGTGTTGAGTGTAAGTGCACAAGGGAGCTTGACTGTGAGACCGACGGGTCGAGCAGGGACGAAAGTCGGGACTAGTGATCCGGCGGTGGCTTGTGGAAGCGCCGTCGCTCAACGGATAAAAGGTACCCCGGGGATAACAGGCTGATCTTCCCCAAGAGTCCATATCGACGGGATGGTTTGGCACCTCGATGTCGGCTCGTCGCATCCTGGGGCTGGAGTCGGTCCCAAGGGTTGGGCTGTTCGCCCATTAAAGCGGTACGCGAGCTGGGTTTAGAACGTCGTGAGACAGTTCGGTCCCTATCCGCTGCGCGCGCAGGAATATTGAGAAGGGCTGTCCCTAGTACGAGAGGACCGGGACGGACGAACCTCTGGTGTGCCAGTTGTTCTGCCAAGGGCATGGCTGGTTGGCTACGTTCGGGAGGGATAACCGCTGAAAGCATCTAAGCGGGAAGCCTGCTTCGAGATGAGTATTCCCACCCACTTGATGGGGTAAGGCTCCCAGTAGACGACTGGGTTGATAGGCCGGATCTGGAAGCACGGTAACGTGTGGAGGTGACCGGTACTAATAGGCCGAGGGCTTGTCCTCAGTTGCTCGCGTCCACTGTGTTGGTTCTGAAACCACGAACGGCCCCGTATGGCCATATGGCTTCATGCGGTGCGGCATTGTTCGACAGTTTCATAGTGTTTCGGTGGTCATAGCGTGAGGGAAACGCCCGGTTACATTCCGAACCCGGAAGCTAAGCCTTACAGCGCCGATGGTACTGCAGGGGGGACCCTGTGGGAGAGTAGGACGCCGCCGAACTCCTTTTAAAGCTCTGGCTCTTGGGCACACCGCCCAGGAGCCAGAGCTTTTTTGCGTTGAGGTAAGGTCAGGGGGCATCGTTCGCACGTTTCCCCACAGGAGGCCCCCGGGTGGAGGTCCAGGAGACCCGGGTCCAGACGGACCGGGTCCTCACCATCCCCAACATCCTCAGCATGGCTCGGCTCCTCGGTGTGCCGCTGTTCCTGTGGCTGATCCTCAGGCCGGAGTTCGGCGGGCCGGAGAGCGATGGCTGGGCTCTGCTCGTGCTGATGCTCAGTGGGATCAGTGACTACCTGGACGGCAAGCTCGCCCGGCGTTGGAATCAGGTGAGCAGCCTCGGCCGGCTCCTGGATCCGGCCGCAGACCGGCTCTACATTCTCTCGACTTTGGTCGGACTGACCTGGCGTGAGATTCTGCCGCTCTGGTTGACTGCCGTACTTCTTGCACGAGAACTGGTTCTGCTGGTGATGGTGGGCATCCTCAGGCGTCATGGGTATCCGCCGCCCCAGGTGAACTTCCTGGGGAAGGCGGCTACTTTCAACCTGATGTATGCTTTCCCGTTGCTCCTGCTCAGCGATGGAAGCGGGTGGCTCCCGTCACTTGCTGCTATTTTCGGATGGGCGTTCGCCGGATGGGGTACAACGCTCTACTGGTGGGCAGGAGTCCTCTACGTGGTACAAGTCCGCCGCCTGGTCCGTGCGGACGCCATGGCCGATTGAACTCGCCCTTGATGCGATCCAGCGGCTCGATGGCCCGCGGCAGAAAAGTGCGGGACAATCTGGACGGGTGAAGTCGGCTAGACCGTCGTCTCTTAGAGGAGGACGCTTCCGACATGAAGGCCGTCGTGATGGCCGGAGGCGAAGGCACACGCCTTCGCCCCATGACCTCAAGCATGCCCAAGCCGCTCCTGCCGGTGGCCAACCGGCCGATCATGGAGCACGTTCTGAGGCTGCTCAAAAGGCATGGGCTCAACGAGACCGTCGTTACTGTCCAGTTCCTGGCCTCGCTGGTCAAGAACTACTTCGGTGATGGCGAGGAGCTCGGGATGGAGCTCAGCTATGCCAACGAGGAGAAGCCACTCGGTACCGCCGGAAGCGTCAAGAACGCCGAAGAGGCGTTGAAGGACGACGCTTTCCTCGTGATCTCCGGTGATGCCCTGACCGACTTCGACCTCACCGATCTCATCCGTTTCCACAAGGAGAAGGGTGCCCTCGTCACTGTCTGTCTGACGCGGGTGCCGAATCCGCTGGAATTCGGAATCACCATCGTCGACGAAGAGGGCAAGGTCGAGCGTTTCCTTGAGAAGCCGACCTGGGGCCAGGTTTTCTCCGACACCGTGAACACCGGCATTTATGTCATGGAGCCCGAGGTCTTCGACTATGTCGAGGCTGATGTGCCCGTCGACTGGTCCGGTGATGTCTTCCCTCAGCTGATGAAGGAGGGCAAGCCCATCTATGGGTATGTCGCGGAGGGCTACTGGGAGGATGTCGGCACCCACGAGAGCTATGTGAAGGCGCAGGCCGACGTCCTGGAGGGCAAGGTCGACGTCGAACTCGACGGGTTCGAGATCTCGCCGGGCGTATGGGTGGCGGAGGGTGCCGAGGTGCATTCCGATGCCGTCCTTCGCGGTCCCCTCTACATCGGGGACTATGCCAAGGTCGAGGCCGGTGCCGAAATTCGGGAGCACACCGTTGTCGGCTCCAACGTCGTCGTGAAGAGCGGGGCCTTTCTGCACAAGGCCGTCGTGCACGACAACGTGTATGTCGGGCAGCACAGCAATCTCCGTGGCTGTGTCGTCGGCAAGAACACCGACATCATGCGCTCGGCCCGGATCGAGGACGGCGCCGTCATCGGCGACGAGTGCCTGATCGGGGAAGAATCGATCATTCAGGGCAATGTGCGGGTCTACCCGTTCAAGATCATTGAGGCCGGTGCTTTCGTCAACACCTCGGTGATCTGGGAGTCCAGGGGCCAGGCGCATCTCTTCGGTGCCCGAGGGGTCTCGGGAATCCTGAACGTGGAGATCACGCCCGAGTTGGCGGTGCGGTTGGCCGGTGCCTATGCGACGACTCTCAAGAAGGGGTCGACCGTCACCACGGCCCGCGACCACTCCCGTGGCGCTCGGGCGCTGAAGCGGGCGGTCATCTCCGCTCTTCAGGCGAGCGCCATCGACGTACGGGACCTGGAGAACGTACCGCTGCCCGTGGCGCGGCAGCAGACCGCGCGCGGTAGTGCCGGCGGGATCATGATCCGGACCACGCCCGGGGTGCCGGACTCCGTGGACATCATGTTCTTCGACGGGCAGGGTGCTGACCTGTCGCAGGGCGGTCAGCGGAAGCTGGACCGCGTGTTCGCGCGGCAGGAGTACCGGCGGGCGTTCCCGGGGGAGATCGGGGACCTGCACTTCCCGGCGAGCGTCTTCGACTCGTACACAGGATCACTGCTGCGCAATGTCGACACGACGGGGATCGCCGATTCCGGGCTCAAGGTCGTGGTGGACGCGTCCAACGGCAGTGCGGGTCTCGTGCTGCCCAGCCTGCTGGGCAAGCTCGGTGTGGACTCGTTGACCATCAATCCGGGTCTCGACGAGTCGCGGCCGACGGAGACCGCGGACACCCGGCGTTCGGGGCTGGTGCGGCTGGGCGAGATCGTCGCCTCCGCGCGGGCCGCGTTCGGGGTGCGGTTCGACCCTGTGGGCGAGCGGCTGTCCCTGGTCGACGAGAAGGGACGGATCGTCGAGGACGACCGTGCACTGCTTGTCATGCTCGACCTGGTGGCGGCGGAGCGGCGCAGCGGGCGGGTGGCGCTTCCGGTGACGACCACCAGGATCGCCGAGCAGGTGGCGGCGTACCACGGGACGCAGGTGGAATGGACGACCACGTCGCCCGACGATCTGACCCGGGTCGGGCGGGACGAGACCACGATCTTCGGCGGTGACGGCAAGGCCGGGTTCATCATCCCGGAGTTCAGCAGCGTCTTCGACGGTACGGCGGCCTTCGTACGGCTGATCGGGCTGGTGGCGCGGACTCAGCTCACCCTGAGCCAGATCGACGCCCGGATTCCGCGGGCGCATGTCCTCAAGCGGGATCTGGCGACGCCGTGGGCCGTCAAGGGGCTCGTCATGCGGCGGGTCGTCGAGGCCGCCGGAGACCGGTTCGTGGACACCACGGACGGGGTGCGGGTCGTCGAGACGGACGGGCGCTGGGTGATGGTGCTGCCGGACCCGGCCGAAGCGGTCACTCACCTGTGGGCGGAGGGCCCGGACGACGCCTCCGCGCAGGCTCTGCTCGACGAGTGGTCGGCCGTGGTGGACAGCGCCGGCCGCTGAAACGGGCTCTACGCGCGCGTGCCGGACAAGTCTCCCCAAGGGGGCCTGTCCGGCACGCCGGTGGGGCCATTCGGAGGTACTGGGCGCGACGTGCGACGATGTGCGGCATGCCGCAGCAGCCCCCCGTTCGGAGCACTCCTACGCGCCCCCCGCGCCCGGATGCTTCCATGTCGCTGCTCACCAATGTCATGGACCACAGCCTCGATGACGGGTACGCGGAGGCGGCTGCGCGGAAGAAGGCGGCGGACGGTGGTCTGCCCAAGACGCTCCGGGCGAAGCTCGGGCTCGCGGCCGGTCTGGTGCTGGCGGCCCTGGTGGTCACCGTGGGTGCGGCTCAGGCCCGGGTCGCGGCTCCTGTCGTGGCAAAGGAGCGCGAGGAGCTGATCGACCGGATCGATCAGGAGACCGAGGCCGCCGACAAGCTCGAGGACAGCGTCGACAAGCTGCGGGACGACGTGAGCGCGCGCCAGCGCGAGGCGCTCAAGGAGGGCGGCGGCGAGCAGGCGGAGCTGGTGGGGATTCTCGCCGGGGCCGTCGAGGTGCACGGGCCTGGCGTGAAACTGGTCGTGAACGACGCCAAGGAATCCGGCGGGGGCGGTGACGGGGACCCGCGTGAGACGTCCGGGTTCTCGGACACGGGACGGGTCCGGGACCGGGACATGCAGCGCGTGGTCAACGGGCTGTGGGAGTCGGGGGCCGAGGCCATCTCCATCAACGGGCAGCGGCTGACGGCGCTGTCGGCGATCAGGGCCGCGGGTGACGCGATACTGGTCGACAACAAGCCGCTGGTGCCGCCGTACACGGTGCTCGCGGTGGGGGACGGGGAGCGGCTGAGCGGCAGGTTCCAGGACAGCGCCGACGGGCTGTATCTGCACGCCTTGCAGGAGAACTTCGGCATCAGGACCGCCATCTCCGTGGAAAGTGAGCTCCGGCTGCCCGCGGCACCCAGTGTGACTGTACGAACAGCACAGCCGAACACCGAGAAATCCGAGAAGGGCACATCGTGATCGCCGTACTGGGCCTCGTCGTGGGAGTCGTGGCCGGCCTGTTGGTCCGGCCTGAGGTTCCGGCGGTCGTCGAGCCTTACTTGCCGATCGCCGTCGTGGCGGCGCTGGACGCCGTCTTCGGTGGTCTGCGGGCCATGCTCGACGGCATCTTCGACGACAAGGTCTTCGTGGTGTCGTTCCTGTCCAATGTGGTCGTCGCCGCGCTGATCGTGTTCCTGGGCGACAAGTTGGGTGTGGGCGCGCAGCTGTCCACCGGCGTCGTCGTGGTCCTCGGTATCCGGATCTTCTCGAACGCCGCGGCGATCCGCCGGCACGTGTTCCGGGCGTGAGGCCGATGAGCAACCAGGACGAGACGCCCGAGAACAGACTGCGCAAGGAACTGCCCGACGAGGTGCCGTCCGCGGCTTCCGAGGCCGCGCCGGAGGCCCCGGAGGCCGGGTCCGGGCTGACCGGTCGGCAGCGTCTCGCCAAGGGGCTGTGGCCGCCGCGTGTCACGCGGGCTCAACTGATCGTCGCCCTGCTGCTGTTCGGCCTCGGATTCGGCCTTGCCGTGCAGGTCGCCTCCAACAGTGACGGGGACGACGCCCTGCGCGGAGCGCGTCAGGAAGATCTCGTGCGGATCCTCGATGAACTGGACGACCGCACACAGCGTCTTGAGGACGAGAAGCAGGGACTCGAGAAGCAGCGGGACGAGCTGGAGAACAGCTCGAACCAGGCCGAGGAGGCTCGTCGGCAGACTGTCGAGAAGGAGAGACAACTCGGCATTCTGGCGGGCACGGTGGCGGCTCAGGGGCCCGGCATCACGGTCACCATCGGCGACACGAAGGGGACGGTCGAGGCGGACATGCTGCTGGACGCCATCCAGGAATTGCGTGCGGCCGGCGCTGAGGCGATCCAGGTGAACGGGGTACGCGTGGTGGCGGGTACCTATCTGACGGATTCGGAGGGTTCCGTGAGCGTCGACGGGAACAAGATCAACGCGCCCTATCGTTTCAAGGTCATCGGCAAGCCGCAGGACCTCGAACCGGCCCTGAACATCCCTGGAGGCGTGGTGCAGACTCTGGAGAAGGAGCAGGCCACCGTGACGGTCGAGCGGTCGGACAAGATCGTTGTGGACGCCTTGCGGGCCGCGGAGCGGCCTGACTACGCTCGGTCGTCCTCGCGGTGAATCGGGGGTGCATGGGGGACGTCCGGCGAGGGCATGAGGTTGCGGGGGGTCGGCGCACCGAATGGGTGGTGCGTGGTGGAAACTGTCTGGTGGATACGGACGTTGTGAGGATGTCCGGGTCGGCCGGAGTGTGCAGTCAGGGTTCGTCCTGCCCCACGGGCGGGTCTGTTTCAGTCAAGGGGAATCGCCCGTGAAGTTGTTTGCGAAGTTGTTCGGCAAGAGCGCGCGAGAGGGCAACGACAACGCCACCGCCCGCCATCGCGCACAGCCTGACGCAGAGGGCCAGCGGCCGTTGTTCCGGGACCAGGTGGGTGGTCCGGGCGGTGACATTTCCGGAGGTCAGGGCGCGCCGTCGGTTGACCCTGCCCAGGCCGGAGGCATAGGTTTCGGGCAACCGTCAGCCTCAAGTGCGGGTGGAGGGTTCGCCGCCGACCCGTACGCGTCCAATGCCCCGGCGGGGCAGCCGCGGCAGGAGGATCCGTCCATGTCGGCCCTGGTGTGCACGAGGTGCGGCAACCGCAACGCGGAGAACAGTCGCTTCTGTTCCAACTGCGGTGCTCCGCTGCGGCCGGGTGCCGTGCCCGAGCGTCCCTCCGAGACGACGTCCACCATCTCCATCTCCGGTCTCGAGGCCTACGACGCCGAGGTCACCGGTCAAACGCAGGTTCCGGCGCTGTCCCCCGAGGCGCAGGCGGCCGTCGACGCGCTGCCGCTCGGCTCCGCGCTCCTGGTGGTGCGCCGTGGGCCGAACTCGGGCAGCCGCTTCCTGCTGGACGGCGACCTGACCACCGCAGGCCGTCACCCGCAGAGCGACATCTTCCTGGACGACGTCACCGTCTCGCGCCGGCATGTGGAGTTCCGCCGCAGCCAGGACGGCTCGTTCACGGTCGCCGACGTGGGCAGCCTGAACGGCACGTACGTCAACCGCGAGCGGATCGACCAGGTCGCTCTGTCGAACGGTGACGAGGTGCAGATCGGCAAGTACCGGCTGGTCTTCTACGCGAGCCAGCGAGGCTACTGACCCTCCCCCGGAGAAGGTCCATGCTTCAAACACCGAGCGGCGGTGTCGGCCACGGCATCGCCGCCACGGACAGCGAGCTGATGAGCATCGGCACGGTGCTGAACGCGCTGCGCGACGAGTTTCCCGAAGTCACCATCTCCAAGATCCGCTTTCTGGAGTCCGAGGGCCTCGTCGAACCGCGCCGGACGCCCTCCGGGTACCGAAAGTTCAGCGCCGACGACGTCGAGCGGCTCGGGTACGTCCTGCGGATGCAGCGGGACCACTATCTGCCGCTCAAGGTGATCCGCGAGCATCTGGACGCCATGGCGCGCGGTGAGGCCGTGCCGCTGCCCGCCGTGGGCCGCCAGCGGGACGGAGGGGCCGTACCGGAGCTGTCGGAGGCTCCCACGGCGGCCCGGATCGGGCGTTCCGAGCTGCTGGCCGCCGCGGAGATCGACGAGTGCGATCTTCAGGAGTGGGAGTCGTACGGGCTGATCGCTCCGCTGCCGGACGGGGTGTACGACGCCGAGGCGGTCACCGTGGCCGCTCTTGTCGCCGAGCTGGGGCGGTTCGGGATCGAGCCGCGGCACCTGCGCGTGATGAAGGCCGCGGCGGACCGGGAGGCGGGCCTGGTGGACCAGGTCGTGGCGCCGCTCAAGCGGCATCGCAACCCGCAGACCAGGGCGCACGCAGAGGCCCGTACGAAGGAGCTGGCGGGGCTCACGGTCAAGCTGCACGCCGCGCTCGTGCAGACCGCGCTCGGGGTGCGCCTGCCCTGAGCCGGAGGCTGTGGGAGGGCCGTATCGGCCGCCCGTTTCCTGCCCGACTACCCAAACGTCCCGGGCACGGCCTAGGGTTGCTGTGTGAACGAGCTCGATGTCGTAGGTGTCCGGGTCGAAATGCCCTCCAACCAACCGATCGTGCTCCTGCGCGAAGTGGGAGGCGACCGCTACCTCCCCATCTGGATCGGGCCGGGGGAGGCGACGGCCATCGCCTTCGCCCAGCAGGGCATGGCCCCCGCGCGACCGCTGACCCACGACCTGTTCAAGGACGTGCTGGAGGCCGTCGGCCAGGAGCTCACCGAAGTGCGCATCACGGACCTGCGGGAAGGCGTCTTCTACGCCGAGCTGGTCTTCGCCAGCGGGGTCGAGGTGAGCGCGCGTCCGTCCGACGCCATAGCGCTGGCCCTGCGCACCGGAACCCCCATCTACGGCAGCGACGGCGTGCTCGACGACGCGGGCATCGCGATCCCGGACGAGCAGGAGGACGAGGTGGAGAAGTTCCGCGAGTTCCTCGACCAGATCTCACCCGAGGACTTCGGAACCAGCAGCCAGTGAGAACCTCGCGCGGCGGCAATTGCCAGCGGCGAGTGAGAGCGTCCTGCGACCCGGGCCCAGCGCATTCGGCTAGCCTTTCCCCGCGGTTGGGTACGGGAAACCACTCCTAGGGTGATTATCACTCGGCGTGCCGAGTGTGGCGATCGTTGACGCACCCCTGGTGACTGCCTACCGTCGAGAAGGCAGGTCAAGGACGGAGGTCGGCGTGAGAAGCAGCGGCGACGGTACGGCTGGGGGTGCCCCCGGACGCAGTCTCGGGGAGAGCGGTCCGTACCCTCCCCCGAGCTCACGGCCCCGCTCGAACGGGGGATATCCCCAGACGGGCGGTGCGGCCGACCGCGCCCCGCAGCGACCGACGGCCGTGCCGAGCGGCGGAGGGGCGGCGCCCATGGCGTCCGAGGAGATCGGCTATCGAGGCCCGACGGCCTGTGCGGCCGCCGGGATCACCTATCGGCAACTGGACTACTGGGCGCGCACGGGGCTGGTGGAGCCGAGCGTGCGGCCCGCGTACGGGTCGGGGACGCAGCGGCTGTACAGCTTCCGGGACGTCGTCGTCCTGAAGATCGTCAAGCGGTTCCTGGACACCGGGGTGTCGCTTCAGAACATCCGGACCGCGGTGCAGCATCTGCGGGAGCGGGGTTTCAGCGATCTGGAGCGCATGACGCTGATGAGCGACGGTGCCACGGTCTACGAGTGCACCTCGCCCGACGAGGTCCACGCGCTGCTCCAGGGTGGGCAGGGCGTCTTCGGGATCGCCGTCGGTGTGGTGTGGCGGGATGTCGAGAGCGCGCTGTCCCAGCTGCACGGGGAGCGGATCGACACCGGGGAGACGCTCGTCGGGCACAATCCGGCGGATGAGCTGGCGCGGCGGCGTAACCGGGCGGTCTGAGGGCTTTCCGGTGGGCCTGGTCGGGGGCGGTGCGGGGGCGTTGTCAGTGGTGTAGGGCAGCATCGGAGATGTGAGAAGCGCGCCTACGATCCTGCACCTCGACATGGATGCCTTCTTCGCCTCGGCGGAGCAGGCCTCCAAGCCGAGTCTGCGCGGGAAAGCCGTGATCGTGGGCGGGCTCGGGCCGCGTGGTGTGGTGGCGACCGCGTCGTACGAGGCTCGGGTCTTCGGGGTCAATTCGGCGATGCCCATGGCGCAGGCGCGGCGGCTGGCGCCGAATGCCGCCTATCTCGTGCCGCGGTTCGGGTTCTACCGGTCGATCAGTGAGCAGGTCATGGCGCTGCTGCGGGCGCTGTCGCCGCTGGTGGAGCCGCTCAGTCTGGACGAGGCGTTCGTGGATTTGGAGGCCGGGGGAGCGGCCTGGGACGAGGCGTCGGCTCGGCTGGCGGGGGTGAAGCTGCGCGCCGACATACGGGCCTTCACGGGGCTCACCGGGTCTGTGGGGCTCGCGGCGTCGAAGATGCTGGCGAAGATCGCGTCGGAGCAGGCCAAGCCGGACGGGCTGGTGCTCATCGAGCCGGGGACCGAGCGGGCGTTGCTGGGGCCGATGTCGGTGCGGACCCTGCCGGGGGTGGGGCCGGCCACGGGGGACCATCTGCGGCGGGCCGGGATCCATACGGTCGATGAGCTGGCCGAGGCGGGGGAGGACGAGCTCGTGCGGCTGCTCGGGAAGGCGCATGGGCATGCGCTGTACGCGATGGCGCTGGCGCGGGATGAGCGGCCGGTGGTGGCCGAGCGGGAGACGAAGTCGGTGTCGGTGGAGGACACGTACGACGTCGACATCCATGACCGGGTGCGGGTCGGGCTTGAGGTGCAGCGGCTGGCGGATCGGTGTGTGCGGCGGTTGCGGGGGGCCGGGCTGTCCGGGCGGACCATCGTGTTGAAGGTGCGGCGGTACGACTTCTCGACGCTGACTCGATCCGAGACGTTGCGGGGGCCTACGGATGATCCGGGGGTGGTGCGGGAAGCGGCCGCGCGGTTGCTGGAGGCCGTCGACACCACGGGGGGTGTGCGGTTGCTGGGGGTCGGGGTGAGTGGGCTTGCGGATTACACGCAGGAGGATCTGTTCGCGCAGGCCGCGGGGGAGCTGGGGGCGGAGGAATCGGGGGAGGAGGGGGATGGCTCAGGTGAGGCTGCGGGGGTGGGGGACGTGGTGGAGGTGCCTGTGGAGCGGCGGTGGGCTGCGGGGCATGACGTGGTGCATGCCGAGTTCGGGCATGGGTGGGTGCAGGGGAGTGGGCTGGGGCGGGTGACTGTGCGGTTTGAGACGCCTGAGTCGGAGCCGGGGCGGGTGCGGACGTTTCGGGTTGATGATCCGTTGCTGACTGTTGCCGATCCGTTGCCCTTGGTGCGGGGGAGACCTGGGGCCTCGGTGGGCGGAGCTGGTGCGTGACCCCTTGCCTGGTGCTGGCGTGGGGGTGGGTGCGCTGGCCCGCGCTTGCGGGGTGCCGCTGCGCCCACCCGTGCCGCCCCAGCGGCACGACTGCCCGCAGCGGCGGCCGGTGCAGCGGTGCGGTTGCCCGTTGCTGCGCGGATACGGCCCACTGCCCTCCCAGCCAGGCGCGTGGCAGTTACGTGTCCGCGTCCTCTGTTCCTGCCAGGTTGCCGAAGTCGTGGTCGGGGGGTGGGGGGGAGGTGATGTCGAGGCCGTAGTGGTGGTAGAGCTGGAGTTCTTGTTCGGGGGAGAGGTGGCGGCCTACTCCGAAGTCGGGGGCGTCCTTGATTAGGGAGCGGTCGAAGGGGACCTTCAACGTGCCTTCGATCAGTTCGCTGGGTTCCAGGGGGACGAAGGCGTCTCTGCTGAACAGGCCGGTGCGTATGGCTGCCCACTCCGGCACCCCGGTCGCGTCGTCGAGGTAGACCTCGTCAATCGTGCCGATCTTCGTGCCGTTGCGGTCGAACGCCTTGCGGCCGATCAGGTTGCGCGGATCGATGTCGGTCTGCACGGGCCCTCCACTTGGTCGCAAATCATCCGTAAGCACTACGAAAGAGCACATTCGGGCGCGCGGCCACTCGAACGGCTGGGCGTTGACCTCGCTGGTAGGCTGACAGCGGCTGCTGACCCCGTGCGGGAGAGTCCTCCAGACATCATCGGAGGCGCCGAAGGAGCAAATCCTCCCCGGAATCTCTCAGGCCCACGTACCGCACGGACGAGGTCACTCTGGAAAGCAGGGCGGGTGTCAACGGCTTCCGCTCTCACCGACGGTGAAAGCCGGGCGCCCTCAGGCCCCCGGTGAAGCTCTCAGGTTGAGATGACAGAGGGGGAGGCCGTCCGGGTACCCGCGCCGTGGTGCCCCTCGAAGGTCGTGTCTGACCAGGAGGCCTCCGTAATGACCGCCCACCGCATTCCGCTCTCCGAGCTCGAGCTGGGGATTCCCTTCGAGCAGCGTCACATCGGGCCTGACCAGGAAGCCCGGGCCAAGATGCTCGCCCAGGTCGGATACGGCTCGCTCGACGAGCTCACCGCCGCCGCGGTGCCGGATGTGATCAAGAACGCCGACTCCCTCGCGCTGCCGGGCGCGCGGACCGAGGCCGAGGTGCTCGCCGAGCTGCGCTCGCTCGCGGACCGCAACCAGGTGCTCGACTCCATGATCGGGCTCGGGTACTACGGGACCTTCACCCCGCCGGTCATCCTGCGCAATGTCATGGAGAACCCGGCCTGGTACACCGCCTACACGCCGTACCAGCCGGAGATCTCGCAGGGCCGGCTCGAGGCGCTGCTGAACTTCCAGACCATGGTCGCCGATCTCACGGGGCTGCCCACCTCCGGTGCCTCACTGCTCGACGAGGGGACCGCCGCGGCCGAGGCCATGGCACTGTCCCGGCGCATGGGCAAGAACAAGAAGGGCCTGTTCCTGATCGACGCGGACGCCCTTCCGCAGACCATCGCCGTGATCGAGACGCGTGCCGAGCCGACGGGTGTCGAGGTCGTCGTCGCCGACCTGAGCGAGGGCATTCCGGCCGAGATCGCCGCGCGCGAGATCAACGGCGTGCTCATCCAGTACCCGGGCGCCTCCGGAGCCGTGCGGGACATCAAGCCCGTCATCGAGCAGGCCCATGAGCTGGGGGCGCTCGTCACCGTCGCCGCCGATCTGCTCGCGCTGACGCTGCTGACGTCGCCCGGTGAGCTGGGCGCGGACATCGCGGTCGGTACCACGCAGCGCTTCGGTGTGCCCATGGGCTTCGGCGGTCCGCACGCCGGTTACATGGCCGTGCACGAGAAGTTCGCGCGCAGCCTGCCCGGCCGGCTCGTCGGGGTGTCCGTGGACGCGGACGGGAACAAGGCGTACCGGCTGGCGCTCCAGACGCGTGAGCAGCACATTCGCCGCGAGAAGGCGACCAGCAACATCTGTACGGCGCAGGTGCTCCTCGCCGTCATGGCGGGCATGTACGCCGTCTACCACGGGCCCGAGGGGCTGAAGGGCATCGCGGGCCGGGTCCACCGCTACGCCACGATCCTCGCCGCGGGGCTCACCGCGGGCGGGGTCGAGGTCGTGCACGGCTCCTACTTCGACACGGTCACCGTGCGGGTCGCCGGGCGGGCCGCCGAGGTCGTGGCCGCCGCGCGGGAAGGCGGCGTGAACCTGTGGCTCGTCGACGCCGACCATGTCTCCGTCGCCTGCGACGAGACCACCGGCCGCGCCCAGCTGGCCGCCGTGTGGAGCGCGTTCGGGGTCGAGGGCGACGTCGAGGCGCTGGACGCCGAGGCCGGGGACGCGCTGCCGCAGGGGCTGCTGCGCGGGGACGAGTTCCTGACTCACCCGGTCTTCCACCAGTACCGCTCCGAGACGGCGATGCTGCGCTACCTGCGCCGTCTGGCGGACCGTGACTACGCGCTCGACCGCGGCATGATCCCGCTGGGCTCCTGCACGATGAAGCTCAACGCGACCACCGAGATGGAGCCGGTCACCTGGCCGGAGTTCGGGCAGCTGCACCCCTTCGTGCCCCAGGAGCAGGCCGAGGGCTACCTCACGCTCATCCACGAGCTGGAGGACCGTCTCGCCGAGGTCACCGGGTACGACAAGGTCTCGCTCCAGCCCAACGCCGGGTCGCAGGGTGAGCTGGCCGGTCTGCTCGCCGTACGCGGATACCACCGGGCCAACGGCGACGAGCAGCGGACCGTGTGCCTCATCCCGTCCTCCGCGCACGGCACCAACGCCGCCAGCGCCGTGATGGCGGGCATGAAGGTCGTCGTCGTCAAGACCGCCGAGGACGGCGAGATCGACGTCGAGGACCTGCGGGCGAAGATCGAGCAGCACCGCGACGAGCTGGCGGTGCTGATGATCACGTACCCCTCGACGCACGGTGTGTTCGAGGAGCACGTCGCCGACATCTGCGCGCAGGTGCACGAGGCGGGCGGCCAGGTCTACGTCGACGGTGCCAACCTGAACGCCCTGGTGGGGCTGGCCAAGCCCGGCCACTTCGGCGGTGACGTCTCGCACCTGAACCTGCACAAGACCTTCTGCATCCCGCACGGCGGAGGCGGTCCGGGCGTCGGTCCGGTGGGTGTACGGGCGCACCTGGCGCCGTATCTGCCGAACCACCCGCTCCAGTCGGGCGCCGGTCCGGAGACCGGTGTCGGGCCGATCTCGGCGGCGCCGTGGGGTTCGGCGGGGATCCTGCCGATCTCGTGGTCGTACGTCCGGCTCATGGGCGGCGAGGGGCTCAAGCGGGCCACGCAGGTCGCGGTGCTCAGCGCCAACTACATCGCCAAGCGGCTCGAACCGCACTTCCCGGTGCTGTACACGGGTCCGGGCGGGCTCGTCGCGCACGAGTGCATCATCGATCTGCGGCCGCTGTCGAAGGCGACCGGCGTGAGCGTCGACGATGTGGCCAAGCGGCTCATCGACTACGGCTTCCACGCGCCGACGATGTCCTTCCCCGTCGCCGGCACGCTGATGATCGAGCCGACGGAGTCCGAGGACCTGATCGAGCTGGACCGGTTCTGCGAGGCGATGATCGCCATTCGCGCGGAGATCGAGAAGGTCGGTTCCGGGGAGTGGGCCGCGGACGACAACCCGCTGCGGAACGCTCCGCACACCGCCGCCGCGCTGGGCGGGGAGTGGGAGCACGGGTACAGCCGTGAGGAGGCCGTGTTCCCGGGCGGGGTCTCGGCCGCGGAGAAGTACTGGCCGCCGGTGCGCCGTATCGACCAGGCCTTCGGTGACCGCAACCTCGTCTGCTCGTGCCCGCCGCTGGACGCGTACGAGGACTGATCCGGCGACTTGAGTGAAGGGCTCCGCCCGGGCTTACGGCCCGGGCGGAGCCCTTTTCGTGTCAGGGGGTCGCGAGGGCGATTTCCGTCGACTTGATCAGGGCCACCACGGAGGTGCCGGGGGACAGGGCCAGGTCGGTGGCCGCGTCCGTGGTGATCGCCGAGGTCAGGTCGCCGCCGGGCACCTTGATCCGTACCGTCGTCATCGCGTTGCCCGTCGCGATTCCGGTCACCGTGCCGGGGAGCTGGTTGCGGATCGACAGGCCGGTCACGGGGGCGGTGGCGAGGGAGACCTCGGTCGACTTCACCAGGGCGCGGACTTCGGAGCCCGGGGCGAGGGCGAGGTCCTCGACGGCTTCTCTGGTGATCGCGGCCGTGAGGTCGTGGCCGCCGGCGAGGCCGACCTTGACCGTGGCCATGGCCTCGCCGGGGGTGATGGCGGTGACGGTGCCGGGGAGTTGGTTGCGGATGCTCAGGGGCATGGGGCGCCTCGCCTTCGGGGCGGTCGGTGAGGCGTCCCACGGTAGCCGGGCGAGGTGCTTATGCCCCGTATGTGGGGCTGTCAGCCGGTGTGGACGCGGGGGCGGCGGGCTCGGTCCGGTTCCGCCTCGCGCAGGACCTCTCGGGTCACGGGGGCGACCTCGCCCTGGCCGAAGAGGAAGAAGCGGAGGAAGTTGGCGAAGGGGTTGCCCTCGGTCCACTCGAAGTAGATGTGCGGCGTGCAGCCCGTGGTGTCGCGGACGTGGAGGAGGAAGGCGGCCAGGGCGTTCGGGACGGAGGAGGACTCCAGGGTCAGGACGCGGTAGCGGTCGTGGAGGACCTCGCCGCGCACGGTCAGGCCCGCCTCGAACTCCGACGGGTCCGTCACCGTCACCTCGACGAAGACGAAGTCCTCCTGGCCGGGGACGTCGTTGTCCTGGCGGATCTGCTCGATCTTGTCGCGGTACTCGGCCTTGTCCCGGTTGTCGGGCTCGTTGGCGATGAAGCGGATCTTCCGGCTGGCGATGTCCCGGACGAATCGTTCCGCCATGGGGTCGAGCGTCACGCTGGTCACGCGCAGCTCGAAGGCGCGCAGCAGCCGCGAGAGCAGGGAGATCAGGATGATGCCCGCGATGAAGCAGGCGCCGATCTTCACACCGTCGGGGCGCTCGATGACGTTCACGGTCGTCGTGTAGAGGAACACCGCCGAAATCACGCCGAAGGCGATGGTCCAGTTCCGCTGTCCCGCCTTGCGGGCGGCGATGGTCACGGCGATGGCGGCGGAGCTGATGAGGACGAGTACGCCGGTGGCGTAGGCGCCGCCCTGGGCGTCGACGTCGGCGTCGAAGATCCAGGTGACCAGGAAGCCGACCAGGGTGAACACGATGACCATCGGGCGCACCGCGCGGGCCCAGTGCGGGGCCATGCCGTAGCGGGGCAGATAGCGCGGCATCAGGTTCAGCAGGCCCGCCATCGCGGAGGCGCCGGCGAACCAGAGGATGGCGATCGTGGAGACGTCGTAGACCGTGCCGAAGGCGCCGCCGAGGTAGTCGTGCGCGAGGTAGGCGAGGGCGCGGCCGTTGGCCGGGCCGCCCTCCTCGAAGTCCTTCTCGGGGATCAGCAGGGTGGTGATGAAGCTGGTGGTGATCAGGAAGCAGCTCATGATCAGGGCGGCCGCGGTGAGCAGCTTCTTGGTGTCCCGGATACGGCCCTTGGGCTGTTCCTCGGTGTCGTCGGGGTCGCCCTTGACGTGGGGCATCACAGCGACGCCGGTCTCGAAGCCGGACATGCCGAGGGCCAGCTTGGGGAAGATGATCAGGGCCATGCCGATCACGACGAAGACGTTGCCGTGCTCGGCGGTCAGGGCGTCGGTCCAGTCGGTGACGACGTGTCCCTCGGTGATCACGTGCCACAGGCCGACGGCCACCACCACGGCGTTCAGGCTGAGGTAGGTCACCACCAGGGCGACCGCGACCCCGATCGCCTCCAGAAAGCCCTTGAGGAACACCGCGCCGAGCAGGGCCACGAGGATCAGTGTGACCAGCATCTGCTGGTCGTGCAGGGTCTCATTGAGGTGCGGGTTCTCGACGAGGTGGGTCGAGGCGTCGGCGGCCGAGAGCGTGATGGTGATCAGGAAGTCGGTGGCGGCGAAGCCGAGCAGGGTGAGGACGAAGAGCTTGCCCTTCCAGAAGGAGAGCAGCCGTTCCAGCATGGCGATCGAGCCCTCGCCGTGGGGGCTCTCCTCGGCCACCCGCCGGTACACCGGCAGGGCCCCGGCCAGGGTGACGATCACCAGCACGATGGTCGCGATCGGTGACAGCAGGCCGGCCGCGAGGGCCGCGATGCCCGGCTGGTAGCCGAGGGTGGAGAAGTAGTCGACGCCGGTCAGGCACATCACCCGGTACCAGGGCTGGCCCTTGTGGGCCGGCTCGGGTTCGGCGTGCGGGCGCTGCGGGCCGTGGCCCTTGCCCATGTCGGACAGGCCCTCCAGCATCCAGGCGCGCAGGCGGCTGGGCGGGGGGTGTTCCGTGGTGGCCATCCAGGGGCTCCTGATGTGCGGCGCGGCGAGCGTTTTCGGCCATCCCGCGGACGGCCGAACAAGCCTAAGCAGAGAGTGACGCCTGGGCCTACGGATCAAGGGGGGTCGAGGCGTCAAGCTTCCGTTAAGACTTGGCCGGTGAGCGGGGGCAGCGCGTCAGGACAGGAGCTCAGGGGGTGTCTCGTTCTTGCCTGTGCTGTATGAGGGAGGGGCTGAGTGGTGATCCGGGGTGGACACCCAGCGTGATGCTGCCTGCGGTGTCGGTCAGTCCAGGCCCGACACCCTGAACACTGTCTCCACGGTCCTGCGGTCGATGCGCTCGGCCAGCCGGCGCAATGCCGTCCGACCGCAGAGCAGGGAGCCCGCGGCGATGGATCGTCGAGTGTCCTCGTCGAGGCGGTGCCAGAGATCGGGGTTGCCGATCAGGACCTGGGGGTCGATCTCCACCCGGTCGCCGAAGGCGTCCCGCAGCAGCAGGCGTTGGGCCACGCCGTCGAGGCAGTGCACGGACACCAGTCGGTCGGTACGTACCCGTCGGGTGACCAGCAGGCGGCGCGTCTCCAGCCAGCCCTCGCCCGCCGTCACGCGGGCCGGGCACAGCACCGCGAAGAGCAGCGCGGCGAGGGTGACCCAGACGGCCCCGCGCTCCGAAGTGAGGGTGTCGGCGCCCCGGTCGACGAGCAGCAGCAGCCCGAGGACCACGCCCGAGCAGCCGACCGCGCTGAGGAGGTCCGGCGCCCACTGACGGTCGCACACCACGGGGCTCTCAGGCTGTTGGTGTTCCATGTGGCCGACGCTAGGGACGGCCCGTGCGCGGACCGCGCGTGTTGACGGGACCCTGACGGAGCGCCGCCGGTTCTTGACGTCCCACCGCACGTCAGTGATCCGTCAAAGTCGTCCGGATCGGCGCGAAGAACCCGCAAGGAGCAGTCGGTGGCGCTACGGCAGGGACGGAACCTGGCTGGACAACGCACACCGTACGAAGGAGCACCCAGCCATGTCCGTGCTGACCGCCGAGCAGGACGCCGTCCCCGCTGACGAGGAACCACCCGATACCGGTGAGCGCCATCGCCTCACCGCGGTCACCGGACTGGCCGCGCTGTCCCTGGACGCGATGGCGTCCGTCGCCTACGGGCCCGAGGCGATCGTGCTCGTCCTGGCGGCTGCCGGCGCCCACGGGCTCGGCTTCACGCTGCCGGTCACGCTGGCCATCGCGGGCCTGCTGGCGGTGCTGGTCGCCTCCTATCGGCAAGTCATCGCGGCCTTCCCGGACGGCGGCGGCTCGTACGCCGTCGCCAAACGGCACCTGGGAGCGCGCACCAGCCTGGTGGCGGCCGCCTCGCTGGTCCTGGACTACGTTCTCAACGTCGCCGTCGCCGTCACGGCCGGTGTCGCCGCCCTGACCTCCGCCTTTCCGGAGCTCTACGCCGACCGGCTGTGGCTGTGCCTGGCCGTCCTGGTGCTGATCACCGGCGTCAATCTGCGCGGCATCGTCGAGGCGGCCAGAGCCTTCATCGTGCCGACCGTCGTGTTCGTCGGGTCGATCCTCGTGCTGATAGCGGTCGGCCTCTTCCGGTCCGCACCCGCCAGCACCGCCACTGCCGAGGGCCACGCCTCCGTGCTCGCCGACAACGCCACCACCGTCGGCGCCCTGCTCCTGCTGAAGGCATTCGCCTCCGGATGCAGCGCCCTCACCGGCGTCGAGGCCATCGCCAACGCCGTCCCCTCCTTCCGCACCCCGCGGGCCAAGCGGGCCCAGCACGCCGAGGTCGCCCTGGGCGCGGTCCTCGGTGTGATGCTGATCGGTCTTTCGGTGCTGATCTCCCGCTTCCACCTCCAGCCGGTCGAGGGCGTCACCGTCCTCGCCCAGCTCGCGGACGCCTCGCTCGGCCACAACTGGGCCTTCTACGTCATCCAGTTCGCCACGATGATCCTGCTGGCCCTGTCGGCCAACACCTCCTTCGGCGGTCTCCCAGTGCTGCTGAAGCTGCTCGCCCGCGACAACTACCTGCCGCACGTCTTCGCCCTCAAGGCCGACCGGCAGGTCCACCGGCACGGCGTGCTCGCCCTGGCCCTCGTCTCGGCCGCGCTGCTGGTCTTCTCCGGAGGCGACACCAACACCCTCGTGCCGCTGTTCGCCATCGGTGTCTTCGTCGGCTTCACCATTGCCCAGGTGGGCATGGTCCGGCACTGGCGTCAGGCAGGAGCTCCTCGGAAGGCGCTGCTCAACGGGTTCGGCGGCCTGCTCACCGGTGTCTCCGCCGTCGTCGTCACCGCGACCAAGTTCGAGGAGGGCGCCTGGCTCGTCGTCATCGCCCTGCCGCTGCTCGTGCTCGCCTTCGAGACCGTGCACCGCGCCTACGCACGCATCGGTGAGCGGCTCGGCCTCGGCCGTATCCCCGAGGCCCCGCACCGGGACCGCTCGGTCGTGATCGTCCCCGTCTCCTCGCTGTCCCGGCTCACCTCCGAGGCCCTGACGGCCGCCGCCTCCCTCGGCGACGAGGTCCGGGCGGTCACCGTCTGCTACCCCGACGCCGAGGACCGGGCGGGGCTGCACGCCCTGGAGCTGGCCTGGGCGGAGTGGGACCCCGGGGTGCCGCTCGTCCGGCTGAGCTGTGAGCGCCGCTCACTGGGCCGTCCCATCGCCGCGTACGTCCGTGCGGTCACCGCCGCGGAGCCCGCCACGCGGGTCACCGTGCTGATCCCGGAGACCGAGCCGGAGCGGCTGTGGCAGCGGCTGCTCCAGAACCAGCGCGGTGCCGTGGTCGCGCATGCCGTGCGGCGCGACACCGACGCGGTCATCTGCCGACTGCGCTTCCGGCTGCACTGAGGCGTGCCGCACACCAGGCGTAAGAGTCCCGTCAAAGCCGCGCAGTGGCCCGTAAGGGAGCCGTCAACGACGGTCGTTTCCGGCCAGAGAAGCGGTTTCCTCTAATCGTCCCTGTCCAACCGAACCTCACACTCCAGGAGCTCGCGATGGCCGATCTGGCCTTCGTCTTCACCACGATCGCGGCGGTCGCGACCGGGGTCCTCGTCGCCAAGGGGGTGGCGAAGCTGTGACTGTCGAGAACATCGTCGGCCTGCTGGTCGCCGTCGCCCTGCTGGGCTATCTCGTCCTCGCCCTTGTTTTCCCGGAGAGGTTCTGAGAGCAGATATGGGTCCCGTACTCGCCGGCGTCCTCCAGCTGGTCGCTCTCATAGCGGCGCTGGCGCTCGCCTATGTCCCCCTTGGCAACTACATGGCCAAGGTCTACTCCTCCGACAAGCACTGGCGTGTGGAGAAGTGGATCTACAAGGGGATCGGCGCCAACCCCGACACCGAGATGCGCTGGCCCGCGTACCTGCGCGGCGTCCTGGCCTTCTCCGTGATCGGCATCCTCTTCCTCTACGGCCTCCAGCGGCTCCAGGGCGCGCTGCCCGGCTCGCTGGGTTTCTCCGCGATCGACCCGGACCAGGCGTTCAACACCGCCGTGTCGTTCGTGACCAACACCAACTGGCAGTCGTACTACGGCGAGCAGGCCATGGGCCACGTCGTGCAGACCGCCGGTCTGGCTGTGCAGAACTTCGTCTCCGCCGCCGTCGGCATCGCGGTCGCGGTGGCGCTGGTGCGCGGCTTCGCCCGCTCCCGCACCGGTGAGCTGGGCAACTTCTGGGCCGACCTGGTCCGCGGCACCGTCCGCATCCTCGTGCCGCTCGCGGCCGTCGCCGCGGTCGTGCTCGTCGCGTGCGGTGCCATCCAGAACTTCTCCGGCATCCATGAGGTCGGCCAGTTCATGGGCGGCCGGCAGGAATGGAACGGCGGCGCGGTCGCCTCGCAGGAGGCCATCAAGGAGCTGGGCACCAACGGCGGCGGCTACTTCAACGCCAACAGCGCCCACCCCTTCGAGAACCCCACGCCGTTCTCCAACCTGTTCGAGATCTTCCTGATCCTGGTCATCCCGTTCGCCCTGACCCGCACCTTCGGCGTCATGGTCGGCTCGGTCAAGCAGGGGTACGCGATCCTCGCCACGATGGGCACCATCTGGCTCGGCTTCGTCTCTTTGATGATGTGGACCGAGTTCTCCCACCACGGTCCGGCCTTCGAGCTCGCGAATGGCGCGATGGAGGGCAAGGAGGTCCGCTTCGGCGTCGGCGCGTCCGCGATCTTCGCGACCTCGACCACGCTCACCTCCACGGGCGCGGTGGACTCCTTCCACTCCTCCTTCACCGGCCTCGGCGGCGGGATCACCATGCTCGGCATGATGCTGGGCGAGATCGCGCCCGGCGGTGTCGGCTCCGGCCTCTACGGCATGCTGATCATGGCGATCATCGCGGTGTTCATCGCCGGCCTGATGGTCGGCCGTACGCCCGAGTACCTGGGCAAGAAGATCGGCACCCGCGAGATCAAGCTGGCGGCCTGCTACATCCTCATCACCCCGGCGCTGGTGCTCGTCTTCACCGCCTTCGCGATGGCGCTGCCCACCCCGGCGAACTCGATGACCAACAGCGGGGCGCACGGATTCTCCGAGATCCTCTACGCCTACACGTCCGCCTCGAACAACAACGGCTCGGCCTTCGCCGGTCTGAACGCGGACACGCAGTGGTTCAACAGCACGCTCGGCCTGTGCATGCTCTTCGGCCGCTTCCTGCCGATGGTGTTCGTGCTGGCCCTCGCCGGTTCGCTCGCCGAGCAGAAGCCGGTCCCGGCCACCGCGGGCACCCTGCGCACCGAGAAGCCGCTATTCACCGGGCTGCTGGTGGGCGCGATCCTCATCATCACCGGTCTGACCTACTTCCCGGCCCTCGCGCTGGGTCCGCTCGCCGAAGGGCTGGCGTGATGACCACCGACGTAAAGAAGCAGGACTCCATGTCCACTCCCACCCTTGCGCCCCACCAGGACGCACCCACCGGGCACAAGCCCACCGAGGGGCGGGTAGGCGCGGGCCTGTTCGACCCCAAGCAGCTGGTCAAGTCTCTGCCGGACGCGTTCCGCAAGCTCGACCCGCGGGTGATGGTCAAGTCGCCCGTGATGTTCGTGGTCCTCGTCGGCTCGGTGCTGACGACGGTCTTCTCCTTCAAGGATCCGGGCGACTGGTTCGGCTGGACCATCAGCGCCTGGCTGTGGCTCACGGTGATCTTCGCCAACCTGGCGGAGGCGGTCGCCGAGGGCCGCGGCAAGGCGCAGGCGGACACGCTGCGCAAGGCCAAGACCGACACCGTGGCCCGCAAGGTCGACGGGACGGTGGTGGCCGGTACCGAGCTGAGGATCGGTGACCTGGTCGTCTGCGAGGCGGGCGATGTCATCCCCGGCGACGGTGACGTCGTCGAGGGTGTCGCGAGCGTCGACGAGTCGGCGATCACGGGTGAGTCGGCCCCGGTCATCCGGGAGTCCGGCGGCGACCGCTCGGCGGTCACCGGCGGCACGAAGGTCCTCTCCGACCGGATCGTCATCAAGATCACGACGAAGCCCGGCGAGACCTTCATCGACCGGATGATCAACCTGGTCGAGGGCGCGGCCCGGCAGAAGACGCCGAACGAGATCGCGCTGAACATCCTGCTGGCGTCGCTGACCATCGTGTTCCTGCTGGCGGTGGCGACCCTGCCGCCGTTCGCCGAGTACGCGGGCACCGACCTGACGATGGTCGTCCTGATCGCCCTGCTGGTCTGCCTCATCCCGACCACCATCGGCGCCCTGCTCTCCGCGATCGGCATCGCGGGCATGGACCGGCTGGTGCAGCGCAATGTGCTGGCGATGTCAGGGCGTGCGGTCGAGGCCGCCGGCGACGTCTCCACGCTGCTCCTCGACAAGACCGGCACCATCACGCTGGGCAACCGTCAGGCCGCCGAGTTCGTGCCGGTGCGCGGGACGACGGAAGCCGAACTGGCCGACGCCGCCCAGCTCTCCTCGCTGGCCGACGAGACGCCCGAGGGCCGCTCCATCGTCGTCCTGGCGAAGGAGAAGTACGGGCTGCGCGAGCGGCACCAGGGCGAGCTGGCCCAGGCCGGCTGGATCGAGTTCACCGCCCAGACCCGGATGTCGGGTGTGGACGTCGACGGACGCAAGATCCGCAAGGGTGCGGCCGGTTCGGTCATCACCTGGGTCCAGGAGCAGGGTGGCACGGTCGCCAAGGACGCGGACACCCTCGCCAACAAGATCTCCGAAGCCGGCGGCACGCCGCTGCTGGTCGCGGTCGAGGACGACAAGGGTGCCCGGATCCTGGGTGTCATCCACCTCAAGGACGTCGTCAAGGATGGCATGCGGGAGCGGTTCGACGAACTGCGCCGCATGGGCATCAAGACCGTCATGATCACGGGCGACAACCCGCTGACCGCCAAGGCGATCGCCGAGGAGGCGGGGGTCGACGACTTCCTAGCGGAGGCGACTCCCGAGGACAAGATGGCGCTGATCAAGCGGGAGCAGGCGGGCGGCAAGCTGGTCGCGATGACCGGTGACGGTACCAATGACGCGCCCGCGCTGGCCCAGGCGGACGTCGGCGTGGCGATGAACACCGGTACGTCGGCCGCCAAGGAGGCCGGCAACATGGTCGACCTCGACTCCAACCCGACCAAGCTCATCGAGATCGTCGAGATCGGCAAGCAGCTGCTGATCACGCGCGGTGCGCTGACCACGTTCTCCATCGCCAACGACGTCGCGAAGTACTTCGCGATCATTCCGGCGCTGTTCGCGGCCGTGTACCCGGGCCTGGACAAGCTCAACATCATGGACCTGTCCTCGCCGGATTCCGCGATCCTGTCCGCGGTCATCTTCAACGCGCTGATCATCATCGCCCTGGTGCCGCTCGCCCTGAGGGGTGTGCAGTACCGGCCGGTGAGCGCGGATCGCATGCTGCGGCGGAACCTCGGGATCTACGGGCTCGGCGGTCTGGTCGCGCCCTTCATCGGAATCAAACTCATCGACATGATCATCTCGCTGATCCCCGGGATCGGGTGAAGGACATGAACAACTCCTTTGTGAACACAGCCCGGTTGCTCGGGGCGGGACTGCGCGCGTTGCTGGTGCTGACCGTGCTCACCGGCATCATCTATCCGCTGGCCGTCACCGGCGTGGCCCAGGCCCTGTTCAACGACAAGGCCAACGGCTCGGAGATCAAGGCGGACGGCAAGGTCGTCGGCTCGTCGCTGATCGGTCAACAGGGCTACAGCCTGGACTACTTCCAGCCGCGCCCCGCCAACGGACTGGGTGAGAACTCGGTCAACACCCAGTACTCGCTGATCCTTTCGGGCGCCACCAACCGCTCCGGCGACAACTCCGAACTCCTCCAGTGGGTCAAGGAGGCGAAGGCCAAGGTCGTCAAGGAGAACTCGACGGGGGACTACACGGTGCGGCCATCCGACGTACCCGCCGACGCGGTGACCTCCTCCGGCTCGGGCCTGGACCCCAACATCTCCCCGGCCTACGCGGACCTCCAGGTCCACCGGGTGGCCGAGAAGAACGGTCTGCCGGTCGCCGAGGTCGAGAAGCTCGTCGACCGGCACACCGAAGGCCGCACCCTCGGCTTCATCGGTGAGCCCCGCGTGAACGTCCTGGAACTCAACATCGCCCTCAAGGAACTCGTGGCGAAGAGCTGATGGCGTTACCCGACCCGAACGGGAGTCGGCGGCCCGGAACACGTCCGGGTTCCGCCGACTCCCGCCGCCATGAAGTCCAAAGCCCGCTGTACGACCGGAAAGGCGCACATCGATGACCCGCGTGCTGGTCGTTGAGGACGATCCCCAGCTCGTCCGGGCGCTCGTGATCAACATGCAGGCCCGCCGGTACGAGGTGGACGCGGCGCCCGACGGAGCCACCGCGCTTCGGCTGGCGGCGGCCCGCCGGCCCGACGTGGTGATGCTCGACCTCGGCCTGCCCGACATGGACGGCGTCGACGTGATCAAGGCCCTGCGTGGCTGGAGCCGCGTGCCGATACTCGTGCTCTCCGCCCGGCGGGCGTCCGACGAGAAGGTCGCCGCCCTGGACGCGGGCGCCGACGACTATGTCACCAAGCCGTTCAGCATGGACGAGCTCCTGGCCCGGCTGCGGGCCGCCGTCCGGCGTACCGAGGTCCTCCCTCTCTCACCGGAGACCACGAAGGTGGAGACGGACGAGTTCGTCATCGACCTGCTGGCCAAGAAGGCCGTCCGGCACGGGCGCGATGTGCGGCTGACCCCGACGGAGTGGCACCTGCTGGAGATCCTCATGACCCACCCTGGCCGGCTCATCACACAGAAGCAGCTGCTCCAGGAGGTCTGGGGGGTCTCCCAGAGCGGCAAGTCCAACTATCTCCGGGTCTACATGGCCCAACTGCGCCGCAAACTGGAAGCGGACCCCTCTCACCCCCGTTATTTCATCACCGAACCCGGCATGGGTTACCGCTTCGAAGGATGACCATGGGACGCGGCAGGCTTCGGATCTACCTCGGTGCGGCACCCGGCGTCGGCAAGACGTACGCGATGCTCTCCGAGGCCCACCGGCGGGTGGAACGCGGTACGGACTGCGTGGTGGCGTTCGTGGAGCACCACGACCGGCCGCGTACCGAGGTGATGCTGCACGGTCTGGAGCAGCTTCCGCGCAAGGAGCTGGCGTACCGGGGCACGACCTTCACCGAGATGGACGTGGACGCCGTCCTGGCCCGCCGGCCCCAAGTGGTCCTCGTCGACGAGCTTGCCCACACCAACATTCCCGGCTCCCGCAACAGCAAGCGCTGGCGGGACGTGGAGGAGCTGCTCGCGGCCGGGATCGATGTCATATCGACCGTCAACATCCAGCATCTGGAGTCCCTCGGGGATGTGGTGGAGTCCATCACGGGGGTGCGGCAGCAGGAGACGGTGCCGGACGAGGTGGTGCGGCGGGCGGATCAGATCGAGCTGGTCGACATGTCGCCGCAGGCGCTGCGGCGGCGGATGGCGCACGGCAACGTCTACCAGCCGGACAAGGTCGACGCGGCCCTGTCGAACTACTTCCGGCCCGGGAACCTGACGGCTCTGCGGGAGCTGGCGCTCCTGTGGGTGGCCGACCGGGTCGACGAGTACCTGCGCGAATACCGGGGCGAACACCGGGTGTCGAAGATCTGGGGTTCGCGGGAGCGGATCGTGGTGGGGCTGACCGGCGGTCCGGAGGGGCGGACGCTGATCCGGCGGGCGGCGCGGCTGGCGGAGAAGGGCGCGGGTGGTGAGGTGCTCGCCGTGTACATCGCCCGCAGTGACGGGCTGACCGCGGCCTCGCCCAAGGAACTCGCCGTGCAGCGGACCCTCGTGGAGGATCTCGGCGGCACCTTCCACCATGTCGTCGGCGACGACATACCGGCGGCGCTGCTGGCCTTCGCGCGCGGGGTGAACGCCACCCAGATCGTGCTCGGCGTGTCCCGGCGCAAGAGCTGGCAGTACGTCTTCGGGCCCGGCGTCGGCGCCACCGTCGCCCGGGAGTCGGGGCCCGACCTGGACGTCCACCTGATCACCCACGACGAGGTGGGCAAGGGCCGGGGCGGGCTGCCCGTTCCCCGGGGTGCCCGGCTCGGCCGCCTGCGCATCCTCTGGGGCTGGGCCGTCGGTGGGCTCGGTCCCGTGCTGCTCACCTTCCTGCTGACCAGCGTCACCCCCGAAGTCGGCCTCGCCAACGACATGTTGCTCTTCCTGACGCTTACGGTGGCGGCCGCGCTGTTGGGCGGTCTGCTGCCCGCGCTGGCCTCGGCGGTGGTCGGTTCCCTGCTGCTGAACTGGTACTTCACCCCGCCCGTCCACACCTTCACGATCGCCGACCCGACGAACATCGTCGCCATCGCGATCTTTGTCGGGGTCGCCGTCTCGGTCGCCTCGGTGGTCGACCTCGCCGCCCGTCGCACCCATCAGGCGGCCCGGCTGCGCACCGAGTCCGAGATCCTCTCTTTCCTTGCGGGGAATGTGCTGCGCGGCGAGACCAGCCTGGAAGCGCTCTTGGAGCGGGTCCGGGAGACCTTCGGCATGGAGTCCGCCGCCCTGTTGGAGCGGGCGAGTGAAGTCGACCCGTGGACCTGCGCCGGAAGCGTGGGCCCCAGACCGTGCACGAACCCCGAGGGCGCCGATGTCGACGTACCGGTGGGGGACCACATGGCGCTGGCGCTGACCGGCCGGGTGCTGCCTGCCGAGGACCGCCGGGTGCTCGCCGCGTTCGCCGCGCAGGCCGCGGTCGTCCTGGACCGGCGCCGGCTCCGTGAGGAGGCCGACCAGGCCCGCGCGCTCGCCGAGGGCAACCGCATCCGCACCGCGCTGCTGGCCGCCGTCAGTCATGATCTGCGCACCCCGCTCGCCGGGATCAAGGCGGCGGTGAGCAGCCTGCGCTCCGACGACGTGGCGTGGTCCGAGGAGGACGAGGCGGAGCTGCTGGCCGGGATCGAGGAGGGCGCCGACCGGCTGGACCATCTGGTGGGCAACCTCCTCGACATGTCCCGGCTCCAGACCGGCACGGTCAGTGCGATCGTCCGTGAGATCGACCTCGACGAGGTGGTGCCGATGGCGCTCGGCGGGGTGCCCGAGGACAGCGTCGAACTCGACATTCCGGAAACGCTTCCCATGGTCAACGTGGACAAGGGGCTGCTGGAGAGAGCCGTCGCCAACGTCGTGGAGAACGCCGTCAAGTACAGCCCGACCGGAACTTCCGTCCTCGTCTCCGCCAGCGCCATCGCCGACCGCGTCGAGGTGCGTGTGGTGGACCGCGGACCCGGCGTCCCCGACGAGGCGAAGGAGCGTGTCTTCGAGCCCTTCCAGCGCTACGGTGACGCCCCTCGGGGTGCCGGTGTCGGGCTCGGGCTCGCGGTCGCCCGGGGTTTCGCCGAGGCCATGGGCGGCACCCTGCACGCCGAGGACACTCCCGGCGGCGGCCTGACCATGGTGCTGAGCCTGCCCAGGGCCCAGGGGAGTCGCCCGGAAGCCCGTACGCCCGCCGCCTAGCCTTTCCACCCCCTGCTCCGTAATGTTCGCCGAGTGGGCCGAATGTTTCGCTCGGTTCACCTGCTGGAGTGCCGTCGCGGGCGTGGGCTCGCGCGCATCGACCCCATGGCGGGGGAGGTGCTCGACGGGCCGATGCCGGTGTGGTCGGGGTCGGGCATGGCAGACCCCGAAGGGCCGCATCTGTACCGCATCGGGGAGTGGCGGTAGCTGTTGGTCGCCGAGGGCGGCACCGCGGACGGGCACAGCGTGTCCATCGCCCGCGCCCGCTCACCCAGGGGGCCCTTCGAACCGGCTTGCTCCCCCTCGCCCCGCACCTCGTCTCCCCGCGCCGCCGCCCCGACGGCTCCTGGTCGCCGGCCGAGCGCCCCGGGTGTACCGGGGCACGGTCGGCGTCATCGCTCGGCCGACTTTCCGCGGCCCGCGGAGGGGGTCCGGGCCGGCGGGCCCGACACGGTCGTCTTCTCGGTCGAAAGTGCCGACGGCGGGGCGACGGCGGTCGGGCTCGACGGACGCTGTCTCTCCACCCAGGTCGCGGGCGGCTTCGCCGGGCGGGTGATCAGCATGTACGTCATCGCGGGCAGTGCGGGTTTGGGCCGGTTCGAGTGCATAGAGCGGCGCGCGGCGGACCGCCGATCCCAACTCCCTTGCGGCTGTGGGCGAGCCGGAGACGGATTCCCTGTGTACGAGGGGTTGCCACCCGTCCAGCGCTGTCTCTAGGGTGCGGCAGCAGCGAAGCTTTCTGTCATTCGACCGAAACTTTCGAAACGGAATTGTCGAAACCCCTGGTGGACGGGTGCACGCGCCGTCCCGGATCTCAAGGAGCGCATGATGGGCGACCCGGCACTGTCCCGCCGCGGCTTCCTGGCGGCCTCCGCCGCGGCCGGTCTGAGCATGACGGCACTCAGCGGCTGTGGCGGCGACTCGGACGGAGGGTCGTCCGACGGCACGACCACCATCGAGTGGTGGAACATCTCCACCACCCAGCCCACGAAGGACGTATGGGCGGCCCTCGCGAAGAAGTTCGAGGCGCAGAACCCCAAGGTCAAGGTGAAGATCGTCCAGCTGGAGAACGACGCCTACAAGTCGAAGATGACGGCGCTGACCGCCTCCGGGAAGCTCCCCGACATCTTCCACACCTGGGGTGGCGGCGTACTGAAGCAGCAGGTCGACGCGGGACTCGTCGAGGACCTCACGGACCGCACCAAGGACTGGGCCGAGGGCCTGGTGCCGGTATCGAAGCAGCCGTATCTGCTCGACGAGAAGGTATTCGGAATCCCCTTCGACATCGGCATGATCGGCTTCTGGTACAACAAGGCGCTCTTCAAGAAGGCGGGCATCAGCGCGCCCCCGACCACCTGGGGCGCCTTCCTGGAGGCGGTCGGCAAGCTGAAGTCCGCCGGTATCACCCCGCTCGCCCTCGCGGGCAAGGAGTCGTGGACCGGTATGTACTACTGGGCCTACCTCGCGATGCGCACCGCCGGTGTCGGAGCGCTCCAGAAGGCCAACGAGGACAAGGACTTCACCGCCCCCGGCCTGGTCCAGGCCGGCGAGCACCTCAAGGAACTGGTCGACCTGGAGCCGTTCCAGAAGGGCTTCCTCGGCGCCTCCTACTCCGGCCCCACGGGGCAGTCGGCCACCGTCGGCAACGGCAAGGCGGCCATGGAGCTGATGGGCCAGTGGGCGCCCGTCGTACAGGCCGACGCGGGCAAGGGGCTCGGGGACGACCTCGGCTTCTTCGCCTTCCCCGAGGTCGAGGGCGGACAGGGCACGATCACCGAGGTGTTCGGCGGGGGCGGCGGCCACGCCCTGCGCAGCGGCGCCCCGCAGGAGGCCGTGGACTTCCTGAAGTTCTTCGCCAGCGAGGCGACCGACCTGGAGCTGGTCAAGAAGACCGGCGTGCTCCCCGTCGTACCGGCCGCCGCGAGCGCCATCACCGACCCCAACATCGAGGCCGTACAGAAGGAGTTGACGGCCGCCACCGGCTTCCAGCTCTACCTCGACCAGGCGTATGCGCCCGCCCTCGGCCAGGAGGTCAACGACAGTGTCGCCGCGCTGATCGCCGGGTCGAAGTCGCCGGAGCAAGTCACCGAGTCGATCACCGACGTCGCGAAGGAAGAGCAGTAAGCGCCGATGACGTCCACCTTCCTCCCGGACAAGCGGAGCGGTTCCGACACGGACCTGCCGCCCCCGGCCGCCGACGCGGTCCGGGGGCGGGCCCGCCGGCGCGCGCTGCACTGGCTCACCGCGGTCTCCTTCCAGGTGCCCGCGCTGGTGCTGTTCATCGTTCTGGTCCTGCTGCCGATCCTGTTCGCGCTGTACGCCGCCTTCTTCCGGTGGGGCGGCTTCGGCATGCCCTCCGAGTACATCGGCGTCGACAACTTCACCCGGCTCTTCGACGACCCGGTCTTCATCGGCGACCTGTGGCGCTGTCTGGTCCTGGTGCTGCTCTCGCTCGTGCTGCAACTGCCGTTCGCGCTCGCCATGGCCGTCGCGCTCAACCAGAAGGTGCGCGGCAGGGCCGTCTACCGGATGCTCTTCTTCGCGCCGTACGTCCTGTCCGAGGCCATCACCGGTGTGCTCTTCGCGATGATCTTCGCCCCGGGCGACGGGCTCGCGGACCACGTCCTCGGCGGCATCGGCCTGGACGGTCTGGGCGGTGAGTGGTTCGCCGACCCGGACATGGTGATGGCCACCCTGTTCCTGGTCATGACCTGGAAGTACTTCGGCTTCCACATGATGCTCTACCTGGCCGGACTCCAGGCCATCCCCAAGGAGTTGCACGAGGCCGCGCTGATCGACGGCGCCGGGCCCTGGCAGCGGTTCCGCAGTGTCACCCTGCCGCTGCTCGCGCCGACCCTGCGGATCAGTGTCTTCCTGTCCGTCATCGGGGCGATCCAGCTCTTCGACCTGGTGTGGGTGGTCACCGCGGGTGGCCCCGATCATCACTCCGAGACCATGGCCGTGACCATGTTCCAGTTCGGCTTCAAGCGCTACCAGGTCGGCTACGCCAGCGCGATCAGCGTGGTCATGTTCGGCATCAGCCTCGTCTTCGCCCTCGCCTACCAGCGGTTCGTGCTCCGCCGGGACCTGGAGGGCGCGACCACGACCATGCGAGGAGGCGCCACATGAGCGTCCGGCCCAAGACCCGGGGGCGGAATCTGCCGCTGCACCTCGTCCTGATCGCCGTCGGCGCGGTGATGGGCATACCGCTGCTGTACGCGGTCCTCTCCGGCTTCAAGTCCACCGACCAGCTCTCCAGCAACCCCATCGGACTGCCCGATCCCTGGGTGACCGGCAACTACACCGACATCGTCGCCTCCAGTGACTTCTGGCGGCTGGTCGGGAACTCCACCCTGATCGCGGTCGCCACGACGGTCATCGTCGTCGCCGCCTCGGCGCTCGCCGCGTTCTCCTTCGCGCGGTTCGCCTTCCGTGGCCGCGAGGTGCTGTTCACGCTGTTCACGATGGGGCTGATGTTCCCCTTCGCGGTGGCGGCGCTGCCGTTGTTCCTGCTGCTGCGCTCGATGAACCTGCTGGACAACCCGCTGGGCGTGATCCTGCCGCAGGCAGCGTTCGGGCTGCCGATGACCATCATCATCCTGCGCGGCTTCTTCCGGCAGATCCCGGGCGAGCTGGAGGAGGCGGCCACCCTCGACGGCTGCGGCCCGCTCGGCTTCTTCTGGCGCGTGCTGCTGCCGATGGCGCGGCCCGCGCTCGGCACCGTCTCGGTGCTCGCGGTCGTCACCAGCTGGAACAACTTCTTCCTGCCGCTGCTCGTCTTCAACGAGCCCACCTGGTGGACCATCCCGATCGGCGTCCAGCAGTTCCAGGGCCAGTACTCGCAGGACGTGGCCCGCGTCTTCGCCTATCTCGTCCTCGCCATGGTCCCCGCCCTGGCCTTCTACTCCGTCGCCGAGCGCCAGCTCGTCGGCGGCCTGACCGCCGGCGCCACGAAGGGATGACCCGCGCCCGCGGACGTACGGCTCACCCACACCCCCTTTGTTCCGTGAGGAGTCGCACCATGCGCAAGAACCGCAGGAACCGTCTCAGACTCGTCGGCGCCGTGGCCGCCGTACTGGTCGCCGTCACCGCCCCCTCCGCCCAGGGCGCCACCACCCACGAGGAGCCGCCCACCCTCGCCGACCTGGCCCAGCGCCACGGCCGCTACTTCGGCAGCGCCACCGACAACCCCGAGCTGGTGGACGAGCCGTACAAGGCGATCCTGGGCAGCGAGTTCGATCAGATCACCCCCGGCAACGGCATGAAGTGGTACGCCACCGAACCCCAGCAGGGCGTCTTCGACTTCACCGCGGGCGACGAGATCGTCGACCTGGCCCGCGCCAACCACCAGAAGGTGCGCGGCCACACGCTGGTCTGGCACAGCCAGCTGCCCGACTGGCTGACCGGCCGCGAGTGGACGGCGCCCGAGCTGCGGGCCGTACTGAAGAAGCACATCCAGACCGAGGTACGGCACTACCGCGGCAAGGTGTTCGCCTGGGACGTCGTCAACGAGGCCTTCAACGAGGACGGCACCTACCGGGAGACCGTTTTCTACAAGACCCTCGGCCCCGGCTACATCGCCGACGCCCTGCGCTGGGCCCACCAGGCCGATCCCCGGGTGAAGCTCTACCTCAACGACTACAACATCGAGTCGATCGGCCCGAAGAGCGACGCCTACTTCAAGCTCGCCAAGGAGCTGAGGGCCGAGGGCGTCCCGCTGCACGGCATCGGCCTCCAGGCCCATCTGGCGCTCCAGTACGGCTATCCGACCACGCTGGAGGACAACCTCCGCCGCTTCTCGAAGCTCGGTCTGGACACCGCGCTCACCGAGGTCGACATCCGGATGTACGTGCCCGCGGACGAGGAGAAGCTGGCCACGCAGGCCCAGTGGTACGCGGACCTGACCGAGGCGTGTCTGGCGGTGCGCCGGTGCGTCGGCATCACCATCTGGGACTACACGGACAAGTACTCCTGGATCCCCGCCTTCTTCGACGGCGAGGGCGCGGCCCTGCCGTGGGACGAGCAGCTCCAGCCCAAGCCCGCGTACTACGCGATCCGGGAGGCGCTCAAGTAGCAGGCGCGGACGGTGGTGCGGTGCTCGACCGCACCACCAGCTCCGTGCCCAGTTCCACCCGGGGCGAGTCCGGCCGCTCGCCCGCGGCAAGGCGCAACACGGTGCGGACGGCCAACTTGCCCATGTCGGCGAGCGGTTGGCGCACCGTGGTCAGCGGCGGCGCCGACCAGCGCACTTCCGGAAGGTCGTCGAAACCGACCACGCTCATGTCCTCCGGGACCCTCAGGCCCCGTCGGCGCAGTGCCTCGATCGCGCCGAGCGCCATCTGGTCGCTGGCCGCGAACACGGCGGTCGGCGGCTCGGGCAGATCGAGCAGCGCCGTGCAGCCCGTACAGCCGGACTCGGGGCGGAAGTCGCCGGGGAGGACCAGGGAGTCGTCCACCGCGAGACCGGCGCCCTCCAGGGCGGCGCGGTAGCCGTCGAAGCGGGCCCGGGAGCACAGCAGCCGCGGCGGGCCCGCGATCAGGCCGATCCGGCGATGGCCGAGGGCCAGCAGATGCTCGGTGGCCGCGAGCCCGCCCGACCAGTTGGCGGCGCCGATCGTGGGCACGTCGAGGACGGGTGAGCCCGCCGGGTCGACCACCACCAACGGCACGCCGAGGAGCCGCAACTCCTCGTGCAGCACCGGCTCCAGGGCCGAGGTGACCAGGACGACGCCGTCGGAGGCGCGGGCCCGCAGATTGCGCAGCCACTCCCGGGCGTCGCCCGAGCGGCCGTGGATCGCCGAGACCACGGTCCCGACGCCGGCCGCGTGCGCGACCTCCTCCACGCCGCGGATGATCTCCACCGCCCAGGGGCTGTCGAGGTCGTTGAAGACCAGGTCCACGAGGGTGGCGGGGGCGGCCGAGGCCCGTTTCCGGTACCCGTGCGCGCGCAGCAGGTCCTCCACGCGGGCACGGGTCCGCGGGGACACGTCGGACCGGCCGTTGACGACCCGCGAGACGGTGGGCACCGAGACCCCGGCCTGTCGGGCGATCTCCGTGATGGTGACCCTGCCCTCGGCGCGCTCCTCTGACAACTGCCCACCTCCGTCGACCCGTTGCCGAGAACTTCCAGAAGTCTTCCGGAAAACCGGTGCCCGTGGAAGTCCGGACCGGAGCACACATGGAGGACTACGGTCAGTGACCGCCCCCGGACGTGCGTCGGGGCCGGTGCGCAGAACGGGTCTGCGGCCGGCCCCCAAGGTCTCCGGGCGGCCGCATCGGCCGCCCGGCCGCGCTCAGGCCGCGGTCATCACCTGGTCGGCGCCCAGCGGGCGGTGCGGGGCGATGATCTGGCCGTCGGGCAGGAGCTCACCGGTGTCCTCGAAGAGCAGAACGCCGTTGCACAGCAGGCTCCAGCCCTGTTCCGGGTGGTGCGCCACGAGGCGCGCCGATTCCCGGTCGGCGGAGTCTGCGGAGGGACACGGTGGCTGGTGCTGGCACATGGGTGGGATCTTTCGCTCTGTCGTGATGTTCATGGCCGCCCCCGTTGCGACAAGTGGTTCGAACCCAGTGTTGCCCCACGGGCGTCGATCCGCAGGGATTTCGGTGCACCGCTTCTCACAGGTTCATGACGCATCACTCGCGCGGACGGTTCAGTCCAACTGCACTGTCCTTTCGGGTGGTTCGCAGTGGCCGGAGCGGACTAGTCCATGCAGGTCGGAAGCTCTGTGGAGCGTTGTCGCGCTCGTACGAGCGGGGCGGCGCCGCAGACAGCGCCGTACCCCGCGACCGGCGTGGCGGCGGCGGGGTACGGGGAGCGTGGGACGGCGGCTCAGGCGGGTGAGCCGAGCAGCGGCGCCGGGGTCACGCGGTGGGTGAGCACCGGGAGCAGATCGGCGGCCTGGTGCGGCCGGTGGGCCGCGATGCCGGGAGGCGCCGGGGCCAGCGGGACCAGCAGGTCCGTGGGCTCAGGGTGTCCGGCGGAGGCGTCGGCGGCGGGGTCGCCGTGCAGCCAGAGCGTGAGCATGTACAGGCCGGGGACGGACAGCAGCCGGGGCTGGAACGGCTGCTGCATCGTCTCGGCCTGGCGCAGCGCTTGCTCGGTGGACGTGATGTAGGGCCCCTCGAAGAAGTGCGAGAAGGCCCAGCCGTCCGGGGTCAGGCGGGTCTCGGCGGCGGCCACGGCGCGGTCGCCGCAGCGGATCAGGAACCGCCATCCGGCGAGCCGGGTGACGGAGGGTCCGGTGGCGGAGGGTCCGGTGGCCGTGATGCCGTCCAGGACGTGCACCGGCAACGGCAGTTCCGGAGTGGCGGGTCCCTGGGCGGCGCGCAGGGAGGGCGTTCGGGCCTCGCGGACCGCGGTGGGAGACCCCAGGGCGGCGAGGACGGAGCGAAGTGCGGGCGCGGGAGCCGGGGGGACATGCAGCGGCATGGTGGGTCGCCTCTCATGAGACGGGCACGGTGGCGCGAGGGCGGGGCGGACGGCGCTGTCAGCTCGCGGGGGCGGAGAGGCGTGGGCCGAGGCCTGGGATGCGTGGGTGTGCGTGAGGCCTGCCGTACGTCCATCGCTACGGCAGGTTCTCCGACCGGGCGCCAGCCTTCCGCCTTGTCCGCGGAGTTTATACGACAAGTGTTCAGTGAGTGTTTCGTCTAGCCGCTTTCGGCGCACTCGGCAAGGGCGCATTCGGTCGGCGATCCGCGGTAATCATCCCGATTCCGGAAGGACGCTGTCGCGGTGACCTCGGGAAATGCGCGAGAAGCGGTCGGCCAATTCTCGTCGGCGTTTTTCACGAGTTCGTCGAGCCGCCCGAAACCGCGTCCTGACGCATGCCCGGCGAATGTGCCGCCGGTCACGTCCGACAGCCTAGCGGGAGGAGGGCCCGGCCGGGACGTTATCGATCGCTTCGGCTGGGGCATCATCCCACCTGACCCGGGACACCGGCGGCCGGATCTTCGGCCCGCCCATTCGAGGAGGGATGCTTCGATGGGGGAGAAGGTCGTGGCAGGTCGGTTCGATCTGTCCGACCGCCAGCGCTACCGCGACAAGCTCCGGAAGTGTCTGGCGGGCCTGGAGCGGCTTCTGGCGGAGAAGCGGTTCGATCGCCCGAAGAACCTCATGGGGCTCGAGATCGAATTGAATCTCGCTGGAGCCGACGGCATGCCGAGAATGTTGAATGCGCAGGTTCTCGAGCGGATCGCGAGTCGGGATTTCCAAACAGAACTCGCCATGTTCAACCTGGAAGTCAACATTGCCCCACACCGGCTCGGCGGGCAGGTATTCGACCAGCTCGCGGAGGAACTCCGTACCTCCCTGGCATATGCCCACCGAAAAGCCGGAGAGCTGTCCGCCGGAATCGTGATGATCGGCATTCTGCCGACACTCGACCGGGACGACCTGGTCTCCTCCAACCTCTCCGACGTGGACCGCTACACGCTCCTCAACGACCAGATCGTGGCCGCCCGCGGCGAGGACTTCGTGCTCGACATCGCGGGCGTGGAGCATCTCACCTGCACCTCGAAGTCCATAGCCCCCGAGGCCGCCTGTACCTCGGTCCAACTGCACCTCCAGGTCACCCCGGCCCGCTTCGCCGACGTCTGGAACGCCGCGCAGGCCGTCGCCGCCGCGCAGGTCGCGGTCGGCGCCAACTCGCCGTTCCTGTTCGGCCGGGAGCTGTGGCGCGAGTCCCGGCCCCCGCTGTTCCAGCAGTCCACCGACACCCGCCCGCCCGAACTCCAGGCCCAGGGCGTCCGCCCGCGCACCTGGTTCGGGGAACGCTGGATCTCCTCCGCCTACGACCTCTTCGAGGAGAACCTGCGCTTCTTCCCCGCCCTGCTGCCGATCTGCGACGACGAGGACCCCCTGCGCGTGCTCGACGAGGGCGGTGTCCCCTCGCTCGCCGAACTCGTCCTGCACAACGGCACGGTGTACCGCTGGAACCGCCCGGTCTACGGCATCGCCGACGGCGTCCCGCACCTCCGTGTCGAGAACCGTGTACTGCCCGCAGGACCCACCGTCACGGACGTCATCGCCAACGCCGCCTTCTACTACGGCGTCATCCGCGCCCTCGCCGAGGAACAGCGCCCGGTGTGGACCCGGCTGCCGTTCGAGGCCGCCGCCGCCAACTTCGACACCGCCTGCCGGCACGGCATCGACGCCCGCCTCCTGTGGCCCCGGCGCGGCCGGTACGGCGGCGTCACGGAGGTCGACGCGGCCGCCCTCGTACGCGATGAACTGCTGCCGCTGGCGGAGGCCGGTCTTGAGGCGTGGGGTGTCGAGCGCGCCGACCGGGATCTGTATCTCGGGGTCATCGAGGAGCGGTGCAGGCGCCGGGCCAACGGCGCGTCCTGGCAGTCCGCCACCTTCCACCGGGCTCTGGAACAGGGACTGTCCCGCGATGCCGCCCTGGCGGCGACGACCCGCCGCTACGCCGAGCTGATGCACCTCGGCGAGCCCGTGCACACCTGGCCGGTGGGGTTGCCGGAGACCGTCCCGCTCGGCTGAGGGCACCCTGAACGGGGGCCGCCGCCGTCCACCGCATACTGGTCGGGCAAGCTGTGACGTCCGATGACGGTGGTGCCCCTGGGAGGCAGTGTGCAGGCGGAGGCGAGCCCGGTGGCCGGTTCATTCCCTCCGGAGGGCCCCGCGCGGCGCATCCTGCGGGACGAGACGCTGCTGGTACTGGCGCTCTCGCTCGGTGCGAGCGGGGTCTCCGCTTTGATCAGCTTCATCGGCTCGGTCACCAAACCCGGCGGCCTCAAGGACCAGGCGGCCACGCTCAACGCCTCCGCCGCGCCGGGCCGCCCCTGGCTGGACCTCGCCTGGCAGCTCTTCGGGATCACCACCTCCCTGGTGCCGGTGCTCCTCGTCGCGCACTTCCTGATGCGCGAGGGCAGCGGCCTGCGCGCCCTCGGCTTCGACCGCACCCGCCCCTGGTTCGACCTGGGCCGGGGCGCCGCGATCGCCGCCGTGATCGGCAGCAGCGGCATCGCCTTCTACCTCGCCGCACGCGGCCTCGGCTTCAACCTCACCGTGGTGCCGGAGGCGCTGCCCGAGGTGTGGTGGAAGTACCCGGTGCTGATCCTGTCGGCGCTCCAGAACGCGATCCTCGAAGAGGTCATCGTGGTCGGCTATCTGCTGCGCCGGCTCCACCAGTTGGGCTGGACACCCGGCACCGCGCTGGTGGCCAGCTCCGTGCTGCGCGGCTCGTACCACCTCTACCAGGGCATCGGCGGCTTCATCGGCAACATGGTGATGGGCGTGGTGTTCGTCTACCTCTACCGCCGCTGGGGCCGCGTCGGACCGCTGGTCGTGGCGCACTCGCTGCTCGACATCGGCGCGTTCGTCGGGTACGCGCTGCTCGCGGGGAAGGTGGACTGGCTGCCCACGGCCTGAGCAGGCGGGGCAACAAGGGGCGTACGAACATCTCGTACGCCCCTTTCGGCTGCTAGGCCAGCAGTTCACCGTCGATCACGGTGACCGCGCTGCCGCTCAGCAGCGTGCGGTCGCCGCGCACCTCGGTGCGGACCAGGCCGGAGCGCGGGGAGGCCTGGAGGCCGGTGAGGTCGGGGCGGCCGAGGCGGTCGGACCAGAACGGCGCCAGGGCGGTGTGGGCGCTGCCGGTGACCGGGTCCTCGTCGATGCCCACGTTCGGGAAGAAGCAGCGGGAGATGAAGTCGTAGCCCTGTGAGGGGTCTTCCGCGCGGGCGGTGGCGATGATGCCCCGCTCGGAGAAGACGCCGAGGGCCCGGTGGTCGGGGGTCAGGGCGCGGACGGTCTTCTCGTCGGCGAGCTCGACCAGCAGATCGCCCACGTTCGGGCCGGTGTCGAACGTGCTCAGCGGCTCGGCGCCGAGCGCTACGGCGACGCCGTCCGGGATCTCGGTCGCGGTGAGCGGGGCGGTGGGGAAGTCGAGGGTGAAGGAGCCGTCCTCGCGCGGCGTGGCGATCAGTACGCCGCTGCGGGTGGCGAACCGCACCGGGCCCTCGTGGGCGCCGGTGGAGCGCAGGACGTGGGCCGTGGCGAGCGTGGCGTGTCCGCACATCGCGACCTCGGCCGCCGGCGTGAACCAGCGCAGCGCCCAGTCGGCCTCGGGGTCGTCGGACAGTCGGTGGGCGAACGCGGTCTCGGCGTGGTTGACCTCCATGGCGACCTTCTGGAGCCAGTCGTCGGCGGGGAAGGCGTCGAGGAGCAGGACCCCGGCGGGGTTCCCGGAGAAGGGGCGGTCGGTGAAGGCGTCGACGATTCGGATGCGCATCCCCCGACCGTAGAGGGGCGACAAAGCCGCAGGCCAAGGCCAATTCGGGGGTGCTGGACCGATTTCGGGCGCGGTGGGCTGTCGGGAGGGGGTTGTCGTAAGAACAGTTCCGATATATCGTTGACGCATCGCGACAGATCAACGATGGAATGGAGTGATTGCGATGCGTTCCCATGGATTCGAGCGTGGACACGGTGGTGCCGGTCGTGAGGGCCGGGGCGGTTTCGACGGTCGGCGGGGTGCCTTCGGGCCCTTCGGGCCGGGTGGTCCCGGCTTCGGTGGCCCGGGGTTCGGTGGTGGCCCCGGCCCGGGAGGGCACTGGGGGCCGAGGGGCCGTGGCGGACCGCGGGGGAGGGCGCGGCGCGGTGATGTGCGCGCCTCGATCCTGGCCCTGCTCAAGGACCGGCCGATGCACGGCTACGAGATGATCCAGGAGATCGCCGAGCGCAGCGGCGGGGCGTGGAAGCCCAGCCCCGGCTCGGTGTACCCGACCCTCCAACTGCTGGAGGACGAGGGCCTGATCACCAGCGAGAGCGAGGGCGGCAAGAAGCTGTTCTCCCTCACCGAGTCCGGCCGTACCGCGGCCGACGACGGCCCCGAGGCGCCCTGGGAGGAAGCCTCCCGAGGCGTGGACTGGGAGGCCGTGAACGACATCCGGCAGGCCGGGTTCGGCCTGATGGAAGCCTTCGGTCAGGTCTGGAAGACCGGCAGCAAGGAGCAGCGCGAGAAGGCGATCTCCGTGATCAACGAAGCGCGCAAGAAGCTGTATCTGATCCTTGCCGACGAGGACTGACGGCAGTTGTCGCTGTGGCGCCCCGTGGAGCCTTCCGCGGGGCGCCGTTCTCGTCGTACGGCCCTCAGCTCACCAATCCCGCCAGCTTCCGCAGCGACTCGTTCAGGGCTGCCGTGCCCGAGTCCTTCAGGCGCCCGGCCATCAGGGACACCGCGGCGCCGGTGAACTCCCCGTCGATGCGCACGGTCGTGGCGTCCCCGTCCGGCGTCAGGGTGTAGCGGGTGGCGACGCTCACGGCCATCGGGCCCTTGCCGCGCAGCGCCAGCACCCGGGCCGGTTCCAGCTCCTCGATCGTCCACTCGACCTCGGCCGGGAAGCCCATCAGCTTCATGTTCTCCTGGAAGGTCCCGCCCACTTCGAGCGCCGTCGGCCCGCCCTTGGGGAAGCTGGTGTGGGTCGCGTTCCACTCGCCGTACGCGGGCCAGTCGACGAGTTGCGCCCACACCTTGTCGGCCGGTGCCCCGATCCGTGCCTCCGCGCTGACTTCGGCCATGCGACCACCCCTTCGTCTCGGGCTACGGTGTCGCGGAACGTAGTCGCAGGGCCTGGAACATTCAATACTGATGAACCGTCAGGAAGTGTGCAGGGAAGTTGTGCGGCAAGAGCCTCAGCCGACGAGTCGGATGACCGCCGCGTCGAACAGGTCCCACGCGCGCGGGTGCGTGCTCTCGTCGTGGCAGTGCCAGGCGTCCCAGAACAGGTCGGCGGGCAGCGCGTCCTCCGGGGCGTACACCCGGTAGACGTACTGTCTGCCGTCGACGGCCGGCAACGCGACCAGCCAGCACGTGCTCTCCATGCACCTGTTGGACGTCCAGGAGGGCGCCGTGGTTGCGTACGAGGCGCGGTGCAAGGCGGCGCGCGCCCATCGGGCGACAAGGGCCTGATCTCATCCTCAAGGAGGAGATTCCGGCCCGCCGGGTCCACTCCGCGTGGGACGCGAAAATGCATCCCTCCGTGGATGACCCGGTCCGCCGGGGCTGATGGGGTAAGGGTGTGCAACCCCGTATCCCCCGTCAGCCGGACCACGACCAGACCGGAGGGCGCCCGGACGACGATGCCCGGCTCACGGCCGAACTGGCAGCGGTGATCTCCGGCGCCCGCCGACGTGCGGTGCGGGACGCGGACCGCCAGGTCGACACCGCCCATCTGCTGCACTCCCTGCTGGAGTACGACCCCGAGGTGCGGTCCGTCTTCGGCGACGGGCCGCAGATCGCCCGGCTGCTCGGCTATCTCGTCCAGCGCAGCATCGGCTACGGCCTGCGCTGGCAGGGCAGCGTCGAGGACTCCGGGGCCGTGCCCGTGGTGACCGAGGCCGACGGGCTCTCGCCGCTGGCCGCGGGCGCGCTGGAGTACGCCTGTGCCCGTGCCGCCAGCCGGGGCGACGAACCCGCGCGGGGCGTCGATCTGCTCGCGGCGATCGTCGTGGACAAGGAGACGCGGGCGGTCGAGGTGCTCGCCCGCGCGGGGATCAGCGCGGTCGAGGTGTACGCCCGGATCGACAGCCGACCGGAGCGGCACGCCTGGGAGGGCGGCTACTGAGGGCGAAGCCAGAGCCTCCCCGTGCCGTCCATTCGCTGAGACAGGTGTCATCGGGGGTGACGCTCATGTCATCGCCTGTCATCATGTGCCGGTGCGTACGTCAGAGAGCAGTCAGGGCAGTCGCGGCAAGGGGATGGGGCTCGGCCTCGCCCTCGTCTCCGCGCTCGCCTTCGGGGGATCCGGTGTCGCGGCCAAGCCGCTGATCGAGGCGGGGCTCGACCCGCTGCACGTGGTGTGGCTGAGGGTGGCCGGAGCGGCCCTGGTGATGCTGCCGCTCGCCGTGCGCCACCGGGACCTGGTGCGCCGCCGCCCCGCGCTGCTCGCCGGGTTCGGACTGCTCGGTGTGGCCGGTGTGCAGGCCTTCTACTTCGCCTCCATCTCCCGGATCCCGGTCGGGGTCGCGCTGCTCGTGGAGTACCTTGCGCCCGCGCTGGTGCTGGGCTGGGTGCGGTTCGTGCAGCGGCGTCCGGTGACCCGGGCCGCCGCGCTCGGAGTGGTCCTCGCGGTCGGCGGGCTCGCCTGTGTCGTCGAGGTGTGGGCGGGCCTCAGCTTCGACGCCCTCGGCCTGCTCCTCGCTCTCGGCGCCGCCTGCTGTCAGGTCGGCTACTTCGTCCTGTCCGACCAGGGCACCGACTCGGCCGACGAGGCCCCGGACCCGCTCGGCGTCATCGCCTACGGCCTCCTCGTCGGCGCCGCCGTGCTGACCGTCGTGGCCCGTCCCTGGTCGATGGAGTGGTCCGTCCTCGCGGACAGCGCGGACATGAACGGCACCCCGGTCGCGGCCGCGCTGCTGCTCTCCTGGATCGTGCTGATCGCCACCGTCGTCGCCTACGTCACCGGCGTGGTCTCGGTGCGCAGGCTATCCCCGCAGGTCGCGGGCGTCGTCGCCTGCCTGGAGGCGGTCATCGCGACCGTGCTGGCCTGGGTCCTGCTCGGCGAGCACCTCTCCGCCCCGCAGATCATCGGCGGCGCGGTCGTCCTGCTCGGCGCCTTCATCGCCCAGTCCTCGGCCCCGAGCAAGGGCTCCCCGGAACCGGTCGCAGGCGGCGGCGGCGAGCGGGAGCCGGCTGCCCGGAGCGCGGCCGCGTAAGGGTCTGGCCGGCCCCTCCCGTCGGCCGCCGGAGGGCGTGCCGACGGCGGCGATGGGGGAGACCCGAGCGGGGCCGAGTGCGGGGGCGTGCGATCGCAAGGCGCCGAGGCCGCCGGCGACAGGGGCGGTGGGCGCGAAGAGCCGGCGGGGCCTTCGGTCACCCGAGGTAGGCGGGAAGCTCCGTGCCGGGCGCCAGGTCCGGGTCGTCGAGCGGGGTCTCGTAGCCCTTGCGCAGCGGGACCACTCCGGCCCAGTGCGGGAGGGCGAGGTCCTCGGGCTCGTCGTTCACGCCGCCCGTGCGGAGCTTCGCGGAGACCTCGTTCAGGTCGAGGCGGATGACGGCCGTGGCGGCCAGCTCCTTCTTGTTCGCGGGCCGGGAGTCCGCCGAGCGGCCCGGGACCACGTGGTCGACCAGGGCGTCGAGGGCGAGGCGCTTCTCCTCCGGGTCCGTCACCTGGTGGGCGACGCCGTGCACCACCACGGACCGGTAGTTGATCGAGTGGTGGAAGGCCGACCGGGCCAGGATCAGCGCGTCCACATGCGTGACGGTCAGGCACACCTCGAGCCCCGGGTCGGCCTGCCCCGTCATCCGCAGCGGGCGCGAACCGGTCGAGCCATGGACGTAGAGCCGGTCACCGACCCGCCCGAAGAGCGTCGGCAGCACCACCGGCGCACCGTCCCGGACGAAGCCCAGGTGGCAGACATAGGCCTCGTCGAGTATCGAGTGCACCAGCTCCTTGTCGTACGACGCCCGCTCGGCGGAGCGGGTGGGAACGGTGCGATCGGTCGGCGTGTAGGCGGTGGGCTCCGATGTCGGCTGCTGCGTCCCCTGCATTGCGGTCTCCATTGCACTAGTGCATAATCTGGTTTGTGCTAGGAGAATATCGGATCACTGGTCGGCGCGCAGCAGAGATTGCGGCCGGTATCGAGGCCGCGGTCGGTTCCGGAGCGCTGGAACCGGGGCAACTGCTGCCGCCCATGCGAGAGTTGGCGATCGAGCTGGGCGTGAATCCCAATACGGTCGCGGCGGCCTATCGCACCCTGCGGGAGCGCGGGGTCATCGAGACCGCCGGGCGCCGGGGCAGCCGAGTGCGCCCCAAACCGGCCACCACCGCCCGCGAGTACGTCCGCACGGACGTGCCCGCCGGAGTGCGGGACTTGGCGAACGGCAACCCGGACCCGGCTCTCCTGCCCCCGCTCGGCCCGGCGTTCGCGGCGGCGACGGAGCGGGGCGACCGCGATCCGGTCCTGTACGGCGACGAGCCCGTGGATCCCGAGCTGGCGCGCATCGCGCGGGCGCAACTGGACGCCGACGGGGTCGCGGAGGGGCCGCTGGCCGTCACCTCCGGCTCGCTGGACGCCATCGAGCGCGTCCTGGCCGCGCATCTGAGGCCGGGGGACACCGTCGCCGTCGAGGACCCCGGCTGGCGCAGCGCCCTCGACCTCGTCCCGGCGCTCGGGCTGCGCACGGCGCCCGTGGGCGTCGACGACGAGGGACCGCTCCCGGACGATGTGCGCCGCGTGCTCGGCGCCGGGGCCCGCGCCCTGCTCGTCACCGACCGGGCCCAGAACCCGACCGGCGCCGCGGTGAGCGCGACACGCGCGCGTGTGCTGCGTTCCGTGCTCCGGGAGTACCCGCGGACCCTGCTGATCGAGGACGACCACGGTCACGCGATCGTCGACGTCCCGCTGCGCCCCCTGGCCGGCATTACGCAGCACTGGGCCTTCATCCGCTCCGCCGCCAAGGCCTACGGCCCCGATCTGCGCCTCGCGGTGCTCACCGGCGACGAGGTCACCGTCGACCGGGTGCGCGGCCGCCAGCGCCTGGGGCCCGGCTGGGTCAGTCTGACCCTCCAGCGGGCCGTGGCCCGGCTGTGGGCGGACGGCGCCATCGACCCCGCGGCGGTCGCGGCGCGGTACGGCAGCCGCCGGTGTCTGCTGATCGACGCGCTCGCCGAACGGGGTGTCACCGCGCGGGGCCACACCGGCATGAACGTCTGGGTGCCGGTCCCGGACGAGACGGGCGCCGTCTCGCGTCTCCTGCACGCGGGCTGGGCCGTCGCCCCCGGCGCCCGTTTCCGCCTGAACTCAGGCCCCGGGATGCGCGTCACGGTCTCGACCCTGACGGAGGCGGAGACCGGCCCCCTGGCCGACGCCATCGCCTCGGCCGTACGGCCCGCTCCGGACCGCAGTGGGGTCTAGCGCCTGTCCGGCAATTCCCGCCTGCCACGCGACGCCTGGCACGCACGCGTGAACCGGCTTCGCCCGACTCGCGCGGAGGCACCCCCGTCGCCGCCGGGCGGACGACGGGAACTGTCGGACGCCCTAGTAGGGCTTGGTCAGGTTCGTATGGGTGTGGGTATGTCCCGGTGGCAGGTGGGGCAGGCGCCGGCCCAAAGGGCGAGGAGTGTCTGTAGCTCGCGGACGACTTGGTAGAGGCTCAGGCCGGCGCTGCTTCTTTTGGGGTCCGGGCCAGTCGTTGCAGCGTGCAGAAGGCGTGCGCGACGGAGACGAGGGTGACGTGGTGGTGCCATCCGTTCCAGGTCCGGCCCTCGAAGTGGGCGAGTCCCAGGGCCTGTTTCATCTCCCGGTAGTCGTGCTCGATGCGCCAGCGGAGTTTGGCGAGGCGGACCAGTGTGGTCAGGGGCATGCCGGAGGGCAGGTCGGACAGCCAGTACTGCACCGGCTCGCTCTCGCCGGCCGGCCATTCGGCCAGCAGCCAGCACACAGGCAGTTCCGGGCCGTCGACGTGCTGGCGGACCTCGCGTCCGGCGGGCCGGATCCGCAGCGCCACGAAGCGGGAGTACCATCCGCTTGCGGCCGGAGCGGCCGGTGCCGGGCCGGGAGCCCTCCCGCCACTGCACCGGCCGGGCCGCCTTCCGGCCCGCCGCGATGACCAGCTCCTTCACCGGCCGCGGCTTGTCGGGATACTTCGCCACCGGCGGGCGTCCGGACCCGGAGTGCGGTTCGGCCACCGGCACCGCGTCGGCGGGCTGGGCAGACAGCGTGGTGGAGATCCCCACCACGTAGTTCAGGCCGCGTTCCTGCAGTCCGTTCCGGAACGCGGCGGCGTCACCGTATCCGGCGTCCGCGACGGCCAGCGGCACCTCGATGCCCCAGGAGCGGGTCTCGTCGAGCATATCCAGGGCCAGCTGCCACTTCTCCACATGCCCGACATCGTCCGGGATACCGCAGGCTGTGCGGCGGGCGACCTTGTCCGCATCGGCCTTCGGCGAGGCGGGATCCCAGCTCTGGGGCAGGAACAACCGCCAGTTGACCGCCGCCGAGGCGTGGTCGGACGCGAGGTGGAGGGAGACGCCGACCTGGCAATTGGTGACCTTGCCGGCCGTGCCGGTGTACTGCCGCGACACACACGCCGAGGCAGTCCCGTCCTTGAGGAACCCTGTGTCGTCGAAGACGAAGGCGTCGGGCCCGATCCTCTCCTCCATCCGCCAGGCGAGCTGGGCCCGGATGTGTGCCGGGTCCCAGGGACTGGTGGTGATGAAGTTGGCCAGTGCCTGCCGGTTCCCGTCCTCACCCAGGCGGGCGGCCATCGGCTCGACCGATTTACGCTGCCCGTCGGTCAGCAGCCCCCGCAGATAGACCTGCCCCCACCGTCGCTGATCCCTGCGCGCAAACGGCTCGAACACCTCCGCCGCGAACGTCTCCAACTCACCACGCACCAACGCAATCTCGTCCGGAGTCACACACTCTCAACGCCACACCGGCCCAGCAGGACACGCAACACCACAACCGACCTGACCAAGCCCTACTAGGACGCCGCCTCGGCGCGCTCCCGTGCGGGCGGCTCGCTCGGCTCGGTTTCGACGGCCACCGGTCCCCGCTCGCGCGGGCGTATCTGGGTCAGTGCCGCGCCCGCCAGGACGATCAGCGCGCCGACCGGCGTCGACCAGGTCAGGGACTCGCCGAGCAGGGCGACGCCCGCCGCGGTGGCGATGACCGGGATGAAGTACGTGACCATCTGGGCGGTCGTCGGGCCGACTTCGGCGACGAGGCCGTACTGGAGCAGCACCGCGAAGCCGGTGCCGAGGGCGCCGAGGGCCGCGACCGCGAGCAGGGGGAGCAGCGGGAAGTCGGTCGGGGCGCTGGTGAACAGCGGGGTGACGACGGCCAGTTGCCCAGTGGCGAGCAGCAACTGGGCGCCGGTCAGCGACAGGTTCGAGGCGTCGGCCCCGGCCAGTGTGCGCCGGACGTAGATCCAGCCGATCGGGTAGCAGAGCGAGGCCAGCAGGGCCATGGCGGTGCCCCGCGCGTCCATGCCCGCGAAGCCCTGCCAGGCGCCGAGCACCGTCAGGACGCCGAGGAAGCCCAGGCCGAGGCCCGCGACCCGGAGCCGGGTGGGCCGGTCCTCGGAGAGGGCGACCAGGGACAGGGCCATGCCCCACAGCGGGGAGGTGGCGTTGCAGATGCCCGCGAGCGTCGAGGGGATCGTCAGCTCCGCGTAGGCGAACAGCGAGAACGGCAGCGCGTTCAGCAGCAGCGCCGCGACCGTCAGATGCCCCCAGGTGCGCGCCCCGCGCGGGAGCCCCTCCCGCCGTACCGCCATGGCGACGGCGAGCACCGCGGTACCGAACAGCAGTCGGCCGAAGGTGACCTGGAACGGGGCGTAGCCGTCGGTGCCCACCTTGATGAGCAGGAAACTGAAGCCCCAGATCAGGGAGAGGGCGGCGAAGCGCAGGCGCCAGTCGAGCAGCGAGCGGGAGCGGGTCATGGGACCAGGGTGCGGTACGACGATCTCGTAGCACAAGTGAGAATTCGCGAGCCGTATCTCGTAGTATTGCTTACATGTTGAACCTGGAGCGCCTGCGCACCCTCGACGCCCTCGCCCGGCACGGCTCGGTCAGCGGCGCGGCCGAAGGGCTGCACATCACCACCTCCGCCGTCTCGCAGCAGATGTCCAAGCTGGAGCGGGAGGTCGGCCAGCAGTTGCTCGCCAAGAACGGCCGAGGCGTGCGGCTCACCGACGCCGGACGGCTGCTTGCGGAGCACGCGGCCCGGATCCTGTCCCAGGTCGAGCTGGCCCAGTCCGACCTGGAGGCACAGCGCGGCCAGGTCGCGGGCGAGCTGAGACTGGCGGCGTTCCCGACCGCCGCGCGCGGGCTCTTCCCGGTCGCCCTCGCCGCGCTGCGCGCCGAGCACCCGGCGCTGCGCCTGCGCTCCAGCGAGCTGGAACCGGAGAACGGAGTCGCCGGAGTGGTCCGCGGCGATCTCGACCTGGCCGTGGTGCTCGACTGGTACAACAAGCCGATGCCACTCCCGGACGGCCTGGTCAAGGCGCCCATCCTGGACGACCCCGCCGATGTGGCCATGCCCGTCGACCACCGCTTCGCGGACCGCGAGGAGGTGGACCTCGCCGACTTCGCCGAGGACGAGTGGATCACCTGGGGCCAGGGCGAGTTCTGCCACGAGTGGCTGATGTTCACGCTGCGCTCCAAGGGCATCGAGCCGATCGTCGGCCACCGCGCGGCCGAGACCCACACCCAACTCGGCCTGGTCGCCGCGGGGCTCGGCGTCTGCGTGGTCCCGCTGCTGGGCCGTAACCCCATGCCCGCGGGTGTCGTCGCGGTGCCGCTGCGGCAGCGGGTGCGGCGACATGTGTACGTCATCTGGCGGGCGGACGCGGACCGACGTCCCTCGATCAGAGCGGCGGTGAAGGCGCTGCGGGCGGCGGGGGAGCGGGTCGGGGCTAGCTCGACCCCAGCTTTCTGAAGTCCCAGGACACCGTCTTCCGCGGAGTCAGTCGCATCCATGCGTGCCGGCCGTCATGCGGCATCTCCTCCAGGCCGAAGTTCTTCCGCGCGAACAGCGTCTCGATGGCGTCGAGTTCGGCGCACAGCTCGCCGGTGCGGGGGATCTCGCCCACGAACTCCACCGTCCCGGACAGCTCCGCGCCGCGCAGCTCGTCGTACTCCTCGCCCGTGTCGATCACCACGGCGACCCGCGGGTCGCGGCGCAGCTGGGTCCAGCGCCTGCTGCGCACCACCGAGTACAGCCACAGCGAGGTGCCGTCCCAGGCGAACCACAGGGTGCTCACATGCGGGGCGCCGTCCGCCGACACCGTGGCGACCCGGCAGGTGCGCTGGGTGTACAGGAACTCGTCCAGCTCGCCCGGCGTCATCATGATCTTCCGGCCCCGGCGCTGAGTGACGGTCATGCGGCCCCCTCTTTCTCCCACGTCGTGTCAGAGGAGATCCTCTGACATCACGTCAGAAAAGAATGGGCTGTCTTCCGTCCGCACGCAATGGTGGCTATCGTCGCCCGCTCCAGACCGTCGGCGACAAGGGGGAACCGTGCCGTCGTACGACCAGCTCAGCGAACTCCTGGACCCCGCGGGCACCGTCCTGCTCACCGTCGAGTGCCAGCAGGGGGTCGTGGGACCGGACAGCGCACTGCCCGAACTCGCCAAGGAGGCCCGCTCCTCCGGCGCCCTCGCCAATGTGGCCCGGTTGGTGGCCGGCGCCCACGCCACCGGGGTCCAGGTGATCCACGCGCTCGCCGAGCGCCGCCCCGACGGCCGTGGCGCCAACCGCAACGCCCGTCTCTTCCGCGCCGCCGAACGGCTGCCCGTCCAGCAGCTGTCCGGCACCACCGCGGTCCGGCTCGCCGCCCCGATCGAGGTCAGGGAGGAGGACTTCGTCGTACGACGGCTGCACGGCCTGTCGCCGATCCAGGGCACCGATGTCGACGCCCTGCTGCGGAACCTTGGCTGCCGCACGCTGGTCGTGACCGGGGTCTCGGCCAATGTGGCGATCCCGAACGCCGTGTTCGACGCGGTCAACCGGGGCTACACGGCCGTGGTGCCCACCGACGCGATCGCCGGAGTGCCCGCCGAATACACCCCCGCGATGATCCGGCACACCCTCGCGCTGGTCGCCACGCTCACGACCACGGACGAGGTGCTGGCCGCCCTCGGGCGGGACCGGCGGCTCAGGCCAGTGTGATCGACTCGCCGTCCACCGTGACCTCGCGGGCGGGCAGCGGCTGGGTGGCGGGCCCCTTCTGCACGCTGCCGTCCTCGATGGAGAACCTGCTGTTGTGACACGGGCAGGTGATCGCGCCGTCGGCGACGCCGGTCACCGGGCAGCCCTGGTGGGTGCACTCGTACGAGAACGCCTTGAAGGTGCCCGCGGTCGGCTGGGTGACCACGATCTTGTGGTCGTTCAGGATCTTGCCGCCGCCCTCCGGGATGTCCGAGGTCTTCGCGACGACCGTCGCGGCGGCACCGGCCGCTCCGGACGAACCGGATGACTTCTCGTCCTCCGACCCGCACGCGTTGAGCGCGAAGGTGAGCCCCACGGCGCCGACGCTCGCCACGATGGTACGGCGGCTCGGGGTCGCGACGGGGTGGAGCGGTTCGCTGGTCATGCCGGTCTTCCCTTCCACGGGGGTCTGACTTGCGCCCTGAGGTACGGGCGGCGCGGGTTTCCCGTTCAGAGCGCCAGTAACCTGGGGCGATGCTCAAGGAAGTGATCGCGACCCGTTTCATCACGCCGTTGCGTGAGGGCGGCTCGCTGCCGGGGCTCGTGGAGGCCGACGACTTCGGGACGTACGTCCTGAAGTTCCGCGGCGCCGGACAGGGCCGCAAGACGCTGGTCGCCGAGGTGGTGTGCGGGGAACTCGCCCGTCGGCTGGGGTTCCGGATGCCCCGGCTGGTCACGGTCGAGGTCGATCCGGTGCTGGGTCTCGGCGAACCCGAGCAGCAGGTGCAGGAGCTGCTCAGGGCCAGCGGGGGGACCAACCTGGGGATGGACTTCCTGTCCGGCGCGCTCGGCTTCGATCCGCTCGCGTTCACGGTGAGCCCCGAGGAGGCCGGGCGGATCCTCTGGTTCGACGCGCTGGTCAACAACGTCGACCGCTCCTGGCGCAATCCCAACCTGCTGATGTGGCAGGGGCAGTTGTGGCTGATCGACCACGGCGCCACGATGATCTGGCACCACAACTGGCCCGGCGCGGAGGCTTCTTCGGCCCGCCCCTACGACGCCTCGGACCACGCGCTGACGCCTTTCGGCCCGGATGTGGCCGCGGCGGCAGCGGAGTTGGCACCGCTCGTCACCGAGGATCTGCTGACGGAAGTGACGGCGGAGATCCCGGACGCCTGGCTGACCGACGAGCCCGGCTTCGACACCCCGGACGACCTCCGACGGGCCTACGCGCGCCCGCTCCTGGCCCGGGCCGCCGTCATCCACGAGCGAATCGAGGGCACCAAGTGAGCGACGACCGCCACTTCATCAAGGGAGGCCCGAGCGAGCGCGAGGTCTTCGAGTACGCCGTCCTGCGCGTCGTCCCCCGAGTCGAGCGCGGCGAGTGCATCAATGCCGGAGTACTGGTCTACTGCCGAGCCAAGTCCTACATCGGCGTCCGAACCCACCTGGACGAGCCCCGCCTGCTGGCCCTGGACCCCGAGGCGGACGTGCCCGGAGTCCGAGCCGCCCTGACCGCCGTGGAACGCGTCTGCTCCGGCGGCGACGCAGCGGGCCAGGCCGCCACCGACGACCCCGGCCGCCGCTTCCGCTGGCTCATCGCCCCCCGCTCGACCATCGTCCAACCGGGCCCCACCCACACGGGCCTCACCACAGACCCGGCAGCGGAAACAGAACGCCTCCTGGACCTGCTCGTACGGTGACTCAGCCGCGCCGCCGCTTCACGACGTAACCGGTCGCGACGGCACCGCCGGCGACGAGGGCGAACCCGGCCCCGGCCGCCCAGCCGCCGACCCCGGAGTCCGCAGCACCGCCGAGCCCGCCGCGGACGCCGAGCGTCGGGGTGACGGTGGCGGCGGGGGTGGGGGTGAGAGTGGCGGGCGGGACGGTACTGACGGCGGTGCCGAGCCGGGGGAGCACCTCGCAGGCGACGCCGTCGTCCGGGCCCTGATCCTCGTCGAGTCCGTGCGGATCACTGGGGTCGCGGTTGAACTCGGCCTGCGCTTCCTCCTGGGTGGTGAAGTCGCGGCAGTCCAGGTCCTGCGCGTGTGCTGTGTCGGCCAGCGGCACGATCGCGGCTATGGCGATCAAGGTGCCGACGGCCCCGGTGCGACGGCGCATGGTGCGCCTCCTTTCCGGGCCGCGGACGGCCCTCGGTCGACGCTAGGGGCGACCTGGCGCCGGGACGCGCGGGGCGGGTCCGAACGGGTGCTCCCGGCGCCCGTGGGTGCGGGAGGATGGCGGAAGAGGTCAGGTAATGGATCACATGGGGCCGGGGTGCCGTTGACACCGGGTGCCAGGGCTTCTAGCGTCACGTCTGCTGAAGGTACTAAGCGGTCGCTCACCGACGAGCCGACCGCTGAGCCGCACCCCAAGGGCGAGGAGAAGCAGCCATGTCCACCACTGACCAGCGGGTCGCCGTAGTCACCGGCGCAGCGCGCGGAATCGGTGCCGCCACCGCCGTACGGCTGGCCGCCGAGGGCCACGCGGTGGCCGTCATCGACCTCGACGAGGGCGCCTGCAAGGACACCGTGGAGAAGATCACCGCGGCGGGCGGCAAGGCCCTCGCGGTCGGCTGTGACGTCTCCGACGAGGCGCAGGTCGAGGCGGCCGTCGCGCGGATCGCCGAGGAGCTCGGCTCGCCGACCATCCTGGTCAACAACGCGGGCGTGCTGCGCGACAACCTGCTGTTCAAGATGAGCGCGTCCGACTGGGACACGGTCATGAACGTCCACCTGCGCGGCGCCTTCCTGATGTCGAAGGCCTGCCAGAAGCACATGGTGGACGCCAAGTTCGGCCGGATCGTCAACCTCTCCTCGTCCTCCGCCCTCGGCAACCGCGGCCAGGCCAACTACTCCGCCGCCAAGGCCGGTATGCAGGGCTTCACCAAGACCCTCGCCATCGAGCTCGGCAAGTTCGGCATCACCGCCAACGCCGTCGCCCCCGGCTTCATCGCCACCGACATGACCGCGGCCACCGCGGAGCGCGTCGGCATGGGCTTCGACGACTTCAAGGCCGCCGCCGCCACCCAGATCCCGGTCCAGCGCGTCGGCTACCCCGAGGACATCGCCAACGCCATCGCCTTCTTCACGGGCGAGGCGGCCGGCTTTGTCTCCGGCCAGGTGCTGTACGTCGCCGGCGGACCGCTCGACTAGGAGATCACGCACATGACAACGGTGGAACTCTCCGGCAAGGTCGCCCTGATCACGGGCGCCAGCCGCGGTATCGGCTACGGCGTCGCCGAAGCGCTCGTCGCGCGCGGCGACCGGGTCGCCATCACGGGCCGCAACGAGGACGCCCTCAAGGAGGCCGTCGAGCAGCTCGGCTCCGACCGCGCGATCTACATCGCCGGCAAGGCGCACGACGAGGAGCACCAGGCCGTCGCCGTCCAGCGCACCATGGAGGCCTTCGGCCGCGTCGACTTCCTGGTCAACAACGCCGGTACCAACCCGGTGTTCGGGCCGATCGCCGACCTGGACCTGGGCGTCGCCCGCAAGGTGTTCGAGACCAACGTGATCTCGGCGCTCGGCTTCGCGCAGAAGACCTGGCACGCCTGGCAGAAGGAGAACGGCGGAGCGATCGTCAACATCGCCTCCGTCGCCGGCATCGCGCCCTCGCCCTTCATCGCCGCCTACGGCGTCAGCAAGGCCGCTCTGATCAACCTCACCCAGCAGCTCGCGCACGAGTTCGCGCCCAAGGTGCGGGTCAACGCCATCGCCCCGGCCGTGGTGAAGACCAAGTTCGCCCAGGCGCTGTACGAGGGCCGGGAAGCGGAAGCGGCCGCCTCCTACCCGCTGGCCCGCCTCGGCGTGCCCGCCGACATCGGCGGCGCCGCGGCCTTCCTCACCTCGGAGCAGTCCGACTGGGTCACCGGTCAGACCCTCGTCGTGGACGGCGGCATCTTCCTCAACGCCGGCGTCGGCTGACCGTCGTAGGACCGAATCGGGCCCGTGTCTCCCCGGCGGAGGCGCGGGCCCGACTGTGTACAGAGCCGGGCGGAACGTCCAAACCGAATGCCGTCACAGAGCGTTGACAACGTAGTCAAAGGTTTATCGATCAAGAACCCTTGTGAGACACCGGTTCAACCGGCGAAGCTCTGCGGTATGGTCTGCCGACCCTTGGTATGGCAGATCGAGGAGCGTGCGCGTGTTCAACCGGAACCGATGCCTGCGGCAGGTGGCGGCCATCGCGTCCATATCGGCCCTGTTGGCGGGATGCGGAATCCTCTCGTCGGACTCTTCCGACGAGGAGGGGCCGATCGTCGTGGGGACGACCAGTGCGCCCAGCACGCTGGATCCCGCCGCGTCCTGGGACAGCTCCTGGGAACTGTTCCGCAACATCTACCAGACGTTGCTCAGTTACCCAGCGGGCGCGAGCGTCCCGGAGCCGGACGCGGCCGAGAAGTGCGAGTTCGCCGACGCCTCGAACACGGTCTACCGCTGCGAGCTGCGCGAGGGCCTGAAGTTCTCCAACGGCGGCACGCTGGACGCGCAGGCCGTCAAGTACTCGATCGACCGGATCCGGGACATCAAGGTCGACGGCGGTCCCGTCGGTCTGCTGGGCAGCCTCGACCGGGTCCAGGCGCTGGGCGAGAACGAGATCGTCTTCCATCTCAACAAGCCCGACGCCACCTTCCCGTTCGTGCTCGCCACGCCCGCCATGTCGATCGTCGACCCGGACAGCTACCCGGCCGACAAGCTGCGCGAGGACGGCAAGGTCGTCGGCTCCGGGCCGTACAACCTGGCGTCGTACCAGGACGGCGAGAAGGCCGAGCTGGTCCGCAACGACAGCTACGACGGGTACGCGGAGGTCAAGAACGACGCGGTGACCATCCGCTACTTCCAGGAATCCGCCAAGATGGTCGGCGCCCTGCGCGAGCACGAACTCGACGTCGCCTTCCGCGGTCTGGCCGCCGACGACATCCTCGACCTCCAGACCCATGAGGCGCAGAAGACCTTCCAGGTCGTCGAGAGCGTCAGCACCTCCATCAGCTACCTGGTCTTCAACCCCAAGGACCCCTGGGCCGCGAAGCCCGCCGTCCGCAAGGCCATCGCCCAGGTCCTGGACCGCCCCGCCATCGCGCACAAGGTCTACAAGGACACCGTGGAACCGCTGTACTCCATGGTCCCCAAGGGCCTCACCGGCCACACCACGGGCTTCTTCGACGACTACGGCCAGCCCAGCACCTCCAAGGCCCGCCAGATCCTCTCCGAGGCCGGCATCACCGAACCGGTGCCGCTCGAGTTCTGGTACACCACCGACCGCTACGGCTCCGAGACCAAGGTCGAGTTCGAGGAGATCAAGAAGCAGCTGGACGCGTCCGGGCTGTTCGAGATCACCCTCAAGAGCCGCCCCTGGAAGGACTACGTGAAGGGCTACCAGGACGGCGAGTACCCGGTGTTCGGCCGCGGCTGGTCCCCCGACTTCCCCGACGCCGACAACTTCATCGCCCCGTTCGTCGGCGACCAGAACGCCCTCGGCACGCCCTACCCGGCGCCCGAGATCACCGGCGAACTGCTGCCCCGCTCCCGTCAGGAGAGCGACCGGGCCGCCGTGGAGAAGGAGTTCGAGGAGGCCCAGAAGATCCTCCTCGAGGACGCGCGTCTGCTGCCGCTGTGGCAGGGCCGCCAGTACGTGGCCGCCAACAACGACATCTCCGGCGCCGAGCGGGCGCTGGACCCGTCGACGATCATGACGATGGGGTCGCTGTACCGCAAGACCAGCTGGTAGGGGGCCGGAAGGGCGGACTCGGGGCGCGTTGTCAGTGGTCGCCGGTAGGTTCTGTGGTCAGGAAGCGACGCACGTCGTAGTGACCGCACACCGAAGGAAGTTGACGTGACCGACATCGCCATGCTGCCCGAGTCCTGGCGCGGGGTTCTGGGCGACGAACTTCAGCAGCCCTACTTCAAGGAGCTGACGGAGTTCGTCGAGGAGGAGCGAGCGAAGGGTCCCGTCTACCCTCCGCGCGAGGAGGTCTTCGCGGCGCTGGACGCGACGCCCTTCGACCGGGTGAAGGTCCTGGTCCTCGGCCAGGACCCGTACCACGGCGAGGGGCAGGGCCACGGTCTGTGCTTCTCGGTGCGGCCCGGCGTGAAGACGCCGCCCTCCCTGCGCAACATCTACAAGGAGATGCAGTCGGAGCTGGACCTGCCGGTCCCGGACAACGGCTATCTGATGCCGTGGGCCCAGCAGGGCGTCCTGCTGCTCAACGCGGTCCTCACCGTGCGCTCCGGTGAGGCCAACTCCCACAAGGGCAAGGGCTGGGAGAAGTTCACCGACGCCGTGATCCGCGCGGTCGCCGACCGGCCCGACCCGGCGGTGTTCGTGCTGTGGGGCAACTACGCGCAGAAGAAGCTCCCGCTGATCGACGAGACCCGGCATGTCGTGGTCAAGGGCGCGCACCCCTCGCCGCTGTCGGCGAAGAAGTTCTTCGGGTCCCGTCCCTTCACGCAGATCAATGAGGCGGTCGCGGCACAGGGCCACGAGCCGATCGACTGGCGGCTGCCGAACCTGGGCTGACCTGGAGCGGGGCCGACCACGCGGTCGGCCCCGCCTCGCCGGGATCGCCGGTGCCTGCGGTTAGCGTCAGCCTCCAAGGGCCGGTGAGGGTGTGGAGGACGCGGTGGCGGAGCGACAGGGGTGGATGGCACCGGATGCCGTGATGACACGCATCGGGCAGGTCGTGATGCTGCATCACGCGGGGGACCGCGAGGAGGCCCGGCATCGCTTCCTTGACCTGTGGGCCGAGATCGGCGAGATCGGCCACCCGCTGCACCGCTGCACCCTCGCTCACTACCTGGCCGACACCCAGGACGAGCCCGCCGACGAACTGGCCTGGGATCTGCGGGCGTTGACGGCGGCGGAGGAGCTGACCGACGACCGCCTCGCCGAGTCCGAGGGGGCGCCCGCGATCCGCGCGCTGTATCCCTCGCTGCATCTGAACCTCGCCGCCGACTATGTGAAGCTCGGCCGCTCGGAGGCCGCCCGGACCCATCTGCGCCGGGCGCGCACGGCGGCGCGGGCGCTCGCCGAGGACAGTTACGGCGACGGCGTGCGGGCGGCGATCAGCCGACTGGAGCTGCGGCTGGGGGAGGGGGACGCCTTCGGCGACTGGGGGTCGCCGGGACAGCGGCGCTGAGGCCGGGGCTCCTGCCGTCAACGCCCGTACGTCTGCTCGCAGATCCGTGCCTCGGGGCTGTCCTTGCGCCAGCCGCCGTACTTCTTGCCCAGGGCGCAGACATCAGTGTTCTTGCGCACCGATTCCGCGAGGTCCGGGATATCGACGCGGGGGCGCTGCGGAGCGGGGCGCTCGGATTGCGGGTCTGCCGGGCGCGGGCTGTACGGCCTGGGTGCCTGGGCGGCGGGGGCCGCCGGTTCCGGGGCCGTCCGGCTCGGACGCGGCGTCGTCGACGGGTGGGGGTCCGGGCGGGGCGGACCGATGAGTTCCAGCGCCTCCAGGGCCGGTGCCTGCACGATCTGCGGCTGCGGCCGGCCCACGGACGGCTGCGCCGGCACCGGGACCGGCGTCGAGGCGGGCGGGCGCTGGACCGTCACACAGCCCGAGAGGGCCGAGACAGCCACGGTGACCAGGAGCGTTGCGGTGGTCGTCGTTCGATGCATTTGCGCAACTCTGGTGGCTGCGGGGCGCGTCGGGACGGCGGACAGGCGCAGGATGCCCCGCAAGGGTGATCTCCGTCCCCGTACGGAGGCCGCCTGTCCGCCGAGGGTGACGTCAGTCGCCGGTGGATCCGTCGACGCGCTCACGCAGCAGGTCGGCGTGGCCGTTGTGGCGGGCGTACTCCTCGATCATGTGCGTGTAGATCCAACGCAGGTTGAAGCGTTCGCCGGACCGGCTCTTGCCCTGGGACAGGGTGTCGAGGTCCAGTCCGGCCGCGTTGCCCCGGGCCCGTTCGATCTCGGCCTGCCAGGTGGTGTGCGCCTCCTGCCAGGTGTCCGAGTCGGAGAAGTGGAAGTCGCCGTCCCGGTCCTGCTCCGAGGAATAGAGCACCCCGAGGTCCTCGCCGAGCAGGATCTCGTGGAACCAGTACCGCTCCACCTCCGCCATGTGCCGCACCAAGCCCATCAGGCTCAGCTCGGACGGCTCCACGGAGGCGGTGCGCAGCTGGGCCTCGGTCAGGCCCTCGCACTTCCAGGCGAGGGTCTGGCGGTGGTAGTCCAGCCAGCCGTCCAGCATGGAGCGCTCGTCGGCGGTGAGGGCAGGCTCATGGCGTTCAGTCGTCATGGGTCGCATCCTCGCCCAACTCGCTTGACCCCTCCAGCGGTTTTACGACGGGCCGAACATCCCGTCGAGCAGCTCCTCCAGCCCTGCGCGCACCTGCTCCAGACCCGGCGGCTCGGCGCTGAAGGAACCGGCGACGCAGGAGAACATCAGCCCGTCCGCCCAGGCGACCAGCGACAGTGCGTGCCGGGCCGGCTCCGTCGATCCCAGTGCGGCCACCAGCGCGCCGAGTTGATCGCGGAAGCGGGCGCCGGTCGCGTCGAAGTAGGCGCGCAGCTCGGGGCGTCGGGTGGCCTCCAGGGCCAGTTCGTAGCGGGCGAGCGTCAGTTCGCGGTGGCGGGTCATCGCGCGGTGGGTGGCGAGGGCCAGCGCGGTCACCAGGGAGTCCCGGCCGCCCCGCGGGTCCGGCAGCTCCTCCAGGGCCAGGACGCGTGCCTCGCGCTCGGCGAGCCGTCGTACCGCCAGTTCCAGGAGCGCCTGCCGGGTGCGGGCCAGGTTGGAGGTCGAGCCCTGGGGGAGTCCGGCGGCCTCGTCGACCGCCCGGTGGGTCAGTCCGCGCATGCCGCGCTCGGCGAGCAGGGAGAGGGCGGTGTCGGCGACGAGGTCGGCGCGGGCGGCGCCTGCGGTGCGTACGGACATGGAGATCAACCTACCCGCAGCACTACGGCTGTAGTACCGTCTGGATTACTACACCTGTAGTTGCATTGGGAGGAACCATGGCACAGCCGAAGCGGGCCGTCGTGATCGGCGGCGGAATCGGCGGTCTGACCGCGGCGACCGCACTGCACCAGCGCGGCCTTGAGGTCACCGTGCTGGAGCGGGCCCCCTCGCTGGAACCGGTGGGCGCCGCCATCTCGCTCGCCCCCAATTCGCTGCGCGCCCTGGACGTCATCGGCCTCGGCGACGAGATCCGCGACCTGGCCGCCTGGCAGGGTGACGGAGGACTGCGCACCCCGTCCGGGCGCTGGCTCTCCCGCACCGACCCCGGAGCCGTGGCCGAGCGTTTCGGCGGCCCCCTGGTCCTGCTGCACCGGGCCACCCTTGTCACCAGCCTGGCCGCGGGCCTCCCGCCGGGCGCGATCCGTACGGGCGTCACCGCGGCCGTCACCGACCCCGGCGCCGCCGACCGCCCGGCCACAGTGCGCACCCCGGACGGCGAGCTGGAGGCGGACCTGGTGGTGGCCGCCGACGGCGTCCGCTCCGCCGTACGCGAGACGCTGTTCCCGGACCATCCCGGAGCCGCGTACTCCGGGTTCACCACCTGGCGGGTCGTGATCCCGGTGCCCGGCGCCGAGTTCGCCTCGCACGAGACCTGGGGCCGGGGCCGCATCTGGGGCTCGCACCCGCTCAAGGACGGCCGCGTCTACGCCTACGCCGCCGCCCTCGCGCCCGCCGGCGAGCGCGCCCCCGACGAGCGGGCCGAACTGCTGCGCCGCTACGGCGACTGGCACCAGCCGGTCCCCGCGATCCTCGCCGCCGCCCGCCCCGAGGACGTCCTGCGGCACGACGTCCACCACCTCGCCGAGCCGCTGCCCGCCTTCCACCGCGGCCGGGTGGCCCTGGTCGGGGACGCGGCGCACGCCATGCCGCCGACGCTGGGCCAGGGCGGCAACCAGGCGGTGGAGGACGCGATCGTGCTCGCCCACCACTGTGCCGACCTGCCCGCCTACAGCACGGCCCGCCTGCCCCGTACGACCGCCATCGCCCGCCAGGCCGTCAAGGTCGCCCGCCTCAACCTGATGACCTCCCGCGCCGGGATCGCCGTGCGCGACGCCCTTGTCGCCGCCGTGTCGAAGGCCGGGCCCGGGCTTGTACTGCGCGGATTCGACGGCATCGCCGACTGGCGGCCGCCGCAGCCGCCGTATGCTTCCGTCGTGTCAGACCCAGGAACGCGGTAGGGAGCACCAGTGAAGGTCGGCTGCATCGGACTCGGCGACATCGCGCAGAAGGCCTACCTGCCCGTGCTCGGTCAGCAGCCCGGCATCGAACTGCACGTCCAGACCCGGACGCCCGCCACCCTCCACCGGGTCGCCGACACCCTCCACCTGCCCGGCGCACAGCGCCACACCGACCTCGACTCGCTGCTCGCCCAGGGCCTCGACGCGGCCTTCGTGCACGCGCCCACCGCGGTCCACCCGGAGATCGTCACGCGGCTGCTCCAGGCGGGCGTGCCGACCTACGTGGACAAGCCGATGGCGTACGAACTCGCCGAGTCCGAGCGGCTGGTGGAACTGGCGGAGCAGCGCGGAGTGAGCCTCGCTGTGGGCTTCAACCGGCGGTTCGCGCCCGGGTACGCGCAGTGCGCCGACCATCCGCGCGAGCTGATCCTGATGCAGAAGAACCGGGTCGGGCTCCCGGAGGAGCCGCGCTCGATGATCCTGGACGACTTCATCCATGTCGTGGACACCCTGCGGTTCCTGGTGCCGGGGCCGGTCGACGACGTGACCGTGCGAGCCCGCACCGAGGGCGGGCTGCTGCACCATGTGGTGCTCCAGCTCGCCGGGGAGGGCTTCACCGCCCTCGGGGTGATGAACCGGCTCAGCGGCTCCAACGAGGAGATCCTGGAGGTGTCCGGACAGGACACCAAGCGTCAGGTGCTCAACCTCGCCGAGGTCGTCGACCACAAGGGTCAGCCGACCGTGCGCCGGCGCGGCGACTGGGTGCCGGTGGCCCGGCAGCGCGGGATCGAGCAGGCCGTGCTGGCGTTCCTGGACGCAGTGCGCGCGGGCAAGGTGCTCAGCGCCCGGGACGCGCTGGCGACCCATGAGCTGTGCGAGCGGGTGGTACGCGCGGTCCAGGAGCGGGCCGCCTGACCCGCAGGGTCCGCACTCCCTCGCCCAGGCACCAGGCGGCGAGGATCAGCAGCGCCGCCCGCACGGGCCAGTCGCCGAACCGGACGTAGAGCGTGGTCCCCTGGGCGAGCGGTACGTCGTACACCTGGGCCGCGCTCGCGTCGGTGCCGAGCCAGTCGCCGACGCGCTGCCCGCTCGCGTCGTACACCGCGGAGACGCCGGTCAGCGTCGAGTGCACCATCGGGCGGCCGCTCTCGGCGGCGCGCAGGGCAGCGAGCGAGGCGTGCTGCTCGGGGGCCCAGCTCTGCTGGAAGGTCGAGGTCGCGGACTGCGCGACGAGTACCTGGGCGCGGTCCTCGACCAGTCGGCGGCTCATGTCGGGGAACGCCGACTCGAAGCACACCATGGGCCCGACCCGCAGGCCGTTCCCGGTCCTCATCACGACCTGCTCGGAACCGCGCCGCCGGTCCTCGCCCGCCGCCTCGCCGACCGAGGTCGCCCAGCCCAGCAGTGAGCGGGCCGGGACGTACTCGCCGAACGGCACGAGCCGCATCTTGTCGTAGCGGTCGCCGGTCAGGCCCTCGGGGCCGACCAGGACCGAACTCTTGTAGATGCCGGGCTTGTCGGAGCGTCGGGCGTCGACGTTGACGAGGACCGGGGCGCCGGTCACGCGCGAGTGATCCGCGAGCCGGGCCGCCAGATCGGGGCGACTGGCCAGGTCGAAGCCGACGCTGCTCTCCCCCCACACGATCAGGTCGAGGTCCTCGCCGACGAGTTCACGGGTGAGCCGCTCCTCCACCGCGAAGCGCTGCTCGCCGCTGTCGGCGCCCTGGATCACGCCCGGCTGGACCACCGCGATCCGGGACCGCCCGTCGGTGTCCGGGCGCGGGGACCAGACCCAGGCCACCGAGGTGACGGTGGCCGTGGCGACCAGTCCGGCCACGGCGGGCACGCGGGCGGCGCGCACCGACACCAGGACGGCGACGGCCACATTCAGCGCCACCAGCAGGAAGCTGACCAGCCAGACCCCGCCGACCGAGGCGAGCCGCAGCGCCGCCGTCACCTGCCACTGCGAGGCGCCGAGCATCCCCCACGGCCCGCCCAAGCCCTCCCAGGAGCGGACCAGTTCGACCATCAGCCAGCCCGAGGGCAGTACGGCCAGGGCGCCCGCGACCCGGCCCGGCCCCGGCGTCCCGGCGAGGAAGTGGCGCACCAGCCAGCCCCACGGGGCCCACAGCGCGCCGAGCAGGGCGGCGATCACGAAAGTGAAGACATGCAGGTTCGGCAGCAGCCAGTGGTGCATGGCCAGCATGAACCCGAAGCCGCCGCACCAGCCGTCGTACAGCGCCCGGCGGGCGGTCGGGGCGGTGCGCAGCAGGAGGATCCAGGGGACCAGGGCGACGTAGGCGAACCACCACAGCGCGGGGGCCGGGAAGGCGAGGACGGGCAGGGCGCCGGCCAGCGCGGCGAGCAGCGAACGCCGCCACGGGGAGTCGAACCAGTGGCCGAACCTCTGCATACCGCGCCTCCCTGCGCCGTGGTGACTCCAGTGTGCGCGCTGAGATCGGCGCGGGAACAGAGCGCCCCGACTATTCGATCATCGTGTCGCGGCCGGTTCCGGCAGCCGCCGCCACTTCTCCCGTACGACGACCTCGCTCAGCCGCCAGCCGTCGTAGGTGCGGGTCAGGCCGAAGGTGTAGCGGCCGCCGCAGACGAAGTCGGGGGCGGCCGAGGCGGCGCCGTCCTGGGCGAAGCGCATCGGGTTGACGTAGTCGGCCTGGACGTGGGCGGTGTCGCCGGTGTCCTGCTCCAGGATCCCGAAGCGGAGTCGGCGGTTGACGATGAGGTGCTGGCGCATCGGGAACAGCCGCATGCTCTCCGCCAGCCAGTCGGCGACCTGCCGGGCATCGCCCTCGATGCCGCCCGCCGAACGGTAGTCGGCGCGCCCGGCGGGGGCGAACAGCCCGCGGTACGCCTCCCAGTCGCCGTCGTCGACCGCCACCGCGTACTCGGTGATCAGACCGTCGACGGCCAGCCGGTCCATCACGGTCGCGAGCTCCACACGCTGCGTCATCGGCTCAGTGTTGGGCATGGGGCGGACAAGGCCAAGAGGCGTGCCGTCACATCCGCGGATCTACGCCGCCTCGATGATGTCGGCGCGGATCGCGGCCGCCCATTCGACCACCAACAGTTCGTACTCGGTGCGCTCTTGGGCCGACAGGGTGCCGCCCGCGCGCACCCACAGGGCGCGGATCTGCTCGTTCACCTCTGCGGCAGAGCGCACGGAACCACGGGCTTCGGAATCGGGGGACATGCGGACCAGCCTAGGGGCTGGAACTGACACTGCGCTACCGAACGGCTACGCATCCTGTATGCGATGAGTCACGGAAATTTCCGGCGCTCGCTAGTGCGCGGGCTCGCCCGCGTCCGGGCTCAGCGCACCCGTGGCGACGAGCACGATGATCAGGATGCCGAGAGCGATGCGGTACCAGACGAACGGCATGAAGCTCTTGGTCGAGATGAACTTCATGAACCAGGCGATGACCGCGTAGCCGGAGAAGAAGGCGATGATCGTCGCGAAGATCGTCGGGCCCCAGTCGGTTCCCCCGGCCTCCATCGCGTCCTTCAGCTCGAACAGGCCGGAGGCGAGCACCGCGGGGATCGCGAGGAGGAAGGAGTAGCGGGCCGCCGCCTCGCGGTTGTAGCCCATGAACAGGCCGCCGCTGATGGTCGCGCCGGAGCGGGAGACGCCCGGGATCAGGGCCGCGGACTGGCACAGGCCGAAGATCAGGCCGTCCCGGACGTTGAGATCCTGGAGTTCCTTGCGCTGCTTGGCCGCGCGGTGCCGGCCCCCGGCCTCGTCGCGCGCCGCCAGCCGGTCGGCGACACCGATGATGACGCCGACCACGATCAGCATGGTCGCCGTGATGCGCAGATCGCGGAACGGGCCCTCGATCTGCTCCTTCAGCGTCAGCCCGAGCACCCCGATCGGGATCGATCCGACGATCACCAGCCAGCCCATCTGGGCGTCGTGATCGCGGCGCATCGCCTTGTTCGTGAGCGACTTCGACCAGGCCAGCAGGATCCGCCCGATGTCCTTGCGGAAGTAGATCAGCACGGCGGTCTCCGTGCCGATCTGGGTGATCGCGGTGAAGGCCGCGCCCGGGTCCTCCCAGCCGGAGAACGCCGCGGTCAACCGCAAGTGCGCGCTGGAGGACACGGGGAGGAACTCGGTCAGCCCCTGGACGAGTCCGAGGATGAGGGATTCAAACCAAGACATGAAGTTACGACGTCCAAGTGCTGATGGTGGTAGGCGCGAACGGGCACACCGCGGCTACAGGCCCGGTGATCACAGTGGTCGAGGGGCAGCGTAGCGCCCCTCGACGACGGCCATGGCACAGGGGGTTTGGCGGTGGGCGCACCACCGGGGCGGTGGCTAGCCTGGATTCATGGCAACCGTGCGGGTCAGCGGCGTGGAGGTCGGCTACGCGCGCGTGGGAGACGGTCAGGGGCCGCCTCTGGTTCTGGTGCACGGGGCCGGTCTCGACGGCCGGATGTGGCAACCGCAGGCGCAGGCGCTGGCCGCCGATTTCACGGTCGTCGCCTGGGACGAGCCGGGCGCCGGGCGGTCCTCCGACGTGCCCGCCGGGTTCGCTCTCGCCGACTACGCGCGTGCCCTCGCCGCCGTCGTCGAGGACCTGGGACTCGGCGCCGCGCACGTGGCCGGGCTCTCCTGGGGCGGCACCGTCGTGCTGGAGCTGTACCGGCTCCGCCCGGACCTGGTGAAGACGTTGATCCTCATCGACACCTACGCCGGCTGGAAGGGCTCGCTGCCGCCCGAGGAGGTGGCCGTGCGGGTCATGGGCGCCGAGCGGATGCTCGCGGCGCCGCGGGAGAGGTTCGATCCGACGCTGCCGGGACTGTTCGCGGGGGACGGTCCGCCCGAGGAGTTCGTGGGCCTGCTCGACGCGATGCAGCGCGAGGTGCGCCCGGAGACCCTCGGGGCGCAGCTCGCCATCATGGCCGAGGCCGATCTGACCGACGTACTCCCGCGGATCACGGTGCCGACCCTGCTGCTGTGGGGCGAGGCCGACATACGGTCGCCGCTCGGCGTGGCCCGGGACTTCGCGGCGGCGATCCCGGACGCCGAGCTGGTGGTGCTGCCCGGCGTGGGGCACATGAGCAATCTGGAGGACCCGGCGGGCGTCACGGGGGCGTTGCGGGCGTTCTGTCGCGCGCACGCGTCGGCGTAAAGGGCTGAGGGCCCCGGGGGCTCACGCCACCGCGGTCGGCCCCGCCACCGTCCAGCCCTCGGCCTGCGGATGCGCCGTGAGGTCCTCGTGCCGGACCCGGTCGCCGCACGCCGTGCAGGTGACGACCGGCAGCAGTTCATGGCCGCAGACGTGCTCGATGACCATCGGTCGGTTGTCATCGGTGCGCAGGTGCCGGTCGCCCCATGCCATCAGGGTCATCAGGACCGGCTCCAGCTCCAGACCGGCCTGGGTGGGTCGGTACTCGAAGCGCCGCGGCCGCTCGCTGTAGGCCCGCTTGGTCAGGATCCCGGCGTCCACGAGGCGGCGCAGCCGGGTCGCGAGGACGTCGCGCGGGGCGCCGATGTTGCGCACCAGCTGATCGAAGCGGCCGTTGCCGAGGCACACCTCGCGCAGGACGAGCAAAGAGTACTTCTCGCCGACCAGCGCCAGTGCGTCGGCGATGGAACAGGGGCGCGGGTCCTTGGGGGCGGGCATGGCGCCAAGTCTAGGGGAGGGTTTGATTTTCCAACTCGCGGAGCTATGGTGAGTTTGGATTTCCTACTGACCGGTAGCTGTAGAGGCCAACTCTGGAGGCCCGCACCATGCGTGACGCAGTGATCGTCGAAGCCGTACGCACTCCCATAGGCAAGGGCAAGCCCGGCGGCGCCCTTTCCCATGTCCACCCCGTCGAGCTCCTCGCCCACACCCTGCGCACCCTCGTCGAGCGCTCCGGCGTCGACCCGGCGCTGGTCGACGACGTCATCGGCGGCACCGTCGACCAGGTCGGCGAGCAGGCCATGAACACCACCCGCTACGCCGCCCTGTCGGCCGGGTTCCCCGAGTCGGTGCCCGCGACCACCGTGGACCGCCAGTGCGGCTCCTCCCAGCAGGCCGTGCACTTCGCCGCCCAGGGCGTCATGGCGGGGGCCTACGACCTCGTCGTGGCCTGTGGTGTGGAGTCCATGAGCCGGGTGCCGATGTGGTCGAACGTCCCGCCCGGCAAGGACCCCTTCGGGCCCGGCGTCGCCGAGCGCTACCCGGAGGGCCTGGTCCCGCAGGGCATCAGCGCCGAGCTCATCGCCGCGAAGTGGTCCATCACCCGCGACCAGATGGACGCCTTCGCGGTCTCCTCGCACCAGAAGGCGGCCGCCGCCTGGGAGAAGGGTTTCTTCGACGCCGAGGTCGCGCCCCTGGACGGCGTCGCCCGCGACGAGTGCGTACGGCCGAACAGCAGCACCGAGATCCTGGCCGGTCTTAAGCCCGCCTACCACGACCCCGCGTTCGCCGAGCGCTTCCCGCAGATCGAGTGGAACGTGACCGCGGGCAACGCCAGCCCCATCAACGACGGCGCCTCCGCCGTCCTGATCACGTCCAGCGAGACGGCCGCCCGGCTCGGCCTGCGCCCGCTGGCCCGCCTGCACAGCTTCTCCGTCACCGGCTCCGACCCGCTGCTCATGCTGACCGGAGTCATCCCGGCCACCGAGAAGGTCCTGCGCAGGGCATCACTGACGCTGGACGACATCGACCTGTTCGAGGTCAACGAGGCCTTCTCCAGCGTCGTCCTCGCCTGGCGCCAGGAGACCGGCGCCGACCTGGCCAAGGTCAACGTCAACGGCGGCGCCATCGCCCTCGGCCACCCGCTCGGGGCCAGCGGCACCCGGCTGACGACGACACTGGTCCACGCGATGCGCGAGCGGGGCGCCCGCTACGGCCTCCAGACGATGTGCGAGGCGGGCGGGCTGGCGAACGCGATGATCCTGGAATCGGTGTAGCGGCGGAGAGTCCGTGCCGGTGCCTCAGTGCCCGCGCAGGTGGTGCCGCTTCCGCCAGGCCACCACCACGCCCGCGAGCGCGGGTACGGCGATGCAGGCCAGCGCGATCAGGAAGGCCGGGGAGGTCGGCGCCGAGGCACGGGCGCCGGCCACGACGTAGGCGGCGGTGTTCGGGATCGAACCGAGCGCCGTCGCGAGCAGGAACGGCACGTACCCCATGCGGGAGACGGCGGCGCAGTAGTTCGCCGCCCAGAACGGCACCCCGGGGAACAGCCGCACCGCCAGCATCGAGCGGAAGCCGTGCCGGGAGAGCTGCCCGTCCGCCGCCTTCAGCCAGCGGCCCCGCAGCAGCGGGCGCAGCGCCTCCTGGCCGAGGATCCGGCCGAGCCCGAAGGCGAGCCCCGCCCCGAGCACCGTGCCCGCGAGGGCGGCGCCGAGACCCAGCTGGGAGCCGAAGAGCGCGCCCGCCCCGAGATTGAGCAGCGGCCGGGGCACGAACGCCACCGTGCACAGTCCGTACGCCACCGCGAACACCACCGTCGCCGCGGCTCCGCCCAGCTGGGACGGCAGGCCGTCCGCCAGCAGCCGCTGTGGTTCGAACAGCAGCATGGCGACCAGGGCCGAGGCGAGCAGCACGCCCAGCAGGGACAGCCGCGACCAGGGCGAGAGCAGTGCTCTCGTGCAGCGCGCGGCGAAGCTCACGGGCGCGGTGGCGACGGCGAGCTCCGTGGTGACGACGGCCTGGGGAGAGGCCAAGGCGGTGCCCCCAGAGCGGGTGGTGGCATCGAGCATCCGGTGACACTAACCGACAAATGTGTGTGATCGCCGTATGGTTCGTCTCATGAGCGTGACAGGCGCGGGAACCCTGGACGTCCCCGACAGCGCCCTCGCCGACACTCTGCTGGACCGGCTCACCGCCGCCTACGGCGCCGCGGCCGACCCGGAGCGCGCCGGGTCCATGCGGGCGTACATGAAGGACGTGGCCCCCTTTCTCGGTCTCACCACGCCGCTCCGTCGCGCTCTGTCCCGCACGGTGCTGGAGGGCACGCCGAAGCCGGACGAGGCCGACTGCACGGCCGTCGCGCTGCGCTGCTGGCGGCTGCCCGAGCGGGAGTACCAGTACTTCGCCGTGGACTATCTGCGCCGCCACGCCGGACGCTGCTCCTCCGCCTTCCTGCCGGTGACCCGGCACCTGGTCTCCACGGTCCCCTGGTGGGACACCGTCGACCTGCTCGCCGCCCATGTCGTCGGCGCCCTCGTCGCCGCGGACCCCAAGCTCACCGCCGACATGGACGCCTGGAGCGCGGACCAGGACCTCTGGATCGCCCGCACCGCCCTGCTCCACCAGCTCCGCTACAAGGAACACACCGACGCCGAGCGCCTCTTCACCTACTGCCTGCGCCAGTCCGCACACCCGGACTTCTTCATCCGCAAGGCGATCGGCTGGGCCCTGCGCGAGTACGCCAAGACCGACCCGGCGGCCGTACGGGACTTCCTCGCGCGGGAGAACGGACGCTTCGCGCCCCTGTCGGTGCGCGAAGCACTCAAGAACATCGGCGCCTGAGGAACGACGGCGCCGGAACTCCCGTACCGGCGAAAACCATTCGACGTCGGACACCGCGTCGACGATGATCGACGTCATGTTCCGGCACGCCTTCGTCCTCGCAGCATCCGCGGTCGCGGATGCCCCGAAGGCTGCCGTCCCCGTCTTCCTGGCCGCTGTCGACGGCGCCCGAAGCTGACCCTCTCCGGATCGTCCGGCGGACCCCGCAGGGGGAGGGTCGGCCAGTCCCCGGGGTCCCACCGCCACTTCTGACGCTTCGAGGTACCGCCATGTCCAAGACGGCTTACGTCCGCACCAAACCGCATCTCAACATCGGCACCATGGGCCATGTCGACCACGGCAAGACCACCCTGACCGCCGCCATCACCAAAGTCCTCGCCGAGCGCGGCTCCGGCACGTTCGTCCCGTTCGACCGTATCGACCGGGCGCCGGAGGAGGCCGCGCGCGGCATCACCATCAACATCGCGCACGTCGAGTACGAGACCGACACCCGGCACTACGCGCACGTCGACATGCCGGGCCACGCCGACTACGTCAAGAACATGGTCACCGGCGCCGCGCAGCTCGACGGGGCGATCCTCGTCGTCTCCGCGCTCGACGGGATCATGCCGCAGACCGCCGAACACGTGCTGCTCGCCCGGCAGGTGGGCGTCGACCACGTGGTCGTGGCGCTGAACAAGGCGGACGCGGCGGACGAGGAGCTGGTCGAACTCGTCGAGCTGGAGGTCCGCGACCTGCTCACCGCGCACGGGTACGGGGGCGACACGGCGCCTGTCGTGCGGGTCTCGGGGCTTCGCGCGCTGGAGGGGGACCCGAAGTGGACGGCCGCCGTCGAGGCGCTGCTGGACGCGGTGGACACGTACGTCCCCATGCCGGAGCGGTATGTGGACGCGCCGTTCCTGTTGCCCGTCGAGAACGTGCTGACCATCACCGGTCGGGGGACCGTCGTCACGGGCGCCGTCGAGCGGGGCACGGTGCGGGTCGGTGACCGGGTCGATGTGCTCGGGGCCGGCCTGGAGACCGTCGTCACCGGTGTCGAGACCTTCGGGAAGCCGATGGAGGAGGCGCAGGCCGGGGACAACGTGGCGCTGCTGCTGCGGGGGGTGCCTCGGGACGCGGTCCGGCGTGGGCATGTTGTCGCGGCGCCGGGGAGTGTGGAGCCACGGCGGCGGTTCACGGCGCAGGTCTATGTGTTGTCGGCGCGTGAAGGTGGGCGTGCGACGCCGGTTTCCTCCGGTTATCGGCCGCAGTTCTATATCCGTACGGCGGATGTGGTCGGGGACATCGATCTGGGGGAGGTCGCGGTGGCCCGGCCCGGGGAGACGGTCGCGATGACTGTTGAGCTGGGGCGGGAGGTTCCGCTGGAGCCGGGGCTCGGGTTCGCCATCCGTGAAGGGGGACGGACTGTCGGGGCGGGGACTGTGACAGCCGTGGTGTGAGTTCCACGCGTTGTTTCGTGGGGGACTGCGGGCCGGTTGTGGCTGGTCACGCAGTTCCCCGCGCCCCTACCCGGTGCCTCGCGCCACGCACAATAGAGGAGTGAACGAAGCTATCCCCGTCAGCCGTGCCGTCGATCACGGCTTCGCCAAGCTCATGCCCGATGTCGATCGGGAACGCGCCTGGCTGTTGACCGTCGACGGGGCTCCGCAGTCCTATGTCGATCTCGACGAACCGACTCATCTCGAGTTCGAGTACGCGCGGCGGCTCGGGCACGTGCTGGATGTCGTCGCGGAGCCGGGAACCGCCCTGGATGTGCTGCATCTCGGAGGTGGGGCGCTGACTCTGCCGCGGTATGTCGACGCCACCCGGCCCGGTTCACGGCAGGACGTCGTCGAGGCCGATCGGGGGCTGCTGGAGCTGGTCGTCGAGCAGCTGCCGGTGCCTGAGGGGATTCGGCTGCACCCTGGGGACGCGCGTGCCTGGCTGGAGGCGGCGCCCGATGACTTCGCCGATGTGCTCGTCGCCGATGTCTTCGGGGGATCCCGGGTTCCGGCGCAGTTCACCTCCCTCGCCTACGCTCGGGAGGCCGAGCGGGTGGTGCGCGGGACCGGCGTCTACCTCGCCAATCTGGCCGACGCCGCGCCCTTCGCCTTCCTGCGGTCCCAATTGGCCACCTTCGCGGCCGTGTTCGAGGAGCTGGCGCTGATCGCCGAGCCGGGGGTGCTGCGCGGGCGGCGGTTCGGGAACGCGGTGCTGGTGGCCTCGCACCAGCCGGTCGACCTCGCCGCCCTGACCCGGCTCACCGCCTCCGACGCCTTTCCGGCCCGGGTCGAACACGGGCCGGGGCTACGGGAGTTCATCGGCGGTGCGCGGCCGGTGCGGGACGAGGACGCCGTACCCTCACCCGAGCCCCCGGACGGGGCTTTCAGCATCGGCTGAGGGCTGTTCGGCGGCCGACGTGACGTGTTTTGTACGGCGGCGCAGGTTCCGTACGTCCGGGACGCACAGCACGGCCGCCGTCATCACGACGATCAGCACGGCGCAGCCCCACAGTGCCGGGGTCCGGCCGAACGACGACTCCGCCGGGCCCGCGAGAGCGGTCGCCAGCGGCACCAGGGCGACCGAGCCGAACCAGTCGTAGGCGGCGACCCGGGAGAGCTTGTCCTCCGGGATCTCCTGGTGGAGGGCGGTCATCCAGCTGACGCCGAAGACCTCCAGGGTCACGCCGGTGACGAACATCACCGCGCACAGGACCCCTACCGAGGTCGGGATCGCGAGGGCGGCGGAGGGCAGGGCCAGCGGGAAGACGCACAGGGTGCCGGCGAGCAGCAGTCGGCGCGGCTTCCAGCGGGTCATCAGCAGGGCGCCCGCGACCGTGCCCGCGCCGAAGAAGCCGAGCGCCAGGCCCCAGGGTCCGGCGCCGCCCAGGTGGTCCCGGGCGACGAGCGGGCCGTAGACCGCGTCCGCGGCGGCCACCACGGCGTTCGCGACGGAGAACTGCACGACGACCGCCCACAGCCAGGTCCGGCCGGTGAACTCCCGCCAGCCCTCGCGGAGGTCGGCGAGGAGGCCGCCGCCCGGGGCGCGTGGCGCGATGTGACCGACGTCGAGGAAGGCGCGCAGCGATCCGGCGACGGCGAAGGCGACCGCGTCCGCCGCGAGCACCCAGCCGGGACCGATCGCGGCGACCATCGCACCGCCGAGGGCGGCGCCGCCCACCGCCGCGCCCTGCATGGCCATCCGGAAGACCGCGAAGGCGCGGCTGGCCTGCTCGCCGCTCACCGTGGACAGCAGCATGCCCTCGGCGGCGGGGGAGAAGAACGCGTGGCCGGTGCCGCCGAGCGCGGTGAGCAGCATCATCTGCCACAGCTGCGGCTCGCCGGTCAGCACCAGCAGCGCGAAGGCACCCTGGGACGTGCAGTTCAGGGCGTTGGCCGCGACCATCACCCGGTGCCGGGGCAGCCGGTCCGCGACCGCGCCGCCGATCAGCAGGAACAGCACCAGCGGCAGGGTGCGGGCCGCCGCCACCAGGCCCACGTCGCCGCCGTCGCCGCCCGTCTCCAGCACGGCGAACGCGGCGGCGATGAGCGCGCCGTGACTGCCGAGGTTGGTGACGACCGCGGCGGCGGTCAGCAGCGAGTAGTTGCGGCCCGCCCAGGTGGGGCGGCGGAGGGGGGCGGTGGGCTTCACCTCGCGACTATCACCGGGGCGGGGCCGACTTGCCAAGTCGAATTCCTGTGCGTTATCGGCCCCGCGACCTGCTGTTACGTGTCGGTCGGCATGGCCTCGGTGAGGCGTACGGTGCTCAGGATCTTCTGGATCGTCTCCTCCGAGATCTCCTCCTTGACGCCCTTGGCGCCGAAGAGGTTCCAGGTGACGTAGTCGCCCGCGCCGTTCTCGAACGCGAAGGTGATCGCCTTGCCCTCGCTGTCGCACTTGCCGTTCTGCGGGGTGTTCTCCGAGTGGGCGGTGGCGACACTGCCCTCGATGCCGGAGGTGGTGGTGTACGGCTTGGGCTTGTCGTACTTCACGCTCTTGCGGTCCGGCTGGGTGTAGCCGCCGAAGATCCACCACGGCACGCGGGTCTCCGCGGCCTCGTCCAGGTCCTTGGCGCCGCTCTCGCCGCGGGTGCCGGCGGTGACCAGCGCGGTGTCCTCGGTGCGGCCGTCCTTGTCGGAGTCGACCGTGCACCACTTGGACTTGAGGTAGGCGGGAGCGGTGACGGTGGTGCGGTCGAGCTTGCCGTCCTTCTCCTCCCACTCGAAGCCCACGCTGGTGTCGGCGCTGTCGATCTCCCAGTCGGCGGGCACGTCGAACATCGTGCCGAAGCGCGGGTTGACGACGACCTTCCAGCCCTCGACGGTCGGCTTCAGCTCGTCATTGCCGCGCGATTCCCCGGATTCGGTCGGGCTCGGCTCGGACGACTTGCTCACGGTCGGGCTCGGGGAGGACTTGCCGTCCGCCTTGTCGTCCTTGTCGCCGTTGCCCAGCACCAGGAAGCCGGTGACTCCGGCGGCCACGACCACGGCAGTGGCCGCCACGATCGCGACCAGCTTGGTCCGGTTGCCGCCGCCACCGCCCGTCGGCGACGGAGCCCCCACCGCGGTCTGCGCGCCCCACTCCGGCTGCCCCTGGGGCTGCTGGGTATAGGGGTTGGGCTGCTGATAGCCCGGCTGCTGATACGGATTCGGCTGCTGGTACCCCGGCTGCTGGTAGGGATTGTTCTGCTGCTGCGGGTTCTGCTCGCCCCCGGGCGGCTGCTGTCCTGGCCACATGGGCAGCAACCCTAGCGGCGCCAGGGACACGATTCGGTCACCGGGGCTTGTCAGGGACGTAGCAATCACGATCCCGCCACGACGGTGGCCAGCCGAGGCTACTCGTGGGTAACATGCCGCCATGAGCGCAGATCAGATGTCTATCGGCGAGCTGCTCGCCGCCACCGTGCCGATGGTTCGGACGCTGAACCTGGAGTATCGGGAGACCAGCCCGGAGAAGGCCGTGCTGGTGCTGCCCGACCAGAGCGAGTACCGCAACCACGTCGGTGGGCCGCACGCCGGCGCGATGTTCACGCTGGGCGAGTCGGCCAGTGGTGCCATCGTGCTCGCGGCCTTCGGGGACCAATTGTCCCGGGCGGTGCCGCTGCCGGTGACCGCGGAGATCGCGTTCAAGAAGATCGCCCTCGGACCGGTCACGGCCACCGCGACGCTGGGTCGGCCGATCGCCGAGGTCGTCGCCGAACTCGACTCGGGCCGGCGCCCGGAGTTCCCGGTGGCGGTCGCCATTCAGCGGGAGGACGGCGCGGTCACCACCGAGATGACGGTGGTGTGGACGCTGCGCCCCAACGGCTGAGCGACACAGCTCGAAGGAGGGTCCCTGACCGGGGCCCTCCTTTGTCATTTCTGGAGATTTCGTGTGCCGATCGCCGTGCCGTGCACACAACTTGGGAATGGTTCGGACTGGAAGTTCGAATGCCGGTACGGATACCGGCGGTAACTATTCTGCATTCCTTGGGCCTTGAATCGCGGTCGGTCGAACTCCTTGTTACCTGCGAGTCAGTTGTGCGAAAGTGAGCGCCCCCTGACGGCCATTCCTGCTGTCGTCCAGCGGCTTGGAAGGAAATGGTTCAGTGTCATCCCCCCACCCCCCACGCCCCCCGTACCCACCCAGGCCCGGAGTGAGCCCCACTGACTCCGATCGCGATCTCGTCGCCCGCATCGGACCGCCCGGCACCGCCGCCGACGGTGTTCCGCTGCTGATGGCGCGGCACTGGCGGGCCGTCCACGAGTACGCCGTGATCTGCCTGGCCGCGACCGGAAGCCTCGCCCTGATGGTGACCGCGGCCGCCTTTCACCGGGTGCTCGGCAAACCGTCGGGCGACGCACTGCGCCCTCAACTCCTCATGGCCGTACGGGAAACGGTCAAGGAGTGGGCGGCGGACGAAAGAATTTCCGCTGTACTGCCGGAACTCCGCAAAACGACCGGCGCGCGCGGGCTGCGTGCGGCGAGGTCGGTGACATCGGAAAGACGTCGGCTCGCCGAGCGTGCGTTCCAGGCTCTTCCGGGCGCTTCACAATGCCTGTTGTGGCATACCGAGGTCGAGGGGGAACCGATAACCGTACCGGCCGGTCTGCTCGGTGTCGACACCGTCACCGCGCGGGCCGCACTGGAGCAGGCGCGCGAGCAATTCCGCACCGCCTGTGTCCGCGCCCACCATGAACTCGCCCCCACCCGGGAATGCCGCTACTACAACCGCCTCCTCGATGTCCCGATCCGCCGGGGCGGCTCTCTTCTCCCCGATGTCCAGCGGCACTTGACGGAGTGCCGCTACTGCCGACACGCCGCCGAACAGCTCAGCCATTTCGAGGGCGGCCTGGAGGAACTGCTCGCCGAGACGGTCCTCGGCTGGGGCGCCCGGCGCTATCTGGAGTCGCGCCCCGGTCGTGCTCCGGAGCACCCCGGGCGGCCCGCGCTGTCCCGCGGCGGACGCCACCGGCCCGCCCGGGCGCGGCCGTTGGTCCTGCCCCGCGGCCGGACGAGGGTCGTCGTCGGGGTCGGTCTGACCAGCCTCGCCCTCCTCGCCACCGTGCTGGTGAACCGCGGTTGGTCCGATGACAACGGTGTCCCCGACGCGCACGCCACCTGGGGTGCCCCGAGCGCCGTCACTGCTGCCGCGACGCCCGACCCCGCCGCGCAGAGCGGCACCGGCGAACTCGGCCGCGGCCGCCTCCGCAACCTCGGCACCGGGCTCTGCCTCGACCTCCAGGGCGGAGTGCCCCGGGCCGGTGCGGCGACCGTGCTCGCGGGGTGCTCGGCCGCCGGATCGCAGCAGTGGTCGTACCGGGACGACGGTCTGCTCCGCAGCGGCGCCGACCCCGGGCTCTGTCTGGACTCCCACGCCGACGACGGGCTCGTCCTGCTCGCCGACTGCCTGGTCCACGCCGGCGAGGCGCGCTACGACCTCACCGTCCACGGTGAACTCCTGCTCCGCGGCGACGAGGACCGGGCCGTGGCGCCCGGCGCCGACGAACGGGACGTGACCGTCGCCGAACGGGACGGATCCGCGAGCCAGCGCTGGCAGCTCGGCGGTGAGGCGAGCACCGAGCCGAAGAAGGCCGAGGAAGGACAGGAACCGTACGAGACGCGCGTCGCCCAGGTCGACGAGCGTGCAGAACCTGAACCCGCCGAGCCGAAGGGGCCGGTCACACAGGCCGCGGCCGACGCGCTGGACACGGTCTCCGCGGTCACCGAACCGCTCGGCACGCTCCTCTCCTGACGCACAGGGCCACCCCGGTCGGGGTGGCCCTCTTTGTTGAACTCATTGACACGAGTCACCTCCGGTCCTACGTTTCCGACGCGCCGGTGGCGTTTCTCGCGGGGTGTCAAGTCCGGTGGGCGCATAGTGCGTTCAGAGGGCGAACACAGACCGGGGCGCCGTCGCGCATGCGGTTCACATCGTCGTGCCCGCACACCGAAGGAGTGACGGCTGTCATGACCGACACTGTTTCCCGGCGGTCCGCCCTGCGACTGACCGGCGGCGCCATCGCCGTCGCCGCGGCGGCGACCGGCGGACCGACCTCACCGGCCCGCGCCCAGGGTGCACCTGACCCGAGCGCCGGCCGGCGCGTCGAAGCTCTCCTCGCCGAACTCACCCTCGACGAGAAGATCTCCCTCCTGCACGGTGCCACCGACCCCGCCCCGCTCGGCCAGGCGGGCCATGTCCCCGGAGTGCCGCGCCTCGGCATCCCGCCCCTCAGACTGGCCGACGGCCCGGCCGGTGTCCGCGTCACCGCACACGCCACCGCCCTGCCCGCCCCCGTCCTGCTGGCCTCCGCTTTCGACCCGGAACTGGCCCGCCGCTACGGCCGCGTCATCGGCCACGAGGGCCGCGCCCTCGGCCAGGACGTCCTGCTCTCCCCGATGGTCAACCTCATCCGCACCCCCTACGCCGGGCGCAACTTCGAGACCTTCAGCGAGGATCCGCTGCTCGCCGCCGACCTGGTGGCCGCCGAGATCGAGGGCATCCAGGCCGAGGGCCTGGTCGCCACCGTCAAGCACTATGCCCTCAACAACCAGGAAAAGGACCGCGACACCGTCGATGTGCGCGTCGACGAGCAGACCATGCACGAGGTCGAGCTGCGCGGCTTCGAGGCCGCCGTAGGCGCCGGGACGGGCGCGGTGATGGGCGCCTACAACAAGGTCAACGGCACCTACGCCTGCGAGAGCAAGACACTGCTCACCGACGTCCTGCGCGAACAGTGGGGCTTCGAGGGCCTGGTGATGACCGACTGGTTCGCCGCCCACAGCACCGGGAAGGCCCTCACCGCGGGCCTGGACCTGGAGATGCCCGACGGCACCCACTTCGGCGCCGCGCTGGGGCGCGCGGTGCGCGACGGCAGCGTGTCCGAGCGGTACGTCGACCGTGCCGTACGCCGGATCCTCTCCGTGCTGGACCGCTTCGGCCACCTCGACGGCAGCGCGCCGCCACGGCCCGAACGCGACACCCGGGCCGGCGCGGCCGTTGCCCTGGAGGTCGCCAAGGCGGGCGCCACCCTGCTGCGCAACGAGCGCGCCACCCTGCCCCTGACCCGCGGCTCCATCGCGGTGATCGGCCAGACCGGCGCACTGCCCTTCGTCAGCGGCGGCGGCAGCGCCCATGTGGTGCCCGACCGGGCCGACAGTCCCCTCGACGCCATCCGGGCCCGCGGCGGCGAAGTGACGTACGCCCTCGGCGAGGACATCTTCGGCAAGCCCGTCCCCGCCTCGGCGTTCAGCCCCGCCCTCGACAGCGAGGAACTGCGTGTGGCGGCCGGGCGGACCTGGTCCTACGACGGCACCCTCACCCTTCCCGAGGACGACGAGTGGACCTTCGTCCTGCACTACTCGGGAGCGCCTACCATCCGCCCCAAGGTGCTCCTCGACGGCGCGGAACTCTTCCCGCTGGTGCCGGGCTGGGGCGAGTACTTCATGGGCGGCTACGTCACCACGGCGCCCGACGGGCTCTCCGTGCGCCGCAAGACGCTCCGACTGCCCAAGGGCGCCCACACCTTGAGGATCACCGCAGCGGGCGGGGACACCGGTCAGGAGTTCCGGCTGCGCCGTATCACCGATGCGACCCGGGCCGAGGATGTCGCCGAGGCCGTCCGCGCCGCGCGCGCCGCCCGCCAAGTGGTGCTCTTCGCCTACGAGGACGCCACCGAGGGCCAGGACCGCACCACGATCGCCCTGCCCGGTCGACAGGCCGCGCTGATCGAGGCCGTGACCGCGGTGAACCCGCGCACGACCGTCGTCCTCAACACCTCCTCCGCGACCTCGATGCCCTGGCTGCACCGCACCGGCGCCGTGCTCCAGATGTACTACCCGGGCCAGGAGGGCGCGGCCGCCACCGCCGCCGTCCTGTTCGGCGACAGCGACCCCGGCGGTCGGCTCACCCAGACCTTCCCGGTGGACGACGACCACCACCCGGTCGCCGGGGACCCGCGCCGCTACCCCGGAGTGGACGGCACCGAGGTCTACTCGGAGGGCATCCACGCCGGACACCGTTGGTACGACGCCACGGGCGAGCGTCCGCTGTTCCCCTTCGGGCACGGCCTGTCCTACACCTCTTTCACCTATCAGGAGCTCTCGGCGCACTGGCACCGCGGCGGGCTCGAGGTGCGGTTCACGGTCCGCAACACCGGGCGGCGGGCCGGGATCGCGGTGCCGCAGGTGTACGTGGGCCGCTCGCCGGACCTGGAACTCGACCAGGCGGTAAGGGTGTTGGGCGGCTACCGACGGCTCGCGCTCGGTGCGGGGGAGCGGCGCAGGGTCACCGTGCGGATCGCCGCGCGGACCCTGTCGTCGTGGGACGTGAAACGGCACGGCTGGGTGCTGGGCACCGGACGGCGCACCGTCTGGGTGGGGGCGTCCGCGGGTGATCTGCGGGTGCGGACGAGCGTGGAGGTGACGCGATGATACCGCGGGTCGTGACAGCCCTGGTGGCCCTGGCCGCCGCACTGACAGTCCCGGTTCCGGCGCAGGCTTCGTCGGCTCCGGTGGTCCGCACCGAGGCGGGCCTGGTGCGCGGCGAAGTCACCGCGCAGGGACGGCAGTTCCTCGGCGTCCCGTACGCCGAACCGCCCGTCGGCGGGCTCCGCTGGAGGGAGCCGCGGCCGGTCCGGGCCTGGCAAGGGGTGCGTGACGCGGGGGACTTCGGCAACAAGTGCGTGCAAGGCGCGAGTTGGGACCCCGGATACGAGCGGCCCAGCCACACCGAGGACTGCCTCGACCTCAACGTGTACGTGCCTCATGGCTCCGCCCGGCGCGCGGTCCTCGTCTGGTTCCACGGCGGCGGCCTCACCGCGGGCGCCGGGCAGGACGTCGTCCCCGACGCCTTCGCCCGGCGGACCGGCACGGTCGTCGTCACCGTCAACTACCGCCTCGGCGCGATGGGCTTCCTTGCCACCGCCGGACTCGACGACGAGGCAGCGGACGGCGTCTCCGGCAACTTCGGCCTCCTCGACCAGCAGGCCGCGCTGCGCTGGGTGCGCGCCAACATCGGCCGCTTCGGCGGCGACCCGGGCCGCGTCACCATTGCGGGCGAGTCCGCGGGCGGTCGCTCGGTCTGCACCCAGCTCGCCTCACCCACCGCCGAGGGCCTCTTCCGCGCGGGCATCATCCAGAGCGGCGCCTACGACGACTGCGCCGCCCGGCCCCACGGCACGGCGGTCGCGCAGGGCGCCGCCTTCGCCGAGCGGCTCGGCTGTACGACCGTGGCGTGTCTGCGCGGCAAGACCTCCGCCGAGATCCTGGCCGCCCAGGGCGGCTTCGACTGGGCGCCGGTGACCGGCGGCGCCTTCCTGCCCGAGCAGCCCACCGCCGCCTTCGACTCCGGCGCCGCGGCCGGGGTGCCGGTGCTGAACGGCGCCAACCTGGACGAGGGGCGGCTGTTCGCCTTCGGGCAGTTCGACGGGGCCGGCGGCCCGCTCACGGCCGAGCGGTACCCGGAGGTCATGCGGGCGTCCTTCGGCGACGCGGCCCTCGCCCGCTACCCCCTCGCCGCCCACCCCACCCCGACGATCGCCTTCGGCACCGCCCTCGGCGACCTGCTGTTCGCCTGCCCCGCGCTCCGGCTGGACGGCACGCTCGCCGGACGCGGACCGGTGTACACGTACGAGTTCGCCGACCGCACCTCCCCGCCCTTCGCCTCACTGCGCGACCTCGGCACCGACTTCGACTTCGGGGCGACCCATGTGAACGAGGTGCAGTACCTGTTCAAGCACTTCGGCCTGGAATCCCCGCTGAACGCCGAGCAGCAGGCGCTGTCGCGGCAGACGGTCCAGTACTGGGGCTCCTTCGTGCGCACCGGAGTGCCGCGCGCCGACGGACAGCCCGGTATGCCGGGCGGCGGCCCTGAGCGGGTGCTCTCGCTGCGGACCGCGTCCGCGGGCGGCAACGCGGTGAGCACGACCGTGCACCGGGACCACCAGTGCGACCTCTGGGACGCGGGCGCGTCACAGTGAGCAGGTAGGCTGCCCCGGCGCGCGCTCACGGGTGAGCGCGCGCCGGGAACAGGCCGCACAGGGAGAGGAACGGCGTTGCACGTCCAGGAATGGCTCGAAACGGTGCCCCCGCTCGCCATCTATCTGCTGGTGGGCCTCGTCATCGGCCTGGAGAGCCTGGGCATCCCGCTGCCCGGCGAGATCATCCTGGTCTCCTCGGCGCTGCTCGCCTCGCAGCACGGTGACATCAACCCCGTGATCCTCGGCGCCTGCGCCACCGCGGGCGCCATCATCGGCGACTCGATCGGCTACGCCATCGGCCGCAAGGGGGGCCGCCCCCTGCTCGCCTGGCTCGGCGGCAAGTTCCCCAAGCACTTCAGCGAGGCGCACATCGCGACCGCCGAGCGCTCCTTCCAGAAGTGGGGCATGTGGGCGGTCTTCTTCGGCCGCTTCGTCGCCCTCCTCCGCATCTTCGCCGGCCCCCTCGCGGGCGTCCTGCGCATGCCGTACTGGAAGTTCCTCACCGCCAACGTCCTCGGCGGCATCCTGTGGGCGGGCGGTACGACGGCGGTCATCTACTACGTCGGTGTCGTCGCCGAGTCCTGGCTGAAGCGCTTCTCGTGGCTGGGCCTGGTCGCGGCGGTGCTGATCGGCCTGACGTCGTTCCTGATCGTCAAGCGCAAGGCGAGCAAGGCGGCGGGGGAGAAGTCCGCGGCCGAGCCGGAGGCCGTCCCGGTCGCGGACTGAGCGTCACGGCGTCTCGTACAGTCCGCCGTGCGCCTTCGCGAGGTCGGCGTACAGCGTTCCGTTGAGGGTGACGCCTTGGCGCTCCTCCTCCGACAGTTCCCGTCGGATCTTCGCCGGGACGCCCGCCACCAGTGATCCCGGCGGCACCTGCATCCCCTGCGGCACGAGCGCCTGCGCGGCCACGAGGGAGCCCGCCCCGATCACCGCGCCGTTGAGGACGGTCGCTCCCATGCCGATCAGGCAGTCGTCCTCGACGGTCGCCCCGTGCACCACCGCGTTGTGGCCGACCGACACCCGCTCGCCGATCGTCACGGGAAAGCCCGGGTCGGCGTGGAGCGTGCAGTTGTCCTGGATGTTGCTCCGGGCGCCGACGGAGATCCGCTCGACATCGCCGCGGACCACCGCGCCGTACCAGACGCTCGCGCCCGCCTGAAGCGTCACGTCCCCGATCACCGACGCGGTGGGCGCCACGAAGGCCTCCCCGTCGATCTGCGGCTCCCTGCCGCCGATGCCCGTGATCAACGCCTTGTGCGCCATTGCCGTCCCACCGTCTCTTCCGCCGTCGGTACACCGGCACCGTAGGCGATGTGCGCCGGACGGAGGTTGTCGGGGCCTTTCCGCGCGGGTCGCCTGTGGCGGGTGAGGCGGTACGGCCGGTCAGGCGGGAGGGTGCCTACATGGCATCCACGACGAGGCAGCGGCACTGGCTGGCCCGGGTGTCGCTGGCGGCTGCGGTGGCGTCGGTGCTCGTCCTGGCCGTGTTCGCCGGGCTGCGGACCCTCGCCCTGCTGGGCGTCGGACTCGCCGGAACGGCGCTCACCGTCGCGGCCGTGTGGTGGGCGCTGACCCGGCGGCGCCTGTCGCGTGCGCTCGCCGTCCTGCTGGCCGTCGCCGCGCCGGTGTGGGTGGTGGTGGCGTACACCAGCGCCGGTCTCGCCTGGGTCGTGGCTCTGTCCGGGGCGCTGTGGGCGCTCGCGGTGGGCACCGGGCGCAGCGCCCTCGCCGCTGCCGATGTGCCGGTCGGTATGGCGGAGCGGCCCGCGCCAAAGGCCCGCCGCCCCGTCCTGATCATGAACCCGCGCTCGGGCGGCGGAAAGGTGGACCGGTTCGGGCTGCGGGAGAAGGCCGAGGCGCTGGGGGCCGAGGTGGTTCTGTTGGAGGGCCCGGGCCGGGCCGATGTGGCCGAGCTGGCCCGGGCGGCCGCTGCGGACGGCGCCGATCTGCTCGGCGTCGCGGGCGGCGACGGCACCCAGGCACTGGTCGCCGAGGTCGCCGCCGCGCTCGACCTGCCGTTCCTGGTCATCCCGGCCGGGACCCGCAACCACTTCGCCCTCGACCTGGGCCTCGACCGGGACGATCCGTCGCGGGCGCTGGACGCGTTGCGGGACGGGGTGGAACTGAGCGTCGACCTGGGCCGGGCCGGCGGGCGCACCTTCGTCAACAACGTGTCGTTCGGCGCGTACGCCGAGGTGGTGCAGAGCCCCGCCTACCGGGACGGCAAGACCCGCACCACCCTGGATCTGCTGCCGGACCTGCTGATGCAGCACGGGGGCGCCCGGCTGACCGCCCGCGCCGGGGACACGGTCCTCACCGCGCCGCAGGCCCTGCTGATCAGCAACAACCCCTACGGGACCGGCGACATCGCGGGACTGGGGCGGCGGGCACGCCTGGACGGCGGGGAGCTGGGTGCCGTGGGCGTGACGGTGGCCAATGCGGCGCAGGCCGCCGGTCTGCTGCGGGGCGACCGGGCCGCGGGGCTGACCAGGGTGACGGCGACGGAGGTGGTCGTCGATGCCGACCGGCCCACGATCCCGGCCGGAGTCGACGGGGAGGCGCTGACCCTGAGCGTGCCCGTCCGGTGTGTGGTGCAGCCGGGGGCGCTGCGTGTGCTGGTGCCGCGCCTGCGCCCGGGGACACGTCCGGCGCGGGCCGCGCTCGACTGGCGCGGGCTCGCCCGGCTGGCCCTGCACTGACGGGCGGGCCTACTGGTCCTGCTCGGTGACCCGCGTCCACTGGGCGCCGGTCTCCGCGCGGTACGCGGCGACCGCGGCCTCCAGCGTCGGGAAGAAGTGGGCCGGGTCGATGGTGCGGGTAAGCCCGTACCGCTCGATCTTGCGCCGCACCGGGTCCTTGAGCTCGGCGAAGACAAGGCTGATGCCGTGCGCGTTGAGGACCTCGTCCAGTTCCTCCAGCTCGTCCGAAGCCGTGGTGTCCACGTCGGTGATGGGCTCGGCGGCGATCAGCACCCAGCGGGGCCGCGGCTCGGCACGGCTCAGCCGCATGATCTCGTTGCGGAACGACTTGGCGTTGGCGAAGAACAGCGGCCCGTCGAACCGGTGGATCACCAGGCCGGGCAGCCGCTCGGCCTGCGGGTAGGACCGCACGTCATGGAATCCGGGCAGGTCCGGCACCCGGCCCAGCACCGTGTTGTACGGCCACCACGCCCGGCGGAAGACGTTGAGGATCGACAGTCCGACGGCGACCGCGATCCCCGGCAGCACCCCGAGCAGCGCCACGCCGAGGAACGCCGCGATCGACAGCAGGAACTCCGCCCGGCGCTGCTTCCACAGCCGGACCGTCCCGCTGAGGTCGGCCAGGGACAGCGAGGCCGTGATGACCACCGCGGCCAGTGCGGGCTGCGGCAGATTGCGGAACAGGCCCGGCAACAGGACCAGCATCAGGATGATCAGGCCCGCGCCGATCACCCCGGTGAGCTGGCTCCTGGCGCCCGCGCGCTCGGCCACCGCGGTCCGCGATCCGCTGGTGCTGACCGGGAACCCCTGGAACAGGCCCGCTGCCACGTTGGCCGCCCCGATCGCCGTCATCTCCTCGTTGCCGCGCACCTCCTGGCCGGTGCGGGAGGCGAACGCGGTCGCGTTGGAGATGGTGTCGGCGAGGGACACCAGGGCGATGCCCAGCGCCCCCGCCAGCAGCGGAGCGATGTCGTCCACCCGGATCTCCGGGAAGGTCAGCGGCGGGAACCCGCGGGGGAGTTCACCGACCAGGTTCACCCCGTGCCCGCCGAGATCGAAGACCGACGTCGCGGCGATCGCCAGGACCACCATCACCAGCACCGCCGGCACCTTGGGCAGCCAGCGCTGGAGCACCAGGATCAGCACGATCCCGGCGCCCCCGACCGCCACCGCGGCCGGCACCGTGTCGCCGTCGGCCAGACCCCGTACGAAGGCGGCCGCCTCGTCGATGAGCCCGTCCGCGTCCGTGCTGAAGCCGAACAGCTTGGGCAACTGGCCGATCAGGATGGTCAGCGCCAGGCCGTTCATGTAGCCGATCATGGTGGGCTTGGAGATGAGGTCGGCGATGAAACCCAGTCGGCACACCCCGGCCAGGATCGTGATGACGCCGACCATCAGCGCGAGCATCGAGGCGAGCGCCACCGCCCGCCCGCTGTCCCCTCCGGACGCCATCAGCGGCACCAGGGTCGCCGCGATCATCGGGCCGAGCGAGGAGTCCGGGCCGAGGACCAGGATTCGCGACGGTCCGAAGACGGCGTAGGCCAGCAGACACAGCACGGACGTGTACAGGCCGGTGATCGCGGGCAGTCCCGCCAGCTCCGCGTAGGCCATGCCCTGCGGGACCAGCAGCATGGTGAGGACCACGCCGGCGACGACATCCTTGACGAGCCAGGCGCGCTGGTAGGCCAGGAGTGTGCGCACGCCGGGCGGGAGGTAGCGGCCCTTCGGGGCGTCACCTGGCATAGCGGTCCTCCGCGGGGGTACGGCGTCCGCGGGCCGCAGCCCTTGTCGGCCCTTCGTCTCCCAGTCCTACCCCGCACAAGGTGCCCCGGCGTCACCTGGTGCGGGTGATGCCCGGGAGGGGGCGGCCGCCGGTGATCGTACGTCAGAACCGGTGGTAGCGGACCGAACTGGCGACGACGAGGTCCTGGAGCGAGGCACGGCGCCGGCTGAAAGGGATCCAGAACAGGCCCACGGGCAGAGCCAGGCAGACCACGGCCCGCAGGAGGGCGCGCGGAATGCCGAGCAGGTGCCCCGCGCGTCCGGTGACCCGCAGTCCCAGCAGACGGCCACCGAGGGTGGCACCGGTCCAGATCCAGCTCACGACGAGATAGAGCACGGCCAGGAGCCAGCCCAGGGCCCCGGTCGTCCAGAGGGAGAGATCGGGCATCCGCAGCGGCGGACCGGACACCAGAAGGCGCAGACCGGCGAAGACGAGCTGAACGGCGAGGCCGATGCCCGCCACCACCAACGCGTCGATCAGCGCCGCGAGACACCGCGACACCAGACCGGCCGCCTCACCCTCCCGGGCCCGCTCCCGGACCTCCTGCGTCATGGCGCCGGCCCGTGCCCGGCGGCCCGCTCCGGTGCCGCGCCGGGGCGGTGCAGCAGCCGGTCGGCCACCCGGTTCACCATCCGGTCGGCCCGGACACTCTGGAGCCGGAGCGCGTCGACCGTCTCCTCGGCAAGACCGCCGCTCGTCTCCTTCACGATCCGGCCGACATCGATCTCCTCCAGCACGGCCCGCGCGAGCGCGACCAGGTCGACGCGGTCGATCACGGCGTCGAGGTCGAGGCGGGCGGCGATCCGGTCGACGTCGACGCGGGCCACTATCCCGTCGATGTCCACGCGCGCCACGATCTGTTCGGCGTCCACCCGCTCGGCCAGCCGGTTCACATCGACCCGGTCCGTCACCCGGCCCACGTCCACCCTCGCCGCCACCCGGTCCACGTCCAGCCGGTCGGCGATCAGATCGACGTCGACACGATCGACGACGCGCATCACGTCGATGCGGTCGGCGACCCGGTTCACATCGATGCGTTCGGCGACGTCGTCCAGGTCGAGGCGGTCGAGCACGGCGGCCGTCACCGCGCGGATCACCCGGTCGGTGACGAACTCGGCGGTGCCCAGCGTGAGGCCCACCACGCGTCCGGCGACGTGGAACGGGTTCACGATGCCGTGCCAGCTCATCCCACCACCGCATCATGGCCCCGGCGCCGTTTCCTCACCCGTCACGGGTGAGCGTGGGGCGAAGATCACAACCCCATGACGTCATCAGGGCGCCGCACCCTCAGTACCGTGACCCCGTGCCGAAGAGCAAGAACACGTTCTCATCCTGGCGTCACCGAGTGGCGCAGCGCGCCGTCCACGCGGGTTGGGCCTGGGTCCAGCGCACCGGTTCGGTGACCGCCGAGCGCCCCGGCCGCTTCCACTTCGGCTCGATCGGCGAGGCCACCCGCCTGGCCTTCCCGCTCGGCACGGTCTTCGGCGAGCCCTGGATCCACCTGGGCTCCCACTGCATCGTCGGCGAGCAGGTCACCTTGACCGCGGGCCTGATGCCCGACCTCGACCTCGGCCCCGACCCCATCCTGAGCATCGGCGACGGCGTCGTCCTCGGCCGCGGCAGCCACGTCATCGCCGACACCACGGTCACCATCGGCAGCGACTGCTACTTCGGCCCGTACGTCTACATCACGTCCACGAACCACTCCTACGACGATCCGCACGAGCCCATCGGCAAGCAGTGGCCGCGGATGGAGCCGGTGTCGATCGGCCCGGGGTGCTGGATCGGCACCGGCGCGGTGATCCTGCCGGGCGCGCGGATCGGCCGGAACGTGGTCGTCGCGGCCGGTGCGGTGGTCCGGGGCGTGGTGCCGGACCACGCCGTCGTGGCGGGCGCGCCCGCCCGGGTCGTACGGCGCTGGACGCCGGCCGAGGGCTGGCAGCCGCCGCTCAGGACGCCGGCGCCGGTGCCGATACCGGACGGGGTGACGCCGGAGCAGCTCGCGGCACTGGCGGAACTGGACGAGGAGTCGGCGGCGCGGCTGGCGCAACTGGATGCCGAGGCCTGAGCCGGGGCCCGGTCAGCCGGTGGCCAGCAGCAAGGTCCCGGCCAGGGCCAGGCTCGCGCCCGCCGCCTGGACTCCGCGCAGGCGTTCGTTCAGGACGAGGCGTGCGGCGAGGGCCGTCACCACCGGGTAGAGCGAGGCCAGTACGGCGGCCACGGTCACCGGGCCGTGCTGGGCGGCGACGGAGTAGGTGCCGTTCGCTGCGACGTCGGCGAGGCCGACGAAGGCCAGGGCGAGCAGCGCGCCCCAGGGGAAACCGCCCTCCGGCAGGGCGACGGAACCGCGCCGCACCGAGACGAACAGGGCGGTGCCGCCCACGACGACATTGGTCAGGCGCTGCACGAAAAGGGCGAGGAAGAGGCCGGTCACCGTGGTGGACGCCTCGCTGATCAGCGCGACACACGTGCCGAACCCGAAGGCGCCGCCCAGCGTCAGCACGATGGTCCGCCGCTCCACCGAGCCGCCCCCGCGCTGCGGCCCGCCCGCGAGGACCACGCCCGTCACGGCTACCGCGATGCCCGCGACCTGGACGAGACCGGGGCGCTCACCGAGCAGCAGCCCCACGGAGACGGGGACGGCCACGCTGAGCGCGGTGAGCGGGGAGACGACGCCCATGGGTCCCCGGGCGAGCGCCTCGTAGAAGCAGAGGATCGCCATCGGGCCGATCAGACCCGCGGCCACCGCGAACCACAGCCGGGGTCCGGCCTCGCTCCAGCCGCCGGTGGCCAGGACGACGGCACCGAGGACGACGACCGCGATCGACTGTGAGGCGACCACCACGGTGAGCGCGGGGGTGCGCCGTGTCAGCAGCCCGCCGCCGAAGTCCGCCAGACCCCAGAGCACGCTGGTGGCCAGGGCGAAGAGTGCTGTCACGGACGTCCTCGCAGTACAGTTCGGTGCACGATCATGTGCATCACACCGTAGTGCAGATTGTTGAACCCTTGCATCCAGAATATTGGACTCCGGAATGGGATGAATCGTGTCGGATCTTGACCTGCTGACCCAGTCCCTGGCCCGCAACGTCAAGCGCTGGCGCACCGAGCGCGGCTTCACGCTGGACACGCTCGCCGCCCGCGCCGGGGTCAGCCGCGGCATGCTCATCCAGATCGAACAGGCCCGCACCAACCCCAGCCTCGGCACGGTCGTGAAGATCGGGGACGCCCTCGGCGTCAGCATCCCGACCCTCCTCGACTACGAGCAGGGGCCGAAGGTGCGCGTGGTCCCCGCCGATCAGGTCGTGCGGATGTGGCACACCGACTCCGGCAGCTACAGCCGGCTCCTCGTCGGCACCGAGGCCCCGGGCCCGCTGGAGATGTGGAACTGGCGGCTGATGCCGGGCGAGGGCAGCGCCTCCGACCCGCACCCTGTCGGCACCGTCGAGCTGATCCATGTCACGGCCGGTGAACTGCTGCTGACCGTCGACGGCGTGGAACACCGCGTCCCGGCGGGCGCGAGCGCCTACTTCGAGGCGAGTGCGGCGCACCGGTACGGCAACGACGGTGATGTGCCTGCCGAGTTGGTGCTGGTCGTCTCCGTGCCGCCCGTGCGCTGAGCGCCGGTACGCGGTTGCTACCGTGCGGCCATGCGCGCACCCATCGGACACTTCGACCAGGCCACTCCCGCCCCCGACTGCCTCGACGAGCTGACCGCCCCGGTCGCCGACGCGGTACGCCGCTGGAGCGCCAGCGTTCCCGCCGACCAGATCATCTACGTCGAGACCGACCCGCAGTGGGCCGACACCGCCGTCTTCGTCGAGCACTACGGCCAGGAGCTGCTCGAACAGTCCGCGAACTGCGTGGTGGTGGCGGGCAAGCGCGGGGGTGAGACCACCCTCGCCGCGTGCGTCGCGCTCTCTACAACCCGCGTCGACGTCAATGGCGCGGTCCGCCGCCAACTCGGCTCCCGCAAGGCGTCGTTCGCCGCCATGGACATCGCGACGGGCGAGACCGGCATGGAGTACGGCGGCATCACGCCGATCGGACTGCCCGACCACTGGCCGATCCTGGTGGACTCCGCGGTCGTCGACCTGCCGTACGTCCTCGTCGGCAGCGGCCGCCGCCGCGGCAAGCTGCTGGTACCGGGGAAGGCGTTCGCGGAGCTGCCGGGCGCCGTGGTTCTGGAGGGGCTCGGGGTCGCCTAGGGCCTGTTGTTCGGATCAGGCCGGCTGCAAGAAGCGGTGCAGGTCGGCCGGCCCGAGCGGGGTCTGGTGCGTGCAGCTGCAAGGCGGAGGAGGGCGGCGACGCGGAGCGTCGGCGACCGACGACAACGCGGCTGGGGGTACCCCCTCTGGGGGAGTGCGTGCCAGGGCCCGCGACGCCGGACTGATCCAAACGACAGGCCCTAGGTGTATTGACCCGCAGCGTTGTTTACGCGGCTGATCGGTGGGTGGCCGCCGAGTGCGGTGTGGCAGCGGTGGTGGTTGTAGGTGTGCAGGAAGTCTGTCAGGGCTGCGGTGCGTTCGGTGTTGCTGGTGTAGGGCCGTAGGTAGGCCCATTCGTCGAGCAGGGTGCGGTTGAAGCGTTCGACCTTGCCGTTGGTCTGCGGCCGGTAGGCGCGGGTCAGCTTGCCGATCGCGCTGAGGTCGGCCAGGGCCTGGCGCCAGGCGAAGCTCTTGCGGTAGGGCCAGGCGTTGTCGGTCAGGACCCGCTCGATGTGGTGGACACCGTGAGCGGTGAAGAAGGCTGCGGCACGGCGCAGGAAAGCGGCGCAGGTGGCGGCCTTCTCGTCGGAGTGGATCTCGCCGGGCATTACGGTGAGACACGAAGACCTCCGTGCGGTGCAGTCCTAGACAGCTCCACCACACCGGAGGTCTTCGCCATGATCAAGCACCGGCGAGCGTCAACAACGCTCGTGATCAATACACCTAGGCCCCGGTGTGGTGGGCCAGTGCCTGGTGCGGGTCCGCCTCGCCCGGCAGCGGTGCCGGGTCCGCGTGGACCAGGGCCGCGGTGAGCCGGGGGACGGCGTGCAGGAGGGCGTGTTCGGCGTCCACGGCTATGGCGTGGGCCTGTCGTACCGTCGCCTCGCCGTCCACCACCACCGCGACCTCGGCCCGCAGCCGGTGCCCGATCCAGCGCAGCCGCAGCTCACCCACCCCGCGCACCCCTGGCACGTCCCGCAGCGCCTGCTCGGCACGGTCCACCAGGGCCGGGTCCACGGCGTCCAGCACCCGCCGGAACACCTCCCGCGCCGCGTCCCGCAGCACCAGCAGGATCGCCGCGGTGATCGCCAACCCCACGATCGGGTCCGCCAGTTGCCAGCCGACCGCCGCCCCGCCCGCGCCCAGCAGCACCGCAAGTGAGGTGAATCCGTCGGTGCGGGCATGCAGTCCGTCGGCGACCAGCGCGGCCGAACCGATCGACCGGCCGACGCGGATCCGGTACCGCGCCACCCACTCATTGCCCGCGAAGCCCACCAGCGCGGCGGCCGCGACGGCGGGCAGATGTGTCACCGGGCGGGGGTCGAGCAGTCGGTCGACGGCCGTCCATCCGGCGAACGCCGCCGAGGCCGCGATGGTCAGCACGATCACCAGACCCGCCAGATCCTCGGCGCGGCCGTAGCCGTAGGTGAAGCGCCGGGTCGCCGCGCGACGGCCGAGGACGAAGGCGATGCCGAGGGGTACGGCGGTCAGCGCGTCGGCGGTGTTGTGCGCGGTGTCGCCGAGCAGCGCGACCGACCCGGACAGGGCCACGACGACCGCCTGCACGAGCGCGGTCGCGCCGAGCACCGCCAGCGACACCCACAGCGCGCGCATCCCGCGGGCCGAGGACTCCAGGGCGGAGTCGAGCTTGTCGGCGGTGTCGTGGGAGTGCGGTTTGAGGAAGTGGGCGATGCGGTGACGACGAGGGTGCGGGTGCTTGTGGTGGTGGTGCGGGTGGCTCACGGGTCCCCCTTCCGGTGGCGGAGGTGGACTTACCCCGTCCACAACGCCATTATGTGCGTATGAGCGCACGCATGCACCTGTCACCTGCGCACGATGCGCACCCGCGCACCCCCGGCGAGGAACAGTTCGCCCTCGCCGCCGAGCTTCTCGCCCTCCTCGGCGACCGCACCCGGCTCACCCTGCTGCACGCACTGGCCGGGGGAGAGGCCGATGTCAGCACGCTCACCGAGGCGTGCGGAGCGGCCCGGCCCGCCGTCAGCCAGCATCTGGCGCGGCTGCGTCTCGCCGGTCTGGTGAACACCCGCAAGCAGGGCCGCCGGGTGATCTACTCCCTCGGCGACGGCCATCTGCGGCGACTGGTCGACGAGGCGCTGAGCGTGGCGGACCACCGGCTCAGCGACCGGCCCGTGCATGAATGACGTCGGTACGGCTCAGTAGTCGGCGCTCTTGCCGAGGTACTGCTCCGCGAAGGCCAGCGCCGCCGAGGGGGAGCCGAACAGGCGGCGCAGCCGGGCCAGGGTGGTCCCCGCGCGATGCGGATCACCCGAGGAGGTGCCGTGGTACACCTCCGACAGCCACTGCGAGAACTCCTGGTAGTCCCAGACCCGGCCGAGGCACGCCCGCGAATAGCCGTCCAGTCCGGCCGAGTCGCCCTCGGTGAGGAACGCGACCAGCGCGTCGCCCAGCAGGAAGGCGTCGTGCAGGGCGAGGTTCATGCCCTTGGCCGCGATCGGCGCGGTGAGATGGGCGGCGTCCCCGGCCAGGAAGAGCCGCCCGAACACCATGGGCTCCACCACGTAACTGTGCATGTCCAGCACGCGCTTCTCGATCAGCCGCCCCTCGGTCAGCCGGGGCGCCCCGGCGGCGCCGAGCCGTTCCTGGAGCTCCGTCCAGACTCTGTCGTGGGACCAGTTCTCCGGGTCGTCGCCCGGCGGGCATTCCAGGTAGTACCGGGTCACCTCGGGGCTGCGCGCCATGTGCCCGGCGAATCCGCGCGGGTGCATGCCGAACACCACGCAGTCGTTGGACGGCGGCGCCTCGGCGAGCAACGCCAGCCAGCCGATGCCGTAGTCGTACCGCGAGACATGGGCACGCCCCGGTGCCACCGCGCCCCGGGACACCCCGCGCGCCCCGTCACAGCCCGCCACGAAGTCGCAGTACACGACGTGCCGTTGACCCGACTCGGGGTCGGTGTACGACACCGAGGGCCGGTCGGAGTCCAGGTCGTGCAGTTCGACGTCCCGCACCCCGAACCGGATCGCGCCGCCCCGGACGTCCGCGTACTCCCGCACCAGGTCCGTCACCAGCAACGGCTGCGGATAGACGAAGTGGTGATGCCCCGTCAGCTCGGCGTACTCGAACCGGTAGCGCTCCCCGGCGAAGCGGAACTCGCACTCGTTGTGCACCTGGCCGCGCGCCAGCAGATTCCCCGCGAGGCCCCGCCGTTCGAGCCCGCGTACGGCCCACTCCTCCAGGACTCCGGCGCGGGGCCGGCGCTCGATGAACTCACGGCTCTCGATCTCCAGGACCAGACAGTCCACGGACGCGGCCCGCAGGATGTTGCCGAGAGTGAGCCCGGCCGGTCCGGCGCCGACGACGACCACCGGAAACCGTTGTGCGGCACCGGAGTTGAGGTGGGGGGAGGTGGAAGTCACCCGAGCATTATGAGACGTTCAGCGCACACCGGAACCCGGTGTGACCGCTGGAGCTGTCCGGGGTGTTGGTGCTGCGGGCCGCCACGCGGTAGCGGTTGCAGTAGGACGCGTGGCACATGTGGGAACCGCCGCGGATCACCTTCGCGGTGCCCTCGGCCGGGCCGGTCGGGTCGACGGACCCGCGATGCTCCGTGGTCCACCAGTCCCCGCACCACTCCCACACATTGCCCGAAGTGTTGTACAGGCCGAAGCCGTTGGGCTCGAAGGCGTCCACGGGCGCGGTGCCGCGATAGCCGTCTGCGGCGGTGTTCTTGGTGGGGAAGGTGCCCCGCCAGATGTTGCACCGGTGCTCGCCGTCGGGATCCAGTTCATCACCCCAGGGGTAGCGCCGCTGCTCCAGGCCGCCACGGGCCGCGTACTCCCACTCGGCCTCGGTGGGCAGCCGCTTGCCGGCCCAGGCCGCGTAGGCGGCCGCGTCGTACCAGGACACATGGACCACGGGATGGTCCCCGCGCCCCGCGAGATCGCTGCCCGGCCCCTCCGGCCGGTCCCAGGCGGCTCCCGTGACCGCGCACCACCAGGGCGTCCGCTCGGGCCGCGGGGCGCCGCGGCGCAGCGCGGCGGGCAGGAACCCGGCGAAGACGTACGACCAGTCCAGGCGCTCGGCGTCGGTGACATGGCCCGTGTCGGCGACGAAGGCGGCGAACTCGTCGTTGCGCACCGCGCAGGCGTCGATCCGGAAGGGGGCCAGCCGCACCGCCCGCACCGGGCCCTCGCCGTCGTCGGGGAAGCCCTCGCTGTCCTCGGCGCCCATGAGGAACTCGCCGCCGGGGAGCAGGACCATGCCGTCGGTGGCAGCGGTGGGCGCCGTGTCGATCGGCTCGGGCCTGACCCGGCCACCCGTCTCTGACGCGGGCATGCAGCACGGGGCGGGGGACAGAGGCTCGGGCATCGGTTCTTCCTCGTGGACACGCGACGGATGCGAACCCCTGTCTACGGCATCGACCTGTGCGCCCCGCGTGAGGGTCACCGCAGCAGCGGTATCTCGATGGCCGGGCAGCGGTCCATGACCATCTCCAGGCCCGCCGCGCGGGTCCGGTCGTAGGCGGCCTCGTCGATCACGCCGAGCTGGAACCACACCGCCTTGGCGCCCTTGGCCACCGCCTCGTCGGCCAAGGCACCCGCCAGCTCGCTGTTGACGAAGACATCGACGACGTCCACCTCGAAGGGGATGTCCGCGAGAGAGGCGTAACCCTGCTCGCCGTGCACCGTCTCCGCCTTGGGGTGGACAGGCACCACGCGCTTGCCGTAGCGCTGGAGCACCGCGGCGACGCCGTACGCCGCACGCCGCTGGTTCGACGACAGCCCGACCACCGCCCACGTGTCGCCGGACTCGGTGAGGATCTTGCGGATCGTCGCTTCGTCGCCGTACACCGATGGCCTCCTCGACCTCATGACATCCCTGGTCTGGGGACAACGGCCAAGGGTGCGTGGAGATTCCCGCGAGGGCGCGTGCTGGTCGGCGGAGTTGACGGTCCGGATTCCCGGCACGCTCGGCGGCGCCCCGCTGTCCGGAAACCGTGCCGTGTGCTGCGCCCGGGCGCGCGCCCGCCTAGGCTCGGGGAGTGCTGCGCATCATCGACGCCCGAACGGGCGTGCCCGTCGACGCCGCCCCCGCTCGGCGCGGTCTCACCCGGGTCGAGGCCCACGCTCCCGGCTTCGACACCGGCGCCCTGCGCGTGCTCCTCGTCACCGACCTCCTCGTCCGCGCCCTGGAACTCGGCGGCACCCCGGTCTGGGCCGTCCTGCACGGCCACCGGGACCAGCCCGAGCTGCGGGCCGGCGCCGCCGCACTCGGCATCCGGCCCCTGGAGGACAGCCGGGAGGTCGGCCATGGGCTCGGTGAGAAACAGGTCATCCATGTCGTGGCCGAGGACGGCGTCAGCCCGGACGGCGTCCGCGTCGCCGTCGCCCCCGTGCACGCCGAGTCCCCGGCACCGCTCACCGGCGCCGACCCCGTCGCCCTGCGCCTGGCCCTCCTCACCCCGCCCCGCAGCCGGCCGGTACGGCTCGACACGGTCGCCCTGACCGAGGCCCACGACACCCTCGTCCGCTGGCGGCGCGCGGTCGCCGACTGGGCGCGGCACCCCTCCCGGCCCATCCCCGACGGCGTGCGCACCGAACTGCGCGGCGCCTGGGAGGACGACCTCGACGTGCCCCGCGTCCTGCGCCTGCTCACCCGGGTCGAGACCGAACCGGACATCCCGGACGGCGCCCGCTTCGAGACCTACGCCTACGCCGACCGGCTGCTCGGCCTCGACCTCACCCGCGACCTGGGATCCCTGGCATGATCGCCCGCGCGGGGACCGGCCCGCTGCGCCGCCTGATCGTCCTCAGGCACGCCAAGTCCGCCTGGCCCGAAGGCATCGCCGACCACCGCCGCCCGCTCGCCCCGCGCGGGCGACGCGACGCGCCCGCCGCCGGCCGCGCGCTGGCCGAGTCCGATCTGCTGCCCGACCTCGCCCTGTGCTCCACCGCCGTCCGTGCCCGCCAGACCTGGGAGCTGGCCTCCGCCGAGTGGGGCACCCCACCGCCCGTGCGCTACCTCCCGCGGCTCTACGCGGCCGAGGCCACCGAGTTGCTCGCCGCCGTGCATGAGGCGCCCGCCGAGGTGGAGACCCTGCTCCTGATCGGGCACAACCCCGGCCTGGAGGACCTGGTGACCGCGCTGGCCGGGGACAGCCTGGACGACGCCCTGGACCGGGTGCGGGAGAAGTTCCCCACCTCCGCCGTCGCCGTGCTCGCCTGGCGCGGCACGGCCTGGAGCGCGCTCGCCCCCGGCACCGCGCTGCTGACCTGGTTCACCGTGCCCCGCGGAAAGAAGCCCTGACCGACCCTGGCATAGGCTGACCGGATGCAGGACGAGTACCGCACAGTGGCCCGCGCGGGCGTGCACGAGACCGAGGTCAACCGCTCCCGCTTCCTGTGCGCGCTCGCCCCGGCGGCCACCGAGCAGGAGGCCCAGGACTTCATCGCCGGCATCCGCAAGGAGCACGCGGACGCCACCCACAACTGCTTCGCCTACGTCATCGGCGCCGACGCCGCGATCCAGAAGGCGAGCGACGACGGCGAACCCGGCGGCACCGCCGGCGTCCCCATGCTCCAGATGCTCCTGCGCCGTGACATGCGCTACGTCGTCGCCGTCGTCACCCGCTACTTCGGCGGCGTCAAACTCGGCGCGGGCGGCCTCATCCGGGCGTACGGCGGCTCCGTCGGCGAGGCCATCGACAACCTCGGCACGATTACCCGCCGTCGCTTCCGCCTGGCCACGGTCACCGTCGACCACCAGCGCGCCGGCAAGATCCAGAACGACCTGCGCGCCACCGGCCGCGAGGTCCGCGACGTCCACTACGCCGAGGCCGTCACCATCGAGATCGGCCTGCCGGACGCCGACGTGGACACCTTCCGCGCCTGGCTGGCCGACGCCACGGCCGGCACCGCCGGGTTCGCGCTGGGCGGGGAGGCGTACGGCGACGCCTGACGCGTGGGTTCGAGGGCGGACTACCGCGCGGGCTCGTGCAGCGGGATGGGGTCGGAGCCGCCCGAATACAGGGTCACGGCGTGCGAGCAGGGCGCGTCGCCGCAGGGCTCGCAGGCATGGGCGTCCGGCAGGGGGAACAACTCCGCGCCCAGGGACCGCATGCGGGTCTCAACCGTGGGCTCTTCCGGCGACTCGTTCCGCATCGCGCATCAGTCCTTCCATCAGAAGTTTTCTGCCGTTGCGGCAGAACTGCGTCTCGGTTGCGTCCAGCCGACCTGTCTCGAAGTACTTGTTGGCGGCCTGCCCGCCACGGCAGTAGGCGAACAACTCGCACGCGGCGCGACAGGCGTCGACCCCGGCGAGGGCTTCGGCGACCCAAGGGGTCTGCTCAGCGCGGGCCAGGCAGCCGGCCAGCCCCAGCTCCCGTACGTCGCCGACGCTGAACCGGCCGTGGCGCGGGGAGGAGAACCCGGCGAGGTCCGGGCTGAGCGGCACCACCTGTCCGTCCCAGGTGACCATGGGCAGCGGATCGACCGGCAGACCGGCCCACCGCCCTGCCGCACCGGCCAGCTCCGCCCTGACGTACCGCCAGGCGTGCTCCAGATCCCGCAGAGTCATGTCCCGGTCGGCGCGCCCTCGGGCGGCCAGCGCGGCCCAGAACTCCGCTATGTTCTCGGCGTCGTGCTCGTCGTGCGCGTCGTCGTGGAGGGTCTTGGCGTGCACGCCCTTGCGTTCCACCAGGTTCACGCCCAGAACGCGGCAGCCGAGCGCGGCGAACCACTCGTGCAGTTCGGCCGCCTTGCGCGCGGACGGGTCGGACACGACGGCGATGGCCCCGAACGCGATGCCGTGCCTCTTGAGCAACTCGACACCGCGCAGCACGCGTTCCGTTGCCTCTCGGCCCGAACGGTCCACACGGTCTCCGCCGGGGCCGGGACCGTCGACACTGACCGAGACCTCGATCCGCCGCTCCTCGAACAGCCGGCACCACACCTCGTCGATGAGTGAGGCATTGGTCTGCACGGCGTGCCGCACCGGGTGTTCACGACCCGGAGGGAACCGGTCGAGCAGCCCCCGTAAGCGGGACACCCCCGTGGTGAGCGGCTCCCCGCCGTGCCACAGCACGGTGACCGGGTGGTGTTCCGACCAGGAGGCAACCGTCGCCGCGACGGCATCCGCGACGTCGTCGGACATGAAGCGGGCGAGCCCTCGGGAAGGCAGATAGCAGTAGCGGCAGTCGAGGTTGCACAGTGGGGTCGGCTGGAGCAGAACGCGGGTACTGGTCCTCGCCAGTCGTGCCGCCGGGGTGGCGCGGGCCGGTGCCGACGGCCGTGTCATCGGTCCCCCGCTTCCCCGGGCGGCCCTGCTTCCCTGGGTGGTTCTGCATTCCGGTGCCCGGCGACGGTGAGGAGCCTCATCGTCTCGTCCTCGCCGTAGCGGTCGGCGACGTCCCGGTAGAGGGACAGCGCCTGGAGATGCGCCGCGACGGCCTCGTCACGGCGGCCCGCGCGCCGCAGGGCGACTCCGAGGTCGTTGGCGGCGATCGCCTGGCCGTGCCGATGACCGACCTCGTGTTGTTCTCGTACGGCGATCCGGTGGGCCTCGACGGCCTCGTCGAGGCGGCCCAGTGCGGACAGGGCGACACCGAAGTCGTTCCATGCCGTGGCGATACGCTCCCGGGCGCCCAGCTCCTCGAAGACCGCGCGGGCGGTGATGTGCGCGGACAGGGCTTCCTCGAGGCGCCCGGTCTCCCGGAAGGAGCGCCCCAGGTTGTTGGTCGCGGTGGCCTCGTGGAATCGATCGCCGACCGAGCGGAACATCTCGCGGGCCCGGGTGAGCGCGACGACCGACTCCTCGCAGCGGCCCATCTTGAACAGGGTGCGGCCGGCGTTGTTCCAGGTCGACGCCTCGAGTCGGCGGTCGCCTGCCGCGTGCACCAGTTCGCGGGCGCGTTCGTGGGCCTCGAGCGACTCGTCGAATCTGCGCGCTTCGGTCAAGGAGACGCCCAGCATGTCCCAGGACTTTCCTTCTTGGAGGCCGTCCCCGCGCGACGCGTGGATCTCGCGGGCCCGCGTGTGCACCGCGACGGCCTCCTCGATTCTGCGGCTGTAGCGCAGGGCCAGTCCGAGGGCGTTCCATGCCCGGCCCGCTCCTAGGTCGTCCCCCAACGCGCGGGCCGCCTGGGTCGCGCAGCGATAGACGGACACGGCGTCGTCGAAGTAGCGCCGCCAGCTGAGATAGCCGTAGAGGCTCAGCGCCAGTCCCAGTCCGGCCTGCGCGTGAACGGGGTCGGCCGCCCACAGCGCGGCGGAGATGAGGCCGGTGCGCTCGTGGTCGAACCATCGCAGCGCGTCCGCGCGGTCGCTGAACCCGGGGGACGGGGCAGGATCGGGGCTGGACTGCACGTGCCAGACCGCCGCCTCGACACGCTGCCGGTAGTGGTCCAGGAGCCGGGCCCGCGCTCGGGTGCCCTCGGCCCGCAGTGGCTCCTCGCGGGCCACCCGGTCCAGCGCGTAGGCGCGTACGAGGTCATGCATGGTCCAGTAGCCGCGCACGCTTCCGGGCGAAACCAGATGAGCGCGGACCAGCGCGTTCAGCTCCGGGCGCGGCAGCGCGTCGGCCCCGTGGAGCACGGTGATCGCCTCGTCGCTGGTCTCCGATCCCGGGGCGAGCGCCAGGAGCCGGAACAGGCGGGAGGGGCCCGGACCGAGGCGGCGGTAGGACAGGTCGAAGGCGGCCCGCACTCCGCGTTCGCCGTCGTCGAGGTGGTCGATGAGCGTGGCGGAGTCGGCCAGCTCCGCGACCAGTTCCGTCACCGGCTTGCCCGGATCGGCGATGAGCAGGGCGGCGGCGATCTGCAGCGCCAGGGGCAGGTACCCGCACAGCGCGCACAGGTTCCCGGTCGCCTCGGGGTCATCCATGACGCGCGGGTCGGCGGGGGCGGCCGTGCGCAGAGCGGCGCTCAGCACCTCGCGGGCCACCTCGGGCCGGAGGATGTCGAGATGGAGCAGGTGGGCGCCGAGCTGGGGCATGGTGTCGCGGGAGGTGACGAGGACGCGGTGCGCGCCGTGGCCGGGCAGCAGCGGTCTGACCTGCCCGGGGTGCGAGGCGTTGTCCACCACGATCAGCACCGCGCCGCTCGTGCGGGCCCGTTCGGCCAGGACCGAGCGGTAGAGTCCGGCTCGTTCGTCCAGCGTCGTCGGCACATGGGCGGCTGCCACGCCCAGGGCGCGCAGCAGGGCCTCCACCAGCTGTTCGGCTCCGGCGGGCGTCTCGTCGTAGCCGTGGCAGTCGACGAACAGCGCGCCCCCGGGGAACCAGCCGTGTTCCCGTGCCGTGTGAGCGGCTCGCACGGTCAGCGCGGTCTTGCCCACGCCGCCCATCCCCGCCACCGCGGTCACCGGGACCGGGGCGTGGCCGCCGGGGTGGGGGGCCAGCGCCGCCAGCAGGGTGTCGAGTTCCTCCACGCGTCCGGTGAACTCGGCGGCGGTCGGCGGAAGCGCGTCCTCTACGTGTGGCATGGGGCCGTAGTGGTGATGATGTTCCACCTTCTTCCCGATGGCCTCGCCCCGGAACGTCCCGTTCCTGAAGTCGATCCGGTCCCCGGTGTGTGTGACCGCGGTGTGTGCGTCCCCCGCGTGTGTGTCCCCGCTCACACGGCCCATCTTGCCCTGAAAGCAAGGCTTCCGGCAGAGAGGCAATCGACAATGAATCCGGCAAAACTGGCGTTCGTAAGGCCTGTCATCGCGGGCGATACGGGAGTAACCGCCCGTGATGTCAGACCCGGCCGTTAGTCTTCGGGGATCATGAGGCTCCTGCACACTTCCGACTGGCACCTGGGCCGGGCGTTCCACCGCGTGAACATGCTCGCCGCCCAGGCCGAGTTCATCCGTCACCTCGTCGGCATCGTGCGCGAGCGCGACGTGGACGCGGTGGTGGTGTCGGGAGACGTGTACGACCGCGCGGTGCCGCCGCTCGCCGCCGTCGAGCTGTTCGACGACGCCCTGCACAGCCTCGCCGGGCTGGGCGTGCCCACCGTGATGATCTCCGGGAACCACGACTCCGCCCGGCGGCTCGGCGTCGGCGCCGGGCTCATCGACCGCGCGGGCATCCATCTGCGGACCGAGCCGTCGGCGTGCGGGACCCCGGTGATCCTGTCCGACGCCCATGGCGAGGTGGCCTTCTACGGTCTGCCGTATCTCGAACCGGCCCTGGTGAAGGACGAGTTCGGGGTGGAGAAGGCCGGGCACGAGGCGGTGCTCGCCGCCGCCATGGACCGAGTACGCGCCGACCTCGCCGCACGCGCGCGGGGGACGCGTTCCGTCGTCCTCGCCCATGCCTTCGTCACCGGCGGCGAGGCCAGCGACAGCGAGCGGGACATCACCGTCGGCGGCGTCGCCGCGGTCCCGGCCGGGGTCTTCGACGGCGTCGACTACACGGCCCTCGGGCATCTGCACGGCAGCCAGACCATCACCGAGCGCGTGCGCTACTCCGGCTCCCCGCTGGCGTACTCCTTCTCGGAGGCCGACCACCGCAAGAGCATGTGGCTGGTCGATCTGGACGCCGACGGTGCCGTGACCGCCGAGCGGATCGACTGCCCCGCCCCGCGCGCGCTCGCCCGGATCCGCGGGCCGCTGGAGGAACTCCTCGCCGACCCCGCCCTCGCCCGGCACGAGGACGCCTGGGTCGAGGCCACCCTCACCGACACGGTCCGCCCCGCCGAACCCATGGCCCGGATCGGCGAGCGCTTCCCGCACACCCTGAGCCTCGTCTTCGACCCGGACCGGGCCCCCGACGACCCGGACGTGTCCTACGCGCGGCGCCTGGCCGGGCGCGGCGACCAGCAGATCGCCGAGGACTTCGTCGCCCATGTCCGGGGCGCCGGGCCGGACGAGGACGAGCAGACCGTGCTCCGGGACGCCTTCGACGCGGTCCGCGCGGACGCGGTGGTGCGGGAGGTGGCGCGGTGAGGCTGCACCGACTCGACATCACGGCCTTCGGGCCCTTCGGGGGCTCCCAGAGCGTCGACTTCGACGAGCTGTCGGCAGCGGGACTGTTCCTGCTGCACGGCCCCACCGGCGCCGGGAAGACCTCCGTCCTCGACGCCGTCTGCTACGCGCTGTACGGCGCCGTGCCCGGCGCCCGGCAGTCCGGCCAGGGTCTCGCGCTGCGCAGTGACCACGCGGCACTCGGCACGCGCACCGAGATCCGCCTGGAACTGACCGTCGCCGGACGCCGGTTGGAGGTCACCCGGCAGCCGCCCTGGGAGCGCCCGAAGAAGCGGGGTTCCGGCACGACCCTGGACAAGGCGCAGAGCTGGCTGCGCGAGTACGACGCCGCGACCGGCACCTGGAAGGACCTCAGCCGTTCCCACCAGGAGATCGGCGAGGAGATCACCCAGCTGCTCGGGATGAGCCGCGAACAGTTCTGCCAGGTAGTCCTGTTGCCCCAGGGCGACTTCGCGCGCTTCCTGCGCGCCGACGCCGAGGCGCGCGGCCGGCTGCTGGGGCGGCTCTTCGACACCCACCGCTTCGCCGAGGTGGAGAAGCGGCTCGCCGAGCGCCGCCGCGCGGCCGAGGCCGAGGTGCGCGAGGGCGACGCCGCGCTGCTGGCCGACGCGCACCGCATGCAGCAGGCGGCTGACGGCGCCATGGAGCTGCCCGAGCTGACACCGGGCGAACCGGGGCTCGCTGACGCCGTGTTGACCGCCGCAGCCGTGGCCCGCAGCTCCGCGCGCGAGGAACTCACTGTCGCCCACTGCCGCCTCGCCACGGCCGAGTCCGCTCAGGCCGCCGCCGAGCGCGCCCTGGGCGACGTACGCGAACTCGCCCGGCTGCAACGAAGGTTCGCCGAGGCGCGGGAGCGGGCCGGGGTGCTTCAGGAGCGGGCGGGCGGTCACCGGGAGGCGCAGGCGCGCATGGAGCGGGCCCGCAAGGCCGAGGCGGTGGCCCCCGCGCTGGAGCTGCGGGACGCCGCCGACGCCGAGCACCGGCGGGCCGCGATCGCCCGAGACCGCGCGGGCGCGTTGTTGCCGGACACCTTCGCCGACGCGGGTGCCGCAGGGCTCGCGGCCGCCGCGCGCCGGGCCGCCGAGGAGCTGGGTGGCCTGGAGTCGGCCCGCCGCGCGGAGCAGCGGCTGGCCGAACTCGTCGAGGAGCGTGCCGGTCTCGACCGCCAGGAGCGCGCCGACGAGGACGTCCTTGAGGAGGCCGGGGCATGGCTCGCCGGCTGGGAGGCCACGCGCGCGGGGCTCCAGTCCCGGATCGACACCGCCCAGGAGGCCGCCACCCGCGCCGAACAGCTCTCCGTGCAGCGGGAGCCCGCCGCCAAGCGGCTCAAGGCGGCCAGATTGCGGGACCAGTTGGCCGGCGACACCGACACGGCGGCGGACCGGGCCCGGCGTGCCCAGGAGGAGGCGCTGACGGCCAAGGCGCACTGGCTGGAGGTCAAGGAACGCCGCCTGAACGGCATCGCGGCCGAACTCGCGGCCCAGCTGACCGCCGGTGAACCCTGCGCCGTCTGTGGTGCCACCGAGCACCCGGCGCCCGCGCGCAAGGACGCCGGGCACGTCGACCGCGAAGTCGAGGAGCAGGCCCTCGCCGCCTACCAGACGGCGGAGGAGCGCCAGGCCGAGCAGGAGCGGCGCCTGGGCGTCGTACGCGAGGCGCTGGCCGCCGCCACCGCCGAGGCCGGGGACACCCCGACCGGACAACTCGCCGACGATGTCACTGAGTTGGAGCGGGAGTTCGCGCAGGCCCGCCGGGAGGCTTCCGCGCTGCACCCCGCGCACGAGGAACTGCGCCGCGCCGAGCAGGAGCAGGAGCGGCGCGCCATGGCCCGTAGGCAGGCGGAGGTCAGAAGCGCCGCCCGGGTCGGCCACCGCGACCAGCTGGACCGCGAACGGGCCGCACTGGAAGGGGAGTTGGCCGAGGCGCGCGGCGTCCTGGACAGTGTGGCCGCCCGCTCCGCCCAACTGGAACGCCAGGTCGCGCTGCTCACCGACGCCGCCGACAGCGCCCGCGCCGCGGAGGACAGCGCCCAGCGGCTCAAGGACGCCGACGCGCGCCTCGCCGACGCCGCGTTCCGCGCCGGGTTCGACACTCCGCAGGCCGCCGCCGAGGCCCTGCTCGACGACACCGCCCACCGCGAACTCCAACGGCGCCTGGACGCCTGGCAGTCCGAGGAAGCCGCCGTACGCGCCGTCCTCGTCGAGGCCGACACCGCGGCCGCCGCCCAGCGCCCGTCCGCCGACCTCGCGGCGGCGGAACAGGCCGCCGCCGAGGCGGGCCGACGCCTGCGCGACACCGCCTCCGCGCGGGACGCCGCCGCCCGGCGCTGCACCGAACTCGACCGCCTCTCCGCCCGCGCGACACAAGGCGTACGACGGCTCGCGCCGCTGCGCACCCACTACGACCGGGTGGCCCGGCTCGCCGCGCTCACGGCGGGCACCTCCGCGGACAACGAGCGCAAGATGCGCCTGGAGTCCTACGTCCTGGCCGCCCGCCTGGAACAGGTCGCCGCCGCCGCGACCGTGCGGCTGCGCCGGATGTCGTCCGGCCGCTACACCCTCGTCCACTCCGACGACCGCGCCGGACGCGGCCGCAGCGGCCTCGGACTGCATGTCGTGGACGCCTGGACCGGACGGGAGCGGGACACGGCGACGCTGTCCGGCGGCGAGACCTTCTTCGCCTCCCTCGCCCTGGCCCTCGGGCTCGCGGATGTCGTCACCGACGAGGCGGGCGGGGTGCGTCTCGACACCCTCTTCATCGACGAGGGCTTCGGCAGCCTCGACGACCAGACCCTCGACGAGGTCCTCGACGTCCTCGACTCCCTGCGCGAGCGGGACCGCAGCGTGGGCATCGTGAGCCATGTCGCCGATCTGCGGCGCCGGATCCACGCCCAGCTGGAGGTCGTGAAGGGGCGCTCGGGGTCGACGCTGCGGCAGCGGGGCGGCGGCTGAGGGCTACCGGCCCAGGGGGCGGCGGGGGAGCGGCGAGGAGTAGACGACGGACGTCGTGACCGAGCCGAGGGCGCCGATCTTGCCCGAGACCTCTTCCAGATGGCGCATCGAACGGGCGGCGACCTTGATCACGAAACAGTCGTCGCCCGTGACATGGTGCGCCTCCAGGATCTCCGGCGTCACGGCCACCAGATCGTGGAACGGTTTGTAGTTGCCGTTCGGGTAACGCAGCCGGACGAACGCCAGGATCGGCATCCCGAGCCGCTCCGGTGCCACCACGGCGGAGTACCCCTGGATCACCCCCGCCTCCTCCAGCCTGCGCACCCGCTCGGTGACCGCGCTCGGGGACATCGACACGGCCCGCGCCAGCTCGGCGAAGCTGGCCCGGCCCTCGCGCTGGAGGACATCGAGGATGCGCCAGTCGGTGGCGTCCGGTGAAAACGTGGTCATGCCCCCGAGCTAACAGGGGATTCCCCGGCCGATCAAGAGGTGTACCGGGGATCGTCCCTTCAGGGAGTTGATCTTCCCGCCGTACATTTCTGGTCAGAAGGAGCCACTACGGAAAGGCCAGACCATGACCACCATCACCGCCGTCAACCCCGTCCTGCGCGTGGCCCCCGCCGCCCCGGCCGCGGCCGCCGCCTACTTCCGGGCAAGCCTCGCCTTCCACGCCGATGTGTCCGACGTCGCCGCCGCGCTCGCCGGCGAGGGCGACCCCGGGTTCGTCGTCGTGGACTCCCGGTCCACCGCCTCCTGGGACCAGGGCCACCTCCCCGGCGCGATCCACCTGCCGACCGCGCTCATCCCCGAGCAGGCCGAGCAGCTCCTCGACAGGAACGTGCCCGTCGTCACCTACTGCTGGGGCCCCGGCTGCAACGGAGCGACCCGGGCCGCCCTCGCCCTCGCCGAACTCGGCTACCAGGTCAAGGAGATGCTCGGCGGCTTCGAGTACTGGGCCCGCGAGGGCTTCGCGTACGAGACCTGGGAGGGTGCCTCCCGCCGTGCCGCCGACCCGCTGACCGCGCCGGTGGACAGCGAGGACTGCGGCTGCTGAGAACGGCCCTCGGAAACGGCCCGCGGACGCCTTACGGATAGGTGTCCGGGACACCGAACGTGTGCGGGCGTTGTGCGTGTAGGTTTCTGCGCCATGGTGCGACACAGGGTGCGGTGGGTGGAGTCGGGCGGCGGGCCCCTCATAGCGGTGCCGGAGACGGTGCTGCCGTTCTGGGCGGGCGCCGACGGCGACGAGACCGCCTCCGACTACGACCGGGCCTGCGAGATCGACGGACCCGTCGGACTGCTCCCTGTCGGGGACAGTGCGGCTCTGGTGCTGGGCGACGAGCCCGCCGCCACCGCCTATCTGCCCGATCACGGCACCTTCGTCCGCTGGTGCGCGGCCGACTCCGAGGCCGAGCTGCTCTCCGGCGTCCCCTCGGCGCTCGCCACCGCGGAGTGGGGCGAGGAGGTGCGCTGGAAGGTGCCGGGACCGGTGTTCCTCTTCGACTCCGCCTGGCCCGGCACCGAGACCGAACGCGCCGCCCCGCTCTGCGTCACCCTGACCCCCGGGGCGTACGGCGTGCGCGCGGCCTGGGTCAGTCCCGGCCCGGAGACCTGGCTCGGACTGGTTCAACTCCGGCTGCTGGCAGGGTAGTTCCGACTGCTGACCGGTGATGCTGCTCGGTCACCGGTCAGCAGTCGGCTCGAAGGGGCGAATTGCGGCCCTGGCTACAGCTGGGACAGCTCGTCGACGAGGTCGTCCAGGCCCAGGGAGCCCTGGGACAGGGCCGCCATGTGCCAGGACTTGAGGTCGAAGGCGTCGCCGTGCCGCTCGCGCGCCCGGTCCCGGCCCAGCAGCCAGGCCCGCTCGCCCAGCTTGTAGCCGATCGCCTGGCCCGGGATCGTCAGATAGCGGGTCAGCTCGCTCTCGACGAAGTCCCGCGGACGGCTGCTGTGCGCCCCGAAGAACTCCTCGGCCAGCTCCGGCGTCCACCGCTCGCCCGGGTGGAAGGGCGAGTCCGCCGGGATCTCCAGCTCCAGATGCATGCCGATGTCGACGATGACCCGGGCCGCGCGCATCATCTGCGCATCCAGATAGCCGAGCCGCTCCTGCGCGTCCGTGAGGAAGCCCAGCTCGTCCATCAGCCGCTCCGCGTACAGCGCCCAGCCCTCGCAGTTGGCGCTGACATGGCCGACCGTCGCCTGGTAGCGGGAGAGGTCGTTCTTGACGTACACCCACTGCGCCAGCTGGAGGTGATGGCCCGGAACACCCTCGTGGTACCAGGTGGAGACCAGGTCGTAGACCGGGAAACGGGTCTGCCCCATCGTCGGCAGCCAGGTGCGGCCCGGACGGGAGAAGTCCTCGCTGGGGCTGGTGTAGTACGGGGCCGCGGCGCCGCCGGGCGGAGCGATCCGCGACTCCACCTTCCGTACCTGCTCGGCGAGTTCGAAATGGGTGCCGTCGAGCGTCTCGATCGCCTGGTCCATCAGGCCCTGGAGCCAGGCTTGTACCTCGTCGACGCCCTCGATCGTCCGGCCGTTCTCGTCGAGGTGCGCGAGTGCCACCCAGGGCGTCTCGGCGCCGGGGAGGACCTTCTCCGCCTCCTGCTTCATCTCGCCGAGCAGCCGGTGGAACTCGGACCAGCCGTACGCGTAGGCCTCGTCCAGGTCGAGGTCGGCGCCGTTGAAGTAGCGCGCCAGCCGGGCGTAGCGCTCCCGGCCCACGGTGTTCGGGGCGCCCTCGACAGCTGGGGCGTACACATCCCGCATCCAGTCCCGCAGCTCCACCACGGCCGCGGTCGCCACCCGGGCCGCCTTGTCCAGCTCGGCGCGCAGCGCGTCGGGTCCGGCCGCGGCGAAGTCCTCGAACCAGCCCTTGCCCTCGCCGGTGTCCGCCCACTCGGTGAGCTGGTCCACGAAGGTGGCGGTCGGACGCGGTGCCGCGTACAGCTTGCGCTCCAGGCCGAGCGTCAGGGACTCGCGGTAGCCGGCCAGCGCGCCCGGGACCGCGCGCAGCCGCTCGGCGATGGCCGCCCAGTCCTCCTCGGTCTCGGCCGGGGTGATGGCGAAGACCTCGCGCACACTGTGGGCGGGCGTGCCCAGGTTGCCGACCGCGCGCAGGCCCTCCTCGGCCTCGTGCACGGCGAGTTCGGCGGTCAGCCGCTCGCGCAGCAACCTGGCGCACCGGCGCTCGATCGCGCTGTCCCCGCCGGGCCGCCGCTCGGCCTCGTCGAGCCGCGCCAGCGTGGCCCGCGCCAGCTCCGCGAGTGCCTCCTGGCCCGCGGGTGAGAGGTCGGGCATCTTGCTCGAACTGTCCTTGATGCCGAGATACGTACCGGTGACGGGATCGAGGGCGATGAGCTCGTCGACATAGGCGTCGGCGACCTCACGGGGCAGCGGGCTCTTCGTCTCTGACATGCGGACCATCCTCGTACGACGGCCTGCCGTGCGTCACCCCGATTGAGCCGAGGGCGAAGGCGGGAGCAGGGGGCCGCAGTCCCACTGCTGAAAGATCAGCCTGGTCTCCACGCGCGCGACTTCCCGATGCGCCGTGAACTCGTCCAGAACCAGACGCTGGAGATCGGCCATGTCCGCGACCGCGACATGGACCAGATAGTCGTCGGGACCGGTGAGATGGAAGACGGTCAGCGACTCCGGCAACGCCCGGATCCGCTCCACGAACGGCCCCACCAACTCCCGCCGGTGCGGCCTGACCTGCACGGACAGCAGCGCCTGGAGCCCGCGCCCGAGCTTCGCCGGATCCAGCCGCAGCTGATGGCCGAGAATCACCCCGGCCCGCCGCAGCCGGGTCACCCGGTCAAGGCAGGTCGACGGTGCGACCCCGACCTGCGCGGCGAGATCCCGGTACGTCGTCCGGGCGTCGTTCTGAAGCAGCCGCAGCAGATGAAGGTCCACCGGATCCAGTACGACAGATTCGGCCACTGGCCGAACGTAGCACGGCGTTCGATTCCTGTGACCCGGTCGACGTTCACTCTTCCGCCCATGGAGACCCCTGTGCGATCGAGAGCCCTGGCCACCGAAGCCGTGCACGCCGGCCGCGACGACCTCGCGGCGCTTGGCCTGCATGCCCCGCCGATCGACCTGTCCACGACCTACCCCTCGTACGACAGCCGCGCCGAGGCCGCCCGGATCGACGCGTTCGCCGAGACCGGCGCCGAGCCGTCTCTGGACGGGCCGCCCATCTACGGACGGCTCGGCAATCCGACCGTCGCCCGCTTCGAGACCGCCCTGGCGCGTCTCGAGGGCACGGAGTCGGCGGTGGCGTTCGCCAGCGGCATGGCCGCGCTCAGCGCGGTGCTGCTGGCCAGGGCCTCGATCGGTCTGCGCCATGTGGTCGCCGTCCGCCCCCTGTACGGGTGCAGCGACCATCTCCTCACCGCCGGGCTGCTCGGCTCGGAGGTCACCTGGACCGACCCGGCCGGAATCGCGGACGCCCTGCGCCCCGACACCGGCCTGGTGATGGTCGAGTCCCCGGCCAACCCGACCCTCGCCGAGGTCGACCTGCGCGCCGTCGCCCACGCCTGCGGCTCGGTCCCCCTCCTCGCGGACAACACCTTCGCCACCCCCGTCCTCCAGCGCCCCGTCGAGCACGGGGCGCGCCTGGTGCTCCACAGCGCGACCAAGTACCTCGGCGGACACGGCGACGTGATGGCCGGCGTGGTGGCCTGCGACGAGGAACTGGCGGGAGTCCTGCGCCGGATCCGCTTCGCCACGGGCGGCGTCCTGCACCCGCTGGCCGGATACCTCCTGCTGCGCGGCCTGTCCACCCTGCCGGTCCGCGTCCGCGCGGCATCGGCGACCGCGGCCGACCTGGCCGCCCGCCTGGCCGCCGACCCGCGAGTGACCCGGGTCCACTACCCGAGCATCGGCGGCGCAATGGTCGCCTTCGAGGTGGCCGGCGACCCCCACGAGGTCATCGCCGCGGTCCGCCTGATCACCCCGGCGGTCAGCCTGGGCAGCGTGGACACCCTCATCCAGCACCCGGCGTCGATCAGCCACCGCATAGTGGAGGAGGGGGACCGGAAGAACGCCGGGGTGAGCGACAAGCTGCTGCGCATGTCGGTGGGCCTGGAGGATGCAGAGGACCTCTGGGCGGATCTGGACAACGCGTTGGGCGGGAATGCCGCTAGGGGCGCGGGGAACTGCGCGACCAGCCACAGCGCCCCCGCACCCGCCATGACCCACTAGCCCAGACGGCGAGAAGGCTCCCCCACACCCAACTGCACCTGAACCTCCGAGGCGAGCCGGGCCGTGATGACGAGAGTCCCTTCCTCAATCTGGTAATCGAGAGGAAGCCCCAACCCCCGCATCGCGGCCACCATCCCCGTGTTGGAAGCCTGAGTCACCGCATACACACTCTCGCACCCGGCAGCAACAGCCATCCCCACCAACCTGCGGAGCAACTCCGCGCCGATCCCGCGCCGCTGCCACGCATCCTCGACGACCAGCGCCACCTCGGTCTCGTCACCGTCCCACAGCAGATGACCGAGCCCGACGATCCGCCCCGACGCCGTCTGCACGGCGAGCGTCCGCCCGAACCGCGGACTGAGGAGGTGGTTGAGATAGCGGTCGGCGTCCCCGACCGGCCCGTGGTACCGCATGCTCAACGTCCGTGCCGAGCACCGCTCGTGCATGGCCTTCGCGGCCTCGACATCACCCGGGTCGGCCCGGCGCACCGTGATGTCGTTGCCCTCCGGAAGCGTCAGCACGTCCTCGCCGGCCGGAACCCGCGGACCGAGCCGCGCGTCCAGCTCCACCAGGGCACGCGCACGGGCGAACTCGGTCGGGGTGAACGGCAGATACGGCCGCTCCACGGTGATCACTCCGCCTTCCGGCGCCCGCAGTCGCATCACGGTGTCCTCCAGTACCCCCTCCACCGGCACGCCTTCCGGTGCCCGTCCGGCGACCGGGGCGCCGGGCAGCTGACGGATCGTGCAGCGGCCCAGCAACTGCCGCAGCGCGAGCGGCAGTTCCGCCGCGTCCAGGGCGGTGCGGGTGGCCAGGCCCAGTACCCGGGTCGGCGCGTCCACCAGGTCGTGGGCGTCGGCGCGCTCGATCCAGGTGCTCGTGCCGCCCGCCTGGGAAACGGCGCGGCTGATTTCCGCGGCGGCTAGTTCACCGGGGGCGCGGAGCAGGAACTCGTCGACGGTGCCGTCACCCAGCGGATGCGTCTGGAGGCTCAGGATGTCGACCCGGCGCTCCGCGAGGGCCGTGCACAGCGCGGCCAGCGATCCCGGTTCGTCCTTCACGGTCGTCCGCATCCGCCACAGCGTGCTCTCGCCGGAGGTGGCCTCCGACGGCGCCGCCGACTGCTCCGCGAGCCCGGCCTGCCGCTCAGCGGCGGACCGGGCGCCGGTATCGTCCGCCGGCGGCGCATGGCCGTGGCTCCGTGCCCACCACGTGTGGAACGCGGCCGTGGCGATCAGTACGACCGCCGACACCAGCAGCAGCTCCGGCCCGTCCGGGCCGTGCCCGACCAGGTTGGCCACGGCATCCGCCACCGCCACCGCCGTGAACAGCGCGGCGAGCTCGATGACGTCCCGCCGCCAGTGGTGGACGGGACGGCCGTGCTTCGCACGCGTCACATCAGACATGTCTCGACTCATGCAACTACTGTGAAGGAACGGTGTTGCGTGATCACGAACGCTTTGTGACCGGGCGGTAAAGATCGCTTCTGTACCTTTTGTCGTTTCTTTTACGGTCGTGTTGCCGGCGCCGTACGACCAGGTTTCCCGCCTGGTTCCGCCCGTCAGCGTCCACGCCATGGCGTAGGACCAATGGCCCACGGGACTACGTCAGGCGGCCACTTCCGCGACCAGCGTGCTGCGCAGCCGACGGGCCTGGGTGAGCAGTCTGGAGGAGCCACGCCGCTCCGCCGTCCGTGCCAGATGCGGCACGTCGCCCCGCGCGCCGGACCGCTCGGCGCAGTCCGCGGCCACGGCGAGCAGATCGGGGAGCCCGCGCGGCGGTGCGGCCGGTCGTTCGCCGGACTGGTCGTCGAGCAGCGCGGGCAGAGCGTGCCGGAGTATCCCCCAGACCGTGGCGCTCGCCCCGGTGGCTGCCGCCGTCCGCACCGAGTCCACGAGTCGCGACGGCTTGACCGCCCCGCTCCCCACCAGTTCCCCGAGGTCCGTGCCGAGCCGCTCCGCGTCGAGCTGCCCACGCGCCGCCAGTACGAGCAGGGCGTCCACGGCGGCGAGCCGGTCCTCCGCGTGCCGCGCGCCGAGCCCGTACGCCACGCCCAGATGAAGGGCGGGGCCCGCCTCGCCGCCGGACTCGGCGAGCCGGGGGAGGATCTCGGCGGCGCCCCGGTCGTCGTCGACCGCGGCGTCCGAAAGGTCCCGCAGCAGCCGCACCGCGATCAGCTCGCGTCGCTCGGGCAGCAGGGCCGACCAGTGCGGACGCAGGTCGCCGTCCCAGTGGTAGCAGTGCCAGCGGTCACCGTAGACGGTCACCGGACTGCCGAGCGGGCGGAAGTCCGGCGGGAAGTCCCGCTGCAACTCGTTGAGTTCGCCGAACTCCAGCAGGACGCGGGGGCCTGCGACGCGCCGTCGTGCCGTCGGCAGGGCCGGGCCGTCCGCGGTGAGCCACTCGGCGAGCCGCGTCCCCTCGGGCGTGCCCAGCGCCGCCGCACGCTCGGCGGCCGCCCGAGCCGACGCTCGGTCCTCGCGCCGGACCCGGAGCAGCGCCTGCGCGAAGTCGGTGGCGATGACCCGGACATCCGCCGCCCGGTAGGCGTCGAGCCGGTCGACCAGTTCGTCCGGTTCGATCAGTCCGGTGTGCCAGGTGGGTGTGGAGAGGAGGAAGGGCGGCGGGTCGGTGTGGATGCGGTGGGCGATCTCCCAGATCCGGGTGTTGCAGGCCCGGCTGAGCGGAGTGTGCACACAGCCCGCCCTCGACGATGTGTTCAGGTGCGCCGGGTGGAAGCCCTGGGGTGGTGTCTTCCTCAGCACGGCGGCGAGGATCAGTTCGAGGTTGCGGTGACCGATGAAGTCGCTCGGCAGGATCGTGTCGAAGGTGGTCCACGGCAGGTGGCTCGCCACGGGCTCCAGTGCCTGCCGCAGCGCGGCCGGGTCGCTGTGGGCCTGGCGGACGAGTCCGTCCAGGGTGCGCTCGAAGGCGCTCACGTCATCGCCGGACGCCAGCAACGCGCCCACCTCTTCGGCGAGTTCGACACCCGAGCGCGGGGCGGGCGCCAGCCGCACGGGCACCGGGACCGGCGGCAGGTTCTCCTCGTACTCCTCGACCGTCACCTCGACCACACCCAGGGCCTCGGCCACCCGGGATCGGAGCACCGGCGACAACTGTTCAGCGGCGGCGGAGAGTTCGTCCCGGACTCCCTGCTCGCCGATCCTCGACGCGTGCCGCTCCACCAGCTTGACCCCGCGCTCCTGCATCTCGGAGTCCGGGTGCCCGAACGCCTGGGCCAGAGTGGGCAGCAGGGTGTCGGCGCCGGACGCGTCCTGGGCAAGGACCTTGCCCAGCAGCACGAGCTGGGCTCGCACCAGTGTCTTCTCGGGGCGGAACAGCACCGCCTCCGACATCTCGGCCAGTCGGCGGTGCGGGAGTTCACCGGTCAGCGCGAGTGCGGCGAGCAGGGTCTGGGCGTACGCGGCGACCGTCGAGGCGGCGTCAGCGGCCAGCGCCGTCCAGTCGGCGACCCGCTCCCGCTGCTCCTCGGACGTCGGAGCCACCGCCTGCAACACCCGCAGGAACACCCGGAGATCGGCTGGCCGGCCGCCCCGCAGCAGGCGGGCCACGCATCCGTCCAGCAGCGACTTGCGCTCCAGGGCGCCTTCTTCGGCGAGCCGGGCGAGGGAGGACGGCCAGCTGTTGCGACCGTCGCCGGCCACCCAGCCCAACGTCTGACCGACGTCGTCGATCTCGAACAGCGCCGCCACCAGCTCCGCCAGCTGCGGCTCCTGACGCAGCCGGTCCGCGAGCGAGCCCACACGCGCCCAGTCGCCGCTGACGTGCATCAGCCAGCCCTGCACATAGGCGTCCGTCGTCGGCACCCGACAGGCGGAGAGCTGCACCAGGCCGGTCATCAGCTGGAAGGGCACGCGCGCGCTCGTCGGACGCTGCGCGAGCCTGTGCGTGACGTCGGCGATCCAGTCGAGGTCCCGGTCGGCGAGGATGTCGATCAGCCGCTTCGGGGACGCGGGCGCCCACATGAAGTCGGTGGCCCCCATCCAGCTCGCGACGGCCGCCGCACCGGTCTGGCAGGCCGAGCCGGCCAGATGCAGGGAGGGCAGGACCCGGCGCCCCCGCTCGCTCCAGCGGTCCGCGCGCAGCTCCTTGCGCAGGGCCTTCAACTCGGGCACGACAAGCCGCCGTTCGCTGTCGGTCATCCCGTCGAGCAGGCTCACCACCTGGGCGATCCGCCCCGCCCGCACCGCGTCCATCAGTGAACTCATCGCGCACCCCGGTCGACTCGCGCCGTTGCCATTCCCGTCCCCGCGCCCCGCTCGGCCGCGGCTCCCCGCCGCACCATCCGCACCGCCAGCGCGTGCTTGCAGGGGCCGCGCCCGCCCCGGTACTTCGCCCACCACAGGCAGGTGCAGCTGAGCACCCCCGCCTCGTCCCGCACCCGGTGCACATGGCCGTCCTCGGCGGTCACCGTGCCGACCGTGCCGTCCAGGGCGACCGCGCCCGCCGCCACCAGCTCCCGCGCGGAGCGCAGTCTGGGGTTGTGCCGCTCCACGCGCGCGGAGTCGTACGGCAGCTCCCGGTGGAAGTAGGCCGCCTCCGCGGTGTCGTAGCCGACCCGCCCCGAGGTGCCGAGGCGGACCAGGGCCGCCCGGACACGTTCAGCTGTCAGGCCCGAGGCGGCGGCCAGGTCGGTGATGTCGATCCGCGGCTCCCAGGCGAGGAGCACCGAGACCAGTTCCGCGTCCTCGGCGGCCTCGTCGGTGGCGAGCGCGTCGAGGACACCGCCCTCGCCGGAGAAGCCCCGCGAGGTGTCGGGGGACAGGGTGAGGGTGAGCCGCATACCTGGCAGCACCAGCTCCCAGGCGCTCGCGGTCGCCGCCGAGCCCGCGCCGACCGTGGGTCCGTACACCCGCAGGGCCGTCGCGTGCCGCAGTGCCCGCTGGAGCGCCACCAGCCGCTCCGGGCCCGGCAGACAGACCGCGCCGGGCACCGCCCGACTGGTCGGCCGCAGTCCGCGCCCGGACGGGACCAGCCATCGCGGACCTCCCGAGGCGCCGCGCGCCCCGGCTTTCGGCAGTGCCCGCAGGAACCGCACCGCCTCCGCGGCGGGCAGTTCGGCGCGCAGGTCGAAGCCCGCCGCAATCACCTGGGACTCCGCGAAGCCGCGCAGCCACCGGTCGGGCAGCGGCACCTTCTTCTCCACCACCGGGCCGTCGAGCGTGGTCACCGCCAGCTCGTCGGGGCCTACGCGCAGGTGCAGCGGATCGTCCGTGCCGATCCTCGACAGCGCTTCCCGCAGTGGGTTGTTGACGTCCACGTTCGTCGTGCCGTGGCCCACCTCGTCGCCGTCGAGGCCCGCCGTCAGCACGTCCAGGCGCGCGTACACCCCGCCGCAGCCGGAGAACGACTCCAGGCGCAGCCGGTCGCCGTTGCCGGTGACCACCGGGTCCAGGGAGGCGCGCAGCTGCCGCTGGTAGTAGCGGGCAGCCGCGACGTCGGCCACCGCGAGCAGCCCGGCGGAGGCCGCCTGAGGGCTCGTCAGGAACCCGGCGAAGAAGCGGGGATGGTCGGCGGTGCCGGTCGGCGTCGCACCCCGTGAAGTCTCCAGGCCCAGGCGTCGGCCGTCCGCTGCGGACTCCAGCACGGAGGGTCGGCGATAGGCCACTGCCAGCAGTGATCGCGTCATGTGAAAACCGTAGACGCGACCACTGACAATCGCCCCTGACCTGCGAAGACGCCGTCGGTGGGACCGAGTTGGCTGCCTACTGGCCGACCCGCCCCGGCTGGAGCACCTGCGTGAACAGCACGGTGCCGTCCTGCTCGCGCAGCCGTACCGTCAGCTCCCCGCTCTCCCCGTCGATGTCGACCTCGCCGAAGAACTGGTAGCCCTCGGCGGGGGAGACGTTGGCGACGGTCGGGGCTTTCAGGAACACCCGCTCCGGGCCGAAGGTGTTGTCGAGGGCGTTGGCCGGGAAGCCGCCGGCGTTCAGCGGGCCCGAGACGAACTCCCAGAACGGCTCGAAGTCGGTGAACGCGGCCCTTGAGGGCTGGTAGTGCTGGGCCGAGGTGTAGTGGACATCGGCGGTCAGCCACACCGTGCCGGTGATCCTGCGGTGCTTGATGTACCGCAGCAGCTCGGCGATCTGGAGCTCCCGGCCGAGCGGTGCGCCCGGGTCGCCCTGCGCGACCGCCTCGATGTGCGGCTTGCCGTCGCCGCCGTCCGGTACGACCAGGCCGATCGGCATGTCGGCGGCGATCACCTTCCACACCGCCCGCGAGCGGGACAGCTCACGCTTGAGCCACTCCAACTGCGCACGGCCGAGGATGCCGACCGGGTCGGTGGTCTGGTTGTCCGGCGAGTTGGCGTTGCGGTACGTGCGCATGTCGAGGACGAACACGTCCAGCAGCGGGCCGTAGTGCTGGACCCGGTGGACGCGGCCGTCGGGGCGGCGCAGCGTGGAGATCGGGTAGTACTCCGAGAACGCCTGCCGGGCGCGGGCGGCGAGCACGTCGACGTTCTTCTCGGTGTAGCGGGCATCGGCGAAGATCTCGCCCGGGTACCAGTTGTTGGTGACCTCGTGGTCGTCCCACTGGATGATCGAGGGGACCTGGGCGTTGAAGGCGCGGAGGTTCTCGTCGAGCAGGTTGTAGCGGAAGTTGCCGCGGAACTCCGCGAGCGTCTCGGCGACCTTCGACTTCTCCTCGGTGGTGACGTTGCGCCAGGTCCGGCCGTCGGGCAGGGTGACGGTCCCGGTGATCGGGCCGTCGGCGTAGATGTTGTCACCGCTGCACAGGAAGAAGTCCGGGTCGAGGCCGGCCATCGTGTCGTAGATGCGGAAGCCGCCGAGGTCGGGGTTGATGCCCCAGCCCTGCCCGGCGAGGTCGCCGGACCACAGGAAGCGGACGCCGTTGCGGCCCTTGGCGGACGCGGTGCGGAAGGTGCCGGTCACCGGCTCGCCGGTGCGGCGCGGGTCGTCGGGGTCGGCGAGCAGCACGCGGTAGTGGATCTGCTCGCCCGACGGCAGTCCGCGCAGCCGGGTCGTACCGGTGAAGTCGGTGTCCGCGCCGAGCAGCGGGCCGTGCCATCTGTGGGGGTTGCGGAAGGACTCGGTGGCCGACGTCTCGACGATCATCCGGGCGGGCCGGTCGGAGCGGACCCACACCAGGCCGGAGTCGGTCGTCACATCGCCGGTCTGCACGCCCCAGCCCGCCTCGGGCCGCCCGGACAGGGCGAACGCGGGCGCGGAGCCGAGCGCGGTGGGCAGGGTCAGGGCCGCGGAGGCGGCGAGCGAGCCGCGCAGAACACTGCGGCGGCCGAAGGGACGGTGTGACATGGGTGCGCCTCCAGGACGGGATCCGGCCAGTGTGCAGTGCCACAACTACTGGTGCGCCGCAGCGCACACGCAAACCACAAGTGAACAACTGACCGACGAGGCAGGGGAACCGGCGCCCCCGTCACACCGCCCCGGCCATGAGCCGGACGCCCTCCCGGATCCGCGCCGGTGACAAATGCGCGTACCCCAGCACCAGCCGCACGTCCTCGTGCTCCCCGCGCGCGTGCCCGCACTCCGACAGCAGACGCACCGCGACCCCGGCTTCGGCCATGCGGGCGCGGAAGTCCTCCTCGGGCCCGAACCGTTTCGGCAGTACGGCGATGACATGCAGCCCGGCCGCGATGCCCGACACCCGCGAGCCCGGGAAGTGCTCGTCCAGCGCGGCGACGAGCGCGTCGCGCCGCTCCCGGTACGCGCGTTGGCAGCGGCGCAGCTGCCGGTCGTAGTCCCCGCGCTCCACGAACCGGGCGAACAGCGCCTGGTCCAGGGTGGGATGGCCGAGATCCATCGTCCGCTTGCGCTCGACGACCTCGTCGGCCAGTGCCTCCGGGACGAGCAGCCAGCCGAGCCGCAGCCCCGGCGCGAGCGACTTGCTGACCGAGCCCGCGTAGGCCACCCGCTCCGGGTCCAGGCCCTGGAGGGCGCCCACCGGAGCGCGGTCGTAGCGGAAGTCCCCGTCGTAGTCGTCCTCCAGGACGAAGCCGTCCACCGAGCGCGCCCAGTCGAGGAGTTCGGCGCGGCGCCGCGCGGAGTAGGCGAGGCCGGTCGGGTACTGGTGGGCCGGGGTCGTGACGACGGACCGTACGCCCGAGGCCCGCAGCGGGTCGACCGCGAGCCCCTCGTCGTCCAACGGCAGCGCCACGGTGGTGACGCCCGCGGCCGCGTAGAGCGCGTTGTGCTGCGGGCTGCCGGGGTCCTCCACGCCGACCGTGCGCATCCCGCGCGCGTGGAGCGCGAATCCGAGCAGCGTCGTCGCCTGCGCCACGCCGGAGACCACCACGAGCCGCTCCGGGTCAGCGACCACGCCACGGCGACGGGCCAGCAGTTCGGCCAGTGCCGTGCGCAGCCGGGGCAGCCCGCGCGGATCGGGGTAGCCGAGGTCCTGGTGCGGCAGTTCGGCCAGCACCCCGCGCTGCGCCGTGGCCCAGGCGGCGCGCGGGAACAGCGACAGGTCCGGCGTCCCGGGCACGAAGTCGGCCCGCTCGCCCGGGGAGCGCGGCGCCAGATCACGCGCGCGTGGCCGCGCCGACCGCACGGCACCGCCCACCCAGGTCCCGGCGCCCCGGCCGCTGCGCAGGTAGCCCTCCGCCGTGAGCTGCTCGTACGCCTCCGTGATCAGGCCCCGCGACACGCCGAGGTCGGCGGCGAGGTCCCGGCTCGACGGCAGCCGGGTCCCCGGGACGAGTTGTCCCGACCGCACCGCCTCGCGCAGCGCCGCCTGCAAAGCCCGCCCACGCGCGCGTGCTGGCGCGGAGGCCGCGGGCAGCAGCACCTCCCACGCGGCGGAGCCGCCGCCGGTGTCCTCGGTCCCGTCCGGATTGGTCTGTGACGCCGTCATGAAAGTGGACCTTAATCCGGACCGCGTCGCTTCCTAGCGTCGGTCCCATGAACGCCACCACCACGCGCGGGGCCCTGCTCGCCGCGCTCGCCTGTGTCCTCGTCGGAGGCTCCTTCACCGCCAACAGCGTCCTCGGTGACTACCCGTACGCGGGCGGCCAGTTCCTGCGCTACGCCCTGGCCTGTCTGCTGCTCGTCCCGCTCGCGGGGCGGGGCTCCACTGCCCGCCTGCGGGCGCTCAACGCCGGCCAGTGGCTGCGCCTGGCGTTGCTTTCGGCAGTCGGGATGGTGGGGTTCAACCTGGCCGTGATCGCCGCGGAACGCACCGCGGAACCGGCCGTACCGGGCGTCCTCGTGGGCTGTGCGCCCGTGGTCGTGGCCGTCCTCGTCCCGCTCCTGGACGGCCGCCGACCGCAGCGTGTCGTGCTCTACGGGGCCTCGCTCGTCGCCCTCGGCGCGCTCACCGTGCAGGGGTGGGGCCGTACGGACGGGGCGGGCATCGCCTTCTCGGTGTGCGCGCTGGCGGGCGAGGTCGGATTCGCCGTCCTCGCCGTGCCCGTACTGCGGCCCCTGGGCCCGCGGCTGCTGTCCGCCACGGTGTGCGGGGTCGCCGCCGTCGAGTCCGCGGCCGTCGCGCTGCTCGCCGACGGCACCGGGGCGCTGCGGCGTCCGGACGCCACCGAGACCGCCGCACTGCTGTGGCAGGCCGTGATTGTCACCGTGATCGGCTTCGTCTGCTGGTACATGGGCATGCAGCGGATCGGTGCCGAGCGCGCCACGCTGTTCTCCGGCCTCATCCCGGTCGCCGCGGCCTGCACGGCACCGCTGGTCGGAACAGGCTCCTACGGAGCCGCACAGGCCGCGGGCAGCGCCCTGGTGGGCGCCGGAGTCGCCCTGGGCTCCGGCGCGTTGTCCCGGCGACGGTCAGCGCCCGCTGTCGCGGAAGGGGCCGCCTCAGCGGCTGCCGTCAAGGATGACCCGCGCCACCAGCGCGGGGTCGTCGTTCATCGGGACGTGTCCGCAGCCGGGCAGCCGGATCAACCGGGCCCGGGGGATGATCCGCTTGGCACGCACTCCTTGGCGGCGGATCAGCACGCGGTCCTTGGTGCCCCAGGCCACCGTGACCGGGAGACCGGGGATGTCGTCGGTGAACTGGACCGTGTTCCCGGCCCGGAGGGTCTCGGCGAAGCCCGTCGCGTTCGCCAGGGCCAGCGTCTCGGCGACCACGGCCTCGGGTGAACGGCGGCCGGGGCGGGCGTAGATGGTGCTCGTCAGGGCGGTACGGCCGGCCGCGCTGCGGGACAGCTGCCGCACCAGCGGCTCGGGCATGCTGCCGGCGATCCGGCGCATGGTCAGCAGCAGGGTGAAGGCGTAACGACGCTCGTTCTGCGACCAGAACCCGGCCGGGGACAGAGCGGTGACGGACCGTACGAGCTTCTCCCGGCCCAGCTCCAGGGCCAGCAGTCCGCCCAGCGAGTTGCCCGCCACATGCGGCCGGTCCAGCTCCAGTGCCTCGCACAGCTCGCTGAGCGCGGCCGTCATCGAGGGCAGGTTGTGCGGCAGCCCGTCGGGCAGCGCCGGGGACGCGCCGAACCCGGGCAGGTCGACGGCGATCACGTCGCGCTCGGTGGCGAGGATGTCCAGTACCGGGTCCCAGGCCTGCCGGTGGTGACCGATGCCGTGCAGCAGGAGCAGCGGCTCACCGCGGCCCACCCGCGCGTAGGAGAGGGTCACGGACCGCGGGCCCTGGGGGGTGGGGACCTCGAAGGAGACGGTGGCGGACATGAGTGCTCCTCGGCTGGTGCGGATCGACTCGGGCGGCTGGACGGATGCCGTAGACAGCTTGTCAGCAATTGCTACCGACGGGTAGTCCCGAAGGGGGCCGGGGGCACCCCCCGGACGGGCGCACCGGAATGACGCCGACTCGGCGCGATCCATGCGCTGTTCTTTGCGTCTGCGACGGCTCGCCTGGACATGATCGGGCAGGTCGGCTGGGATGGAGGCGTGAGCACCGACACCGTGACCGACGTCTTCGAGGAGCACCGCCCCGTCCTCCTGGAAGTCGCCTACCGCATGCTCGGGCGCGTCGCCGACGCAGAGGACGTCGTCCAGGAGGCCTGGCTGCGCTGGACGAGCGCGGACCGCGCGGAGGTCCGCGACCCGCGCGGTTTCCTGGTGCGCGTCACGACCCGCCTCGCCATCGACCGGCTGCGCCAGGTCAAGGCCCGCAACGAGGAGTACATCGGCCCATGGCTGCCGGAGCCCTATGTCACCGATTTCGGCGAGACCGCTCCGGACACCGCGGAACGGGCCGTGCTCGCCGACACCGTCTCCCTCGCCGTCCTCGTCGTCCTGGAGTCGCTGTCACCGCTGGAACGGGCGGTGTTCGTGCTCAGGGAGGCCTTCGGGTATCCCTTCGCCGACATCGCCGCGATGCTCGACAGGGGCGAGCCGGCGGTCCGCCAGCTGGCCGGACGCGCCCGCCGGCACGTCGACGACCGGCGGCCCCGCTACGACGTCGACCCCCTCGAGCGCCGTGACCTGACCGAGCGGTTCCTCGCCGCCGCCACCGACGGTGACCTGGCCGGACTGATGTCACTGCTCGCCCCGGACGCGCGACTGGTCGGCGACAGCGGCGGCAAGTCCCGGGCGCCGCTGCGGATCGTGGAGAGCGCCGAGAAGGTGGGCCGCTTCCTGGTGGGCGCGGCCGAGAGGAGCGGACCGGGCGAGTCGTTCCGCTTCCTGGAGGTCAACGGCGGCCCCGCCCTGCTCGCCCTGGACGACGGCAAGCCCGACGCCGTATTCCAGTTGGAGATCCTGGACGGCCGGATCCAGTCGATCTACGTCATCCGCAACCCCGACAAGCTGCGGTCCCTGAATCCGGACTAGGCGCCGCACTCCGAGCCCCCGTTTCGCGACGGGGGCTTTGCCGTCGCGTCACGAAAACGGCCCTGTGCGAACGCCCTGTGAACGCTCCACGGCACCTCCGGTACAGGCCGGGCAAGGGATCGAGGATTGGTATTGACCAAGGGTGGGGGCCGTCCTATGGTCGCAGAGAAGTTCAACAACCTTTAATAAACAAGGGCGCTAAAACGCCGCCGGAACACGGCGATTGCGGAGGACAGGGTGGGGACCCAGCAATTGGAAACGGTGCCGGAACCGAAGTACTGGCATCTCAGGACCGTGCTCAGCGAGGCGCTGGATTCGGAGTTCTCCGTGGGGGAGATCCTGCCCAACGAGCGTGATCTGGCAGCCCGCTTCGGCGTGGCCCGGGCGACGCTCCGGCAGGCTCTGGAACAGCTCGAACTGGAGGGCAGGCTTCAGCGTCGCCGCGGTGTCGGTACGACGGTGGCACCGCCGCGCGTGGGGGTCGCGGTCGGCACCACCGAGCAGCATGTGTGGCCGGGGGCGGCGGGGGACGACTGGCAGCCCGTCGACAGCACGTTGGAGGCTCCGCCCGCGGCTGTGGCCGGGGTCCTGGAGACCGGCGCCGAGGAGCTGGTGCACCTGGTGCGTCGCTCCCGCGTGACGCACGGTCAGCCCGTCGCCGCCGAGCTGCTCTACGTCCCCGCGTCCTCGGTGCCGGACCTCTCCGCCATCGACGCGCCCGCCGGGGCGGCACGCGCGCGTGCGGTGCTGCGCGAGCTTCAGCGGCTGGCGCTGGAGGGCCAGGAGCGCGCCGTCGAGCTGGGCTCGGCCCGCGCGGACGACGCCAAGCAACTGGACCGGCTCCCCGGGGCACCCGTCCTCGTCGTCACGACCCGCTACTTCGCCGAAGGCGGTCGGACCGCCGCGGTCTCCGTCGCCACCTACCGCGCGGACACCTGCCGGCTGACCTTCGGGGACTCCGGCGGTGTGGAGATCCACGAGGGACCGGAACGCCAGGCGTCCTGAGCCGTAGCCACTCTCGACCGCCGCGCCCCGGAACTCCGCCGGGGCGCGAGTCGTTGGAGCGGGCAGCGGGCGGCCCCCTGCGCGAGCCCGTCAGCGCCGTGCCGTGACCGTCTGCTCCACCGCGAACAACTGCTCCTCCACATGGTCCAGCGCCAGCCGCAGCGCCCCCGTCGCGACGGCCGCCTCGCCGAGGAGGGACAGGGTGACCTTCGGCGGCCGCAGGCAGTAGCGGGCCAACTCGCGGTGCAGCGGCTCCAGTACGCCGTCCAGGCCCGCCGCCCAGCCGCCCACGACGACCAGCTCCGGGTCGAGGGCCAGCACCAGGGCCGCCGTGTCGTGGACGAGCCGCTGGATGAACCGGTCCACGGCCGCACGGGCCCGCAGGTCGCCCTCGCGCGCCTCGGCGAACACCTCGGCCACCGCCTGCTCGTCGAGCGGGTGCAGCGGCTCGTCCGTGGTGGAGAGCAGGGTCTCCGGCGTGGCCTCACGGCCCAGCAGATGCAACGCGCCGATCTCACCGGCAGCGCCGCCGAATCCCCGGTGCAGCCGCCCGCCGATCAGCGAACCGGCCCCCGGGCTCAGCCCGGCCAGCACGAACACGATGTCGTCGGACTCGGTCGCCGCGCCCTTCCAATGCTCGGCGACCGCCGCCGCGTTGGCGTCGTTCTCGACCAGCACCGGGCACTTGAAGGACCGGCTCAGCCGCTCGCCGAGCGGCAGCCCCGACCACTGCGGCAGGGCCGTGCTCAGCCGCACCGTGCCGTCCGCCTCCACGATCCCCGGCGTCGCGGCGCCCACGGCCCGCAGCGAACCGCGCGGCACACCGGCCCGGCGCAGCAGCTCGGCGACGGCCGTGCGCAGCCGCTCCAGACGCTCGTCGGCGGTGGCCGTCTCCTCCACGTCCTTGGCGATGGAGCCGAGCACCCGCCCGTCCAGGTCGGACAGCAGTGCGGCGACCCGGTGCGGCCCGATGTCCAGGCCCAGCAGATGACCGGCCTCGGCCCGGAACCGGAACCGGCGCGCCGGACGTCCCTGGCGCCGCGTCGCGCCCTCGTCGGCGGCCTTCTCGACGACGTACCCCGCCTCGATGAGGTCCTCGACGACCCCCTCGACGGTCGGCCGGGACAGTCCGGTGACCCGGGTGATCTCGGTCAGCGTCGCGCTGTCGGTGGCACGCAGCGCGTGCAGCACCACAGCGGAATTGATCCTTCGCAGCAGCGAGGGATCCCCGCCGGTCAGCCGCCCCACCGTCCGTCCTCCCAGCTCGTGCGCGTGTTGGCCGGATCGTACTCGGCCCGGCGGACCCCGGCGAGTGCCGGGCGACCGGCGGCCTACCGGCCGGTCCGTACAGGCTGTGCCGGGGCGCCTCGGCCGGCCCGGAGCCATGTGGTCACCCGGGTGCCACGAACCCCGACTCGTACGCAGCGATCACGGCCTGCGTGCGGTCCCGGGCCCCCAGCTTCGCCAGTACGGCACTCACATGCGACTTCACCGTCTCCGTGCCGACGACCATCCGGGCGGCGATCTCGGCGTTGGACAGCCCGCGCGTCATCAGCCGCAGCACCTCCGCCTCCCGCTCGGTGAGCTGCGCCCGCTCCATGGCGGCGCGGGCCGCAGGGTTGGCGCCGCTTTCCCCGTGCTCGGCGGCGAGCTGCCGTACCGACGCCGGGAACAGCAGCGACTCGCCCTCGGCGACCAGCCGGACCGCGTTCACGATCTCGGCGGGCCGGGCCCGCTTCAGCAGAAACCCGTCGGCTCCCGCGCGCAGTGCCTCGTAGACGTACTCGTCGTTCTCGAAGGTCGTCACCACGAGGATCTTCGGCGGGTCGTCGACCGTCCGCAGTACCGCGCGGGTGGCCTCGATCCCGTCCAGCAGCGGCATCCGTACGTCCATCGCGACCACGTCCGGACGCAGGCTCCGCACCAGCGGGATGACCGCGGCCCCGTCGGCCGCCTCCCCGACGACCTCGATGTCCGGCTGCGCGTCCAACACGGCCCGCAGGCCCGCGCGTACGAGGGGTTCGTCGTCGACGAGGAGAACGGTGACCGGCATCCGGCCAGCGTAGATCAACGCAACGGCAGCTCTACATGCACCTGCCAGTCGCCTTCGGTGGGACCGGTGCACGCCCGCCCGCCGAGCAGCGCCGCGCGCTCGCGAATGCCGCGCAGTCCGCTGCCCCGGCCGGGACCGGGTATCTCGGCCGTCAGCGGATTGCGCACCTCCAGGACGAGGGCGCGGCCGGTGACGTCGACGCGTACCCCGGCCGGTACGGCGCCCGCGTGCCGCAGCACATTGGTCAGTGATTCCTGGAGGATGCGGTACCCCTCGCGGGAGACCGGTCCGGGCACGGTGTCCAGCGGTCCGGAGAACTCGACGTCGAGCTTCGCCCCGGCGGCCCGCGCGGAGTCCAGCAGCCGGTCGGCGTCCACCAGTGTGGGCCTGCTGCTCACGGGCCGGTCCGACTCACGGAGGATGCCGAGCACCCGCTCCAGATCCTCCAGCGCGGCCCGCCCGGTCTCCTCGATGGCCTCCAACGCGCGGTCGGTGAAGGCCGGATCGCCCGCCGCTCGCGCGGCACCGGCCTGGACGACGGCGACGGTCAGGGCGTGGCCGATCGAGTCGTGCAGTTCGCGGGCGATGCGATTGCGCTCCAGGAGCTGCTCGGTGCGCTCCTCCAGGGCGGCCAGGCGCTCGGCGGCGGAGGGGCCGAGCAGCCGCCGGGCGACGGCGGTGACCAGCTCGCCGAGACCGAGCACGGCGCCGTACAGCACGACGAGCGGAATCGGCGCCAGGAGGGCGTAGGCCCAGTGCGGCGCCAGGTCCCGCAGCACCGGGGTGTCGCCGGGGTTCTGGCCGGCCGCGAGCTGCACCAGCTCGACCGTGAGGACGGGCAGCCACACGGTGGCGAACATCGTCACCGCGCCGAGCGCCATCCGCGCCTGAAGCCACAGCACGGTGCGCAGCCGGTCCCGCCAGGTCGCCGACGGCTCGACCGAGATGACCGACTCCTCGTCGGCCCGCATCAGCAACAGCCGCGCCTGCACGCCCTCGCCCGTCCGCACGGCCGGGATCAGACCGACCGGGAGCAGCACGAGCGCGGGCACCCAGGGCGTCGACGGGTCGATGAACATCCACACGCTGACGATCAGCATCGGCACCCACAGGTGCACCACGCGGGTGTACGTCGTCCCGCGCAGCAGCGGGCGGAGAAGGCGGACCATGCCGTCATCGTGCCAGCCGCCACTGACAACGAGCCTCCCCCGCACGGGGGAGACGATCTCCACGCGCGGGGGAGGTGACGGCACCCCGCGCCCGGCCAGGCTGGTGCCATGACCAGCATCGAAGTCCAAGCACTCACCAAGGAGTACGGCGGCCGGCGAGCCGTGGACCGGCTCACCTTCAGCGTGCTGCCCGGCCGTGTCACCGGCTTCCTCGGCCCCAACGGCGCCGGGAAGTCCACCACCATGCGGCTCGTCCTGGGCCTCGACCGGCCGACCTCCGGCACCGCCACCGTCGGCGGCCGCCCCTACGCCACGCTTCAGGAACCCTTGCGCCGGGTGGGCGCGCTGCTCGACGCGCAGGCCGCGCACGGCTCCCGCACCGGCCGCGACCACCTGCGCATCCTCGCCGCCGCCAACCGGATCGCCGCCCGCCGGGTCGAGGAGGTGCTGGCGGAGACGGGGCTCACCTCGGTCGCGCGGCACCGGGTGAAGACGTACTCCCTGGGCATGCGGCAGCGGCTCGGCATCGCCGCCGCCCTGCTCGGCGACCCCGAGGTGATCATGCTCGACGAGCCGTCCAACGGTCTGGACCCCGAAGGCATCATCTGGATCCGCCAGTTGCTGCGCAGGCTCGCCGAGGAAGGCCGAACGGTCCTGGTCTCCAGCCATCTCATGAACGAGACCGCCTCCTTCGCCGACCACCTCGTGGTCCTCGGCAGAGGGCGGCTGCTGGCCGACACTCCGATGCGGGAGTTCATCCACGCGCGCGTTCAACCACGCGTCCGCATCCGCACCACGGACCCGCAGGCCCTCGCAAGCCTGCTCACCGAGCACGGCCACACCGCCGTGGAGGAGACCGAAGGGCACTGGACCGTGCACCACGCGCGGGTGGACGACATCGGGCGGCTCCTGTCCGCCGCGGGCGTGCCCATCCTCGAACTGGCCGCGGAGGAGGCCACCTTGGAACAGGCCTACCTCGATCTGACCGCCGAGGAGACCGAGTTCACCGCCCACCCGTCCGCGCCGCAGCCGCAGGAGGCCTGACATGGCGTTCGCCCCCGCCCTCCACGCCGAGTGGCTGAAGATCCGCACCCTGCGCTCCTTGTACGGGACGCTGCTGGCCCTGCTCACCGCCACCACCGCCTTCTCCGCCATCGCCGGCGCCGAGACCGTGGAACCGGACACGGACCCGCTGTTCACGGCCCTGTCCGGCGTCCTGCCCGGCCAGATCGCGGCGATCACCTTCGGCGCCCTGGCGGTGTCCGCCGAGTACCACGCGGGCGCGCTCCGGCTGTCGCTCTGCGCGGTCCCGCGGCGCGGCCACTGGTTCGCGGCCAAGGTGACGGCCATCGCCGTGCCGGCCCTGCTCATGGCCCTGGCCACCACGACCGCCGCCTTCGCCGTGGCACGCGCCGGGCTCGGCGACGCGGCGAGCGGGCTGAGCACGGGCGAACAGGTCCGAGGCGTCCTGGGCTCCGCGCTCTACCTCACACTGATGACCCTGCTCGCTGCCGGACTCACGGCCGTGCTGCGCAGCGGCGTGGCCACACTCTCCCTGCTGATCCCCTTCGTGCTCGTCGTCTCCTTCGTCGTCGGCGACACCGCCGGGGGCGTCACCGACTTCCTGCCCGACAAGGCGGGTCAGGTGATCCTGTACGAGACGTACGACGGGACCCTCGGCCCCTGGTCGGGGTTGGCCGTGACCGCGCTGTGGACGGCCGCGGCCCTGGTGGCGGGCGCGTGGAGCGTGCGCCGGCGGGATGCCTGACCGGACGTCGGCTGACGCCCCGCCAAATGTCAGTGGTGGCCGCTTTACTGGATCACATGGACATCGCGAAGGATCTCGCCCGGATCGACGGGCTCCGCGCACGGGAGATTCCCGCGGAGCCCGGTTATCACCAGGCCGTCTTAGGGCCGCGCGACTGGCCGAGCGAGGAGGACTGCTACGCCTACGAGGCGGCCCTGGCCGAGCTGCTGACCGCGCGTTGGGGAGAGCCGGCCCGGTGGGGCACCACCACGCTCGTCGAGCACGGAGCCCGCGGTGGGCGAATAGCCGAGGCCTGGGCCCTGCTCACCGTCTTCGCGACGGAACTGCGCACCTGGGAGGTGGAGGGCACCTGGGTGGTCCTGACGGTCCTCGACCGTGAAAAGGAGGAGATGCCCAAGGTGTTCGTCCTGATCACGCGGGAGGATCCGCCGTGACCCGCAGCCGCGCGAACTCCTCCGCCATCGTCTGCGCCGTCCAATGAGCGTTCAGGCCGCTGGGATTCGGCAGCACCCACACGCGCGTGTCCCCGATCGTCCGCTCCTGCGGCCCCACCTGCGCCTTCCGGTCGTCGAAAGCCGCCCGGTACGCCGTCACCCCCACCACCGCCAGCCAACTCGGCCGCAGCCTGCCGACCTTCTCCGCCAGCAGCCGTCCGCCCTCGCGATACTCCTCGGCGCTCAGCTCATCGGCCCGCGCCGTCGCCCGCGCCACCACATTGGTGATCCCGAGCCCGTACGACAGCAACTCCGACTGCTCCGTCGGCTTCAGCAGCCTCGGCGTGAACCCGGACAGATGCAGCACCGGCCAGAAGCGGTTGCCGGGACGGGCGAAGTGGTGGCCCGTCGCCGCCGTCATCAGGCCGGGGTTGATGCCGCAGAACAACACGCGGAGGCCGCTCGCTGCCACGTCCGGTACCAGACGCTCGCGGGCGGCCTCCAACTCCTCGGCGGTGAAGCGCGTCAGAGGATCGCTCCCGGGGTGTAGCCCGCGGCCTCCGGACGCTGCTTCACGATCTCCTCGATCCGGGCCACGACGACGGCCACCTGGTCGGCGGCGGCGCCCGTGAAGGAGAGCTTGTCGGCCATCAGCGCGTCGAGCTGCGCCCGGTCCAGCGGGATCCGGTCGTCCGCCGCCAGCTTGTCCAGCAGCTCGTTGCGCTCGGCACCCTGCTCGCGCATGGCGAGCGCGGAGGCGACCGCGTTCTCCTTGATCGCCTCGTGCGCGACCTCGCGGCCGACGCCCGCCCGCACCGCGCCCATCAGCACCTTGGTGGTGGCCAGGAAGGGGAGGTAGCGGTCCAGCTCACGGGCCACGACCGCCGGGAACGCGCCGAACTCGTCCAGCACGGTCAGGAACGTCTCCAGCAGGCCGTCCAGGGCGAAGAAGGCGTCCGGCAGGGCGACCCGGCGGACCACCGAGCAGGACACGTCGCCCTCGTTCCACTGGTCGCCCGCCAGCTCGCCGGTCATCGAGGCGTAGCCGCGCAGGATGACCATGAGGCCGTTGACGCGCTCGCAGGAGCGGGTGTTCATCTTGTGCGGCATCGCGGACGAGCCGACCTGGCCGGGCTTGAAGCCCTCGGTGACCAGCTCGTGCCCGGCCATCAGCCGGATCGTCTTGGCCAGCGAGGACGGCGCCGCCGCCAGCTGCACCAGCGCCGTGACGACCTCGTAGTCGAGGGAGCGCGGGTACACCTGGCCGACCGAGGTGAAGGCCTGCGAGAAGCCGAGGTGCCCGGCGATCCGGTCCTCCAGCTCGGCGAGCTTCGCCGCGTCGCCGCCGAGCAGGTCCAGCATGTCCTGCGCGGTGCCGACCGGGCCCTTGATGCCGCGCAGCGGGTAGCGGCCGAGCAGCTCCTCGACCCGCGCGTAGGCGACGAGCAGCTCGTCGGCGGCGGTCGCGAAGCGCTTGCCGAGCGTGGTGGCCTGCGCGGCCACGTTGTGCGAGCGGCCGGCCATGACCAGCTCGCCGTACTCCCCGGCGAGCTTGCCGAGACGCGCCAGGACCGCCACCGTACGGTCGCGCACCAGCTCCAGGGAGAGCCGGATCTGGAGCTGCTCGACGTTCTCCGTGAGGTCGCGGGAGGTCATGCCCTTGTGCACGTGCTCGTGCCCGGCGAGGTCGTTGAACTCCTCGATCCGCGCCTTCACGTCGTGCCGGGTGACCTTCTCGCGCTCGGCGATGGAGGCCAGGTCGACCTGGTCCAGGACGCGCTCGTAGTCGGCGAGTGCCTGGTCCGGCACCTCGATCCCGAGGTCCTTCTGGGCCCGCAGCACGGCGAGCCAGAGCTGACGCTCCAGCTTCACCTTCTGCTCGGGGGACCAGAGCGTGGCGAGCTCGGTGGAGGCGTAGCGTCCGGCGAGGACGTTCGGGATGCGGGGCTTGGCGGGCGCTGAAGTCACGTGTACGGAGTCTACTGGCGATTCGTGCAGGCCAGCGCCACCGGGTGCTTTGGCGGAACGTACAAGCCGGGTAGCCGGGCAGGCCGGGCTAGGCCGCCGGGCCCTCGTACGGCAGCAGCTCGGGCCGCTTGGCCGGCAGGCCGTCGCCGGAGGAGCGGCCGGTGAGGCGGCGGCCGATCCACGGCAGCAGGTGCTGCCGGGCGAACCGCGCGTCCGTGACCCGGCGGCTGACCCAGCCGGGCGGCGGCGTGGCCGGGATCGGAGTGCGCCACTCCGGGTCCTCGGGCTCGTATCCGAGTGTCTGCCACACCGCCTCCGCCACCCGGCGGTGGCCCTCGGGGGTCAGGTGCAGCCGGTCCACGTCCCACAGCCGGGGATCGGAGAGCGAGGGGGCGCCGTAGAGGTCGACAACCAGCGCGCCGTGTCGATCGGCCAGCTCGTCGACGTAGCCGAACAGCTCCTCCATGCGCGGCCGGAACCGCTCCAGGACCGGGCCCTGGCGACCCGGGCTGCGCATCAGCACGAGCTGCTTGCAGGACGGCGTGAGGCGTTCCACGGCCTCCTCCAGCAGCCCGCGCACCCGGCCCATGTCGCACTTGGGTCGCAGCGTGTCGTTCAGGCCGCCGACCAGCGTCACCACGTCGGCCCGCATGGCCGCCGCGACCTCGATCTGCTCCTCGACGATCTGGCCGATCAGCTTTCCCCGCACCGCGAGGTTGGCGTACCGGAAACCGGGGGTCCGGGCGGCCATCCGCGCGGCGAGGAGATCGGCCCAGCCCCGGTAGGAACCGTCCGGGAGCAGGTCCGACATGCCTTCGGTGAAGGAGTCGCCGACGGCGACCAGGCTGGTGTGTGCGGGGTTCGTCTGCATAGCGAGGCACAGGGTATCCCGAGGCGCATACCCATCGGTCGGTCGCCCCGGGGACCCCTGGCGAAGCCCTACGTCCGCTGCCCGAACAGCTCCCGCAGCACGTCCTCCATCGTCACCAGACCCGAGAGCCGCCCGTCGTCGCCGAGCACCGCGGCGACGTGCGTACGGCCGCCGCGCATCGCGGTGAGCACGTCGTCCAGCGGTGTGCTCTCCCGTACGCGCGCGATGGGCCGCATGTCCGGTACCCGGAACGGCAGGTCCCGCGGTGAGGCGTCCAGCGCGTCCTTCACATGGAGGTAGCCGACGATCCGGCGCCCCTCGTCGACCACCGGGAAGCGGGAGAACCCGGACTGCGCGGACAGCCCCTCCAACTCCTCCGGGGTGACGCCCACGCGCGCGTAGACGACGCGTTCCAGCGGGAGCACGACGTCACGCACGGGCCGGCGGCCCAGTTCCAGGGCGTCGTGCAGGCGTTCCCGGGCGCGCTCGTCGATCAGGCCCGCCTCACCGGAGTCCCGCACCAGCCGCGCCAGTTCCGCGTCCGAGAAGGTCGCGGTGACCTCGTTCTTGGTCTCCACGCGCAGCAGCCGCAGCAGGGCGTTGGCGAAGGCGTTGATCGTGAAGATCACCGGGCGCAGTCCCCGCGACAGCGTCACCAGGGGCGGCCCCAGCACCAGCGCGCTGCGCACCGGCTCCGCCAGCGCGATGTTCTTCGGCACCATCTCGCCGAGCAGCATGTGCAGATACGTCGCCAGGGTCAGCGCGATCACGAACGACACCGCGTGCCCCGCACCCTCCGGCACGCCCAGCGCGTGGAACACCGGCTCCAGCAGATGCTCGATGGCCGGCTCGGCGACCACACCGAGGATCAGGGTGCACAGGGTGATGCCGAGCTGGGCCGCGGCCATCAGCGCGGACACGTGCTCCAGTCCCCACAGCACGCTCTTGGCGCGCCGGTCGCCCTGCTCGGCGTACGGCTCGATCTGGCTGCGGCGCACCGAGATCAGCGCGAACTCGGCGCCCACGAAGAAGGCGTTGACGACGAGGGTCGCAAAACCGATCAGCAACTGGATCGCGGTCACAGCGTCCCCTCCTTGTCGTCAGAACCGTCCCCACGACCGTCGTCGAGCTCATCGTCGAGCGGCGCGTGCAGCAGCACCCGCGCCGCGCGGTGCCCCGAGGCGTCCGTGACGTCCAGCCGCCAGCCGACGACCCGCACCGAGTCCCCGGCCTCGGGGATCCGGCCCAGCTCGTGGGCCACCAGACCGGCCAGCGTCTCGTAGGGCCCCTCGGGCGCCCGCAGGCCCACGCGCGCGAGCCGGTCGACGCGGGCCGAACCGTCGGCCGAGAACAGGGCCCGGCCGGAGTCGTCGCTGCCCGCGGGGGCGATGTCGGGCGTCTCGTGCGGATCGTGCTCGTCGCGCACCTCGCCGACGACCTCCTCGACGATGTCCTCCAGCGTGGCCACGCCGGCCGTGCCGCCGTACTCGTCGATCACGACGGCCATGGTGCGCTTGCCGGAGAGCCGGTAGAGGAGCCGGTCGACGGTGAGCGACTCGGGGACCAGCAGCGGCTCGCGCATCAGGTCCGCGACCGGGACCCGGGCCCGCCGCTCGGCGGGGACGGCGAGGATGTCCTTGATGTGCGCGGTGCCCACGACCGTGTCGAGGTTGCCGCGGTAGACCGGGAACCGGGACAGTCCGGTCGCGCGCGTGGCGTTGGCCACGTCCTCGCAGGTCGCCGACGCCTCCAGGGCGATGACCTGCACGCGCGGGGTCATCACGTTCTCCGCGGTCAGGTCCGCGAGGTTCAGCGTCCGCACGAACAGCTCGGCGGTGTCCGCCTCCAGGGCGCCCTCCTTGGCGGAGTGCCGGGCCAGCGCCGCCAGTTCCTGCGGTCCGCGCGCGGCGGCCAGTTCCTCGGTGGGCTCCACGCCGAAGCGGCGGACGATCCGGTTGGCGGTGTTGTTCAGATGCGTGATGAACGGGCGGAACGCGGCACTGAACCAGCGCTGCCCGTTGCCCACGCGCTTGGCCACGGCCAGCGGCGAGGAGATCGCCCAGTTCTTCGGCACCAGTTCGCCGACGACCATCAGGACCACCGTGGACAGCCCGGTACCGATCACCAGGGCGATCGAACTCGCCGTGGACGACGAGACTCCGAGCGACTCCAGCGGCCCCGCGAGCAGCCGCGCGATGGACGGCTCGGCAAGCATGCCGACGACCAGATTGGTGACCGTGATGCCGAGCTGCGCGCCGGAGAGCTGGAAGGTGAGATTCCGTACGGCCTTCAAGGCCCCGGCCGCACCCCGCTCGCCGCGCTCCACGGCCTGTTCGAGCTGGCCGCGCTCGACCGTGGTGAGCGAGAACTCGGCGGCGACGAAGGCACCGCACGCCACCGAGAGGAGGATCGCCACCAGCAGCAGGAGCACTTCGGTCATCGGGTCACCTCCGTCCCATGATCGGACAGGGTGGGAAGGAGCGCGCGATGTCGCGTACTGGGAGGCTCGCCCATGGGCGGACGCTCACACACCTTTCATTGGAGGACCGAGAGTGGTCCTCCAATGTTAAAGGATGAGCAAAGAGGGTCAGTCGGTAAGGGGTCAGTCGGTGAGGGGCTTGACCCAGCGCAGCCACTGCTCCTGCGGTGTGTAGCCCGCCGCGCGCCACGCGTGATGGGCCCGCTCGTTGCGCTGGAGCACCATCGCGTCCCCGCGTCGCCCCCCGAGCCGTACGAAGCGCTCCTCGGCGGCGGCGACCAGGGCGCCGCCGATGCCCTGGCGGCGATGGTCCGGGTGGACCGCGAGCCGGTACAGATGACAGCGCCAGCCGTCGAAGCCCGCGATCACCGTGCCGACCAGCGCGCCGGCCCGCTCGGCGAGGATCAGCGCCTCGGGGTCGCGCGCGACCAGCCGCTCCACGCCGTCCCGGTCGTCGCTGATGCTGGTGCCCTCGGCGGCGTCCTTCCAGAAGGCCAGCACGGCGTCGAGGTCGTCGGGCCCAGCGGTCCGTATCCGTAGCTCAGTCATGCTTTGAGCACACCACGACGGTCAGGTCGTGGGCCCGGAATTCCGGGATGCGGACGCTCACTCGTGCGCGATGGCCGCCAGCACGTTCATCCGGGAGGCGCGCAGCGCGGGCAGCAGGGCGGCCACGATGCCCACCACCGCCGAGCCGATCACCACCGCGACGATCGTGCCCCACGGGATCGCCAGCGCCGTCATGCCCTGCAAGGCCAGCACCTGCTGGGTGCACACGCCCCACACCAGGCCGAGCCCGAGCCCGAGCACCGCCCCGAACACGGCGATCACCACCGACTCCAGGCGGATCATCCGGCGCAACTGGACCCGGGACAGACCGATCGCCCGCAGCAGCCCGATCTCGCGCGTCCGCTCCACGACCGACAGGGCGAGGGTGTTCACCACCCCGAGCACCGCGATGACGATGGCGAGCCCGAGCAGCGCGTACACCAGGTACAGCAGCACGGCGATCTGGTCGCGCACGAGCTCCTTGTAGTCCGCGAGGTCCCGGACCTGCACCTGGGGATACGGGTCGAGCGTCTTCTCCAGGTTCGCGCGCAGCGCGTCGTCGCTCGTGCCGGAGGCCGCGTTGACGTAGACCGCCGACTCCTGGGCGCCCGGCGCGTACCGCTCCAGCGTGGCCAGGCCGAAGTACATGCCGCCCTGGGTGCCGAATCCGTCGGCGGACTCCATGTCGGTCAGTGCCCCGACCGTCAGTTCGGCGGTGCGCCCGCCCTGGAACTCGACGGGGATCGTGCTGCCGACGCGTACCCCGTGGTCGCGGGCGAAGTCCCGGTCCATGGCCATGGCGCCGTCGGCCAGTGCGGCGGCCGTGTCGCCTTGCGCGTACGTGATGTTGGCGACGTCGTCGAAGCGCGGACCATAGCCCGCGGCGGTCGTCTCGACGCGGTCGCCGTCCGGGAGCCGCGCCGCGATCGTGGTGAGCTGGGAGCGGACCACCAGGCCGACGCCCTCGGTGTCCTGGATCTTCTCGGTGATCTCCCGTGGGAACGGCACGAAGTTGGTGTTCTGGACGACGAAGTCGGCGCCCAGTGTCTTGTCGATCTGCTCGTCGAACGACTTGGTCATCGACGCGCTCGCCACCGACATCCCGCCGACCAGCGCGAGCCCGACCATCAGGGCCGCCGCGGTGGCCCCCGTGCGCCGCGGGTTGCGCAGGGCGTTGCGCTGGCTCATCCGGCCGACCGAACCGAACAGCGCGGGGAAGGCCCCGCCCAGGACCCGGATCACCGGCCGGACCAGGAGGGGCCCGGCGATGACGGTCGCGATGAGCGTCAGCAGCACACCGAGGCCCAGCAGGGACGCGGACGACGACGTCTTGGAGGCGGTGGCGCAGCCCACGAGCGCCGCCGCGCCGAGCGCCCCGACCACGAGGCCCACGATCGCGCGCACCCTGAGCGGCTTGCCGACCCCGGCGATCTCGGCGTCCGCGAGCGCCGCCATGGGGGAGACGGTGGCCGCGCGCCGGGCCGGGAGGTAGGCCGCGACGAAGGTGACGCCGAGGCCGACGGCGTACGCCGACACGGGCGTCGCCCAGCCGATCACCATGTCCGCGGAACGGATGTTCATGCCGAGCAGGCCCATCAGCTCTATCAGCCCGATGGCAAGGCCGATCCCGGTGGCAAGGCCCAGCGAGGCACCGACCAGGCCCAGCAGCAGCGCCTCCAGGAGCACCGAGCGCCGCACCTGGCGCCGGTCGGCGCCGAGCGCCCGCAGCAGGCCCAGCTCGCGGGTGCGCTGGGCGATCAGCATCGAGAAGGTGTTGACGATCAGGAACACCCCGACCAGCACGGCGACCCCGGCGAAGCCGAGCATCACGTACTTGATGACGTCGAGGAATCCGCCCAGCTGGTCCAGGTCGGACTCGGCCTGCTCGTCGGCCGTGCGGAAGTCGTAGGTGCCCGCGCCGAGCGCCGCGACCACCCGCTGCTTCAGCTGCGGATCGCTGACGCCCTCCGCGGCGTCCAACGAGATGCTGGTCCCGGCGTCCGCGTCGCCCAGCAGCCGGGTCTGCGCGGTCGGGGTGTCGAAGAAGAACAGTCCGGCGCCGGGGTTGGTCGTGGTGAACGTGGCGATGCCGACGACCTCGGCCTTGAACGAGCCGGGCGCGGCGATCACGGTGAGCGTGTCACCGATGGCCACGTCCTTGCTGTCGGCGGTGTCGGCGTCGATCAGCACCTGCTCCGGGCCCTTTGGGGCGTGACCGGAGGTCAGCTCGACCGGGCTGCGGTCGGTGGGGTTCCAGTTGGTGCCGATGGTGGGGGCGCCGGTGGTCGGGCCGACGGACTCGTTGTCCTCGTCGGCGACCGTGATGCCCTCCACGTCCACGTCCAGACGCGCCGTCTCGACGCCCTCGACCCGGGCCGCCCGGTTCACCAGCGAGGCCGGCAGCGTGGGGGTGAAGCCGGACGGCAACGACTCGTCGAGGTTCTCCTTCGGGCTGACCGTGACATCGGCAGCGGTCGAGGCGAAGAGCCGGTCGAAGGTACGGCTGACGGTGTCCGAGAAGATCAGGCTGCCCGCGACGAACGCGACCGACAGGAGCACCGCGAGGGCGGAGAGCAGCAGCCGCCCCTTGTGGGCGAGGAAACTGCGCAGGGTCGCCTTGAGCACCGGGTCAGTCCTCCTCGGGGGCGTCGGCGGCGCCCCGGATCACATCGAAACGCTTCATCCGCTCCAGCACCGCCTCCGCGGTGGGCCGCGCCATCTCGTCCACGATCCGCCCGTCCCCGAGGAAGATCACCAGGTCGGAGTGGGCGGCGGCGCCCGGGTCGTGGGTGACCATGACGACGGTCTGCCCGAGCTGGTCGACGGCGTCCCGGAGAAAGCCGAGCACCTCGAGACCGGCGCGCGAGTCGAGGTTGCCGGTCGGCTCGTCGGCGAAGATCAGCTCGGGGCGGGAGACGAGGGCGCGGGCGCAGGCCACGCGCTGTTGCTGGCCGCCGGAGAGCTGCGCGGGCCGGTGCCGCAGCCGGTCCCGCAGACCGAGCGTGTCGATGACCTGGTCCAGCCACTTCTCGTCGGGCTTCTTGCCCGCGATGTCCATGGGCAGGGTGATGTTCTCGGCGGCGTTCAGGGTCGGGATCAGGTTGAACGACTGGAACATGAACCCGATCCGGTCCCGCCGCAGCCGGGTCAGCTCACGCTCCTTGAGCCCCGTGATCTCGGTGGCGCCGAGCCACACCTGACCGGCCGAGACGTTGTCGAGCCCGGCGAGGCAGTGCATCAGCGTGGACTTCCCGGACCCCGAGGGGCCCATGACCGCGGTGAAACGGCCCCGCGCGATGTCGACGTCCACCGAGTCCAGCGCCAGCACCGCCGTCTCGCCCGAGCCGTACGCCTTGGTCAGACCGCGGGCCCGGGCCGCGATCGCGTCGGCCGGGTCGTGCACCGGAGCAGGAGTGGACAAGGCGGCCTCCTCGGTCCTGGACATCGCGACGTCCTTGCCAGGGCCGAGCGTAATGTGACCCGGCGCACACCGGACATCCTTCTGCGGTCCGAGTCGGTCTCCACCCCAGGAATGACTCCCTTGCCTCTGCTAGCACCTCGGCGCTAGCTTCGTGGTATGGCGAAAACCCAGCTGAACGTCCGCGTCGACGAGGACACCGCCCGCGCGGCCCGCGAACGCGCGATGGCGCGCGGCATGAGCGTCAACCGCTACATCGAGGAACTGGTCCGGCAGGACGCCGGCGAGGTCGGCCACACCTTCGTGGAGGCCGCCGCCGACTTCATGAAGCAGTACGAGTCCGTCTTCGCCGAGGAGTTCGGCACGGAGCGCGAAGGTCGTCGCTGAGCCTTGAGCGAAGTGAGAGTCGACCTCGCCTGGCTGCTGATGCTCGCCGAACGGATGACCCCGGGCGACCCCCAGGTCACCGACTGGGGCGCCCTGGTCGCGGCGGTCGCCCGCCACGACGCCGTGATATTCGACGTGCCCGTCTACGACACCCCGCACGCCCGAGCCGCGGCCCTGCTCCAACTCCTCATCCATGTCCCGGCACTGGAGCGCTCCAACGCCCTGTTCGCCTCCGCCGTGGCCTACGCCTACCTGGTCGCCAGCGGCCTGAAGGTCGTCACCTCGCCGGTACAGGTCCGCGAACTGGCCCGGCTGGTCAAGAGTGGTGAGGCGACCGTGCAGGACATCGCGGGGCGGCTGCGGGAGTGGTGCGAGTGATCAGTCCTCGTCCCTGGGCCGCCACGCCGTACCCAGCACGCAGTACGAGGTGGGCATCCTCGGCCCCTTCTCCGGCACCAGGATCCGCCGGTAGGGGCCGAGTTCGAAGCCCGCTTCGCGCAGGGACGCCACCGGCTCCCGGCCGACATGGCAGCCGCCGCAGAGCAGCGGCCACACCGTACGGTCCAGAGCCTGCTGGGTGAGGTGCATCGCGGTCCCGCCGCCCCGGCCGTGCTCCAGGAACCGCACGACCCCGCCGGGCCGCAGCACCCGCCGGATCTCCGACAGCGCCCGCGGCACGTCCCGGACGCTGCACAGCACCAGCGAGACCACCACCGCGTCGAACGCCTCGCTCTTGACCGGCAGCGCCTCCGCCGCCCCCGGCACCACATCCACCGGGACCTCGGAGCGCAGGGCCGCCTCCACGGCCAGTTGCCGCAGCACACGCTCCGGCTCGATCGCGACGACCTCCGAGACAGTGGGCGGATAGTGGGCGAAGTTCAGGCCGTTGCCCGCCCCGATCTCGATCACGCGGCCGGACAGTCCGGCGAGCATCCGGTCGCGCAGGCCGGCCATGCCCAGATCGGTCTCGGCCTTCACACTGAAGCGGGCGTAGAAACGGGCGAACAGCGGATGGTGCACGGCATCCCGCGACACCTTGCCGGTGCCGGCGGACCGAAGCGGCATGGGAACCTCCCGGGACGGACGGGCCATATCCCGATTGTCCCCCGGACGCCCGCCGCACACCCCCGCTGTGCGCCCTCGGTGCGCGGCTCAGGCGATGAAGTCGCGCACCTGTTCGTAGACGCCGTAGTCGTTGTTCATGTCGGTGTGCGAGATGCAGCCGACCTCGACGTTGGTCGCCCCGCTGAGGATCGCGGTGGTGTCCGGGGTGAGCGCGTCGTCGCAGTTGGACCAGTAGCTGGCGTACGAGACGCTGCCGGGGGTCTCGTCACCGGAGTTCAACGAGGTGAGGAAGGAGCTGCCGGTGTACATCTCGGCGCACGAGGTGTACAGCCAGGAGCACCATCCGGCGGTGGTCGTACCGTGGTTGGTGCCCGCGGTCGAGACGAAGTCGTCGACGTACGTCGTCCCGCTCAGGTTCTTCAGGTAGTAGCGGGAGCCGAGGGCGCCCATGGAGTGCACGACCAGGTCCACCTTCGCGGCGCCCGTCTGGGTGCGCACGGTGTTGATGTAGGTGGCGAGCTGACGGGCCGTGGTCGCGTTCGACTGGGACCAGTCGTAGGAGAAGGCGTACAGCTCGGAGGAGGTGTAGCCGTCCGCCTTGAAGTCGGCGATCCAGTCGTCCCAGCTGCTCGACGAGCTGCTCAGACCGTGTACGAAGACGACCGGGTTGTGGGTCGCGGCCTGGGCGGGTGTGGGGGAAACGGCGAGGGTCAGAAGGAGCGAAGCGGCCGCGGTCGCGACGGCCGTGGCGATGCGACGCATGGGGCGCTGCATGGGGGCCTCCTGAGGCGTGTGGGGTTCGCCAGGAGTGTCGGGCCGGGTCTACGCGCGCCGCATCGGTGAAATCGCCGGTCTTTACTCGTCAATTAACTCGCCAGTAACGTCTTTTGTGTGGTGACCCCGGTGAACCCCCAGCCCCTCGACCGCACTTCGACACCGCAGTTCACAGGCCCCGCACAGCATCCGGCGCGGACCCTGTCCGAGCCGGTGCGGGTGCGCGTGCTGCGTGCCGTATACGGCGATCCGCGCGCCGCCGCCGAAGCTGCGGGCAGGCTGACGGCGCGGCAGGCGGCGGGGATCGACCCGCTCCCCACGGAACCGGCCGAGCTGGCGCCCGAGTTCCTCCACGCGCATCGAGCCGAGATCCGCGCCCTGCCCGACGACACCCGGCTGCTGTTGCTGCTGGCCGCGGCCGACCAGTACCCGGTCGCCACCCACGCCTTCCTGCGCGCCGTCACCGCCGCCCGCCTCGACACCCGCCCGCTGGAGGCGGCGGAGGCGGCCGGAGTGGCGCATGCCGGGGCGCGCGGGGTCGTGTTCCGCGACGCGTGGACGCGGATCGCCGCCTACGAGACGGGGAGTCCGGCGGACCGGCGGGACGTGCACCGGCTGCTGGCCCGAGTCCTGCACGGCGCCGGGGAGACACCCCGGCGTTCCTGGCACCGGGGCGCCGGCGCGCTCGGCCCGAGCGGGCGGCTCGCGGCGGAACTCGGGGACGCGGCGCGGACGGCGGAGCAGAGCGGACGCCTCACCCTGGCCCGCGCCCTCGCCGAACGCGCCGCCCAACTCTGCCCCGACCCGCCCGAGCAGACCCTGCTGCTCGCCCGCGCCGCCGACCACGCCTGGCAGTCCGGCGACAGCGACCGCGCCCGGCACCTCACCACCGCCGACCCGGCGCTGACCGGCGTCCTGGCCCTCAGAGCGGGCAACGCGACCGACGCCTTCGATGCCCTGCTCGGGGAGGCGGGCCGGGAACAGGGCGGCCGCGCGACCCACCTGCTCGCCCGGGCCACCGAAGCCGCCATCTACACCGGCGACCTACGGCGGCTGAAGGAGGCGGCCCGGGTCGCCGGACGGCTCGGCGTCGAGGTGCCCGGCACCCTGGGCGGCCTGGTCGCGGCCTTCGAAGGGCGGTACGTCGACGCGCGGACGCTGCTGGAGGCGGCGGCCGGGAGGTGCGGCCCCGGCGGCGACCCCACGCTCCTGATCCACGCCGGCATCGCCGCCCTGCTCCTCGGCGACCACACCCGCGCCGCCGGAGCCACCCTGCGCGCCGCCGACTCCGCCCGCGCCCGGGGCACGACCGTCGCCGTGGCACAGGCCATGGAGTTCCGGGCGTACGCCGATTTCTGGACCGGCCGCCCCCGCGCCGGAGAGGCCGCCGCCACCGACGCCCTGTGGCAGGCCCACACCACCGGCCAGGACAACGGCGCCTGCCATCTCCAGGCCGCCCTCGCCATGTTCGCGGCGCTCACCGGCGACGCCGAGGTCTGCCGGGAACGCGCCGCCACGGCACGGTCGTACGCCCTCGCCCACGGTCTGGGACTGCCCGCGGCGCTCGCGCAGTGGGCGCTCGCCTGTCTGGACCTGGGCACCGGGCGGTTCGCCGCGGCGGCGGCCCGGTTGCGCGCGCTCGCCGGGTTCGGCCCGGGGCACGGTCATCGCGCGGTCCGCCATCTGGCCACCCCGCACTACGTCGAGGCCGCCGCCCGCACCGGGGACACCCGCGTCGCCCGGGTCGCCCACGCCGACTACCACCACTGGGCGAGCACCGTGGGCAGCGCCGACGATCTGGCCCTGAGCGCCCGCTGCCGCGCACTGCTCGCGCCCGGCGCCGAGGCCGTGGAGCACTACCGCAGCGCGCTGGTCCTGCACGGGCGCGGCACCCGCGACTTCGAACGCGCCCGCACGGAGCTGCTGTTCGGTGGCGCGCTGCGCCGACTGCGCCGCCGTACGGAGGCCCGCGACCGGCTGCACAGCGCCCTGGAGGCGTTCGAGTCCTTCGGCGCGCCGCACTGCGCGGCCCAGGCCCGAGCCGAACTCCGCGCCCTCGGCGCCCCCGCCGACCCCGCACCCTCCGACCCCGACGATCCGACCGCCCGGCTCACCGCGCAACAACTCCTGGTCGCCAGAATGGCGGCCGAGGGCGCCACCAACCGCGAGATCGCCGCCCGCCTGGCCCTGAGCCCCCGCACCATCGACCACCACTTGCGGGGCGTGTTCACCCGGCTCGGCATCCGGTCGCGCATCGAACTCGTCCGACTGCTGGCCGAGAAGGACCCGGTGTGAGCCCCCCAGAGCTCAGAGGGCCACGCGCTCCCGGAACGCCGCAGCGTCCCATGTGCCGCCGAGCTCCGCGGCCAGCCAACCACCCGCCGCCGTACGGAAGTCAGTCGGTGCCAGCGCCCCCGCACCGGCGGGCAGCGCCCCCAGCAGCGGCGCACCGGACACCTTCGGCAGGTCGGCCACATTGCAACGGGACGCCAGATCCGGCGCGTCGGGCCAACTGCCGATCACGACGCCGAGGAAGTCCAGGCGCCGAGCACGCAGTTCATGGGCCGTCAACTCCGTGGAGTTCAGCGTGCCCAGACCGGCCGGTGCCACCACCACGACCGGTGCCCCCAGCAACTCGGCCGCGTCCGCCAGGGTGCCGCCCATGTCGTCGAAGCGGACCAGCAGCCCGCCCGCCCCTTCCACCAGTACCAGGTCGTGCTCGGTGGCCAGCTTCGCGGCGGCCTCGGCGATCTCGTGCGGGCGCACCGGTGGCAGCCCCGCCCGGCGTGCGGCCGTGCCCGGTGCCAACGGCTCGGGGAAGCGGGCGAGTTCGGCCGTCGTCACCGCACCGGCGAGCCGCGCGCACTCGTCGGCGTCCCCGCGCTCGTCCGGCCGTACGCCGGTCTGCGCGGCCTTGAGCACGGCCACCGTGCGGCCCGCGGCGAGTGCCGTGGCGGCGACGGCGGCGGTGGTGATCGTCTTGCCGATCTCCGTGCCGGTGCCCGTGATCACCAGAACCGACATCTCAGCCCTCCCGCGCCGCCGCGCACACCGCGTGCGCGATCCGTGCCAGGTCCGCGTCGCCCGTGACGTACGGCGGCATCGTGTAGATCAGATCGCGGAACGGCCGCAGCCACACACCCTCGCGTACGGCCGCCTCCGTGGCCGCCTTCATGTCCACCGGGTGGTCGAGCTGAACGACGCCGATGGCGCCGAGAACCCGCACGTCCCGCACGCCCGGCAGGTCCGCGGCCGGAGCCAGCCCCTCGCGCAGGCCCGCCTCGATCCGCTTGACCTCCGCGAGCCAGTCCTGGCTCAGCAGCAGTTCGAGCGAGGCACAGGCGACGGCCGCCGCCAGCGGATTGCCCATGAACGTCGGCCCGTGCGCCAGCACCGGCACCTCGCCCCGGGAGATCCCGTCGGCCACGCGCGTGGTGCACAAGGTGGCGGCCAGCGTCATGTAGCCGCCGGTCAGCGCCTTGCCGACACACATCACGTCCGGCGTCACGGCCGCGTGGTCCGCCGCGAACAGTGCGCCGGTACGCCCGAAGGCGGTCGCGATCTCGTCGAAGATCAGCAGCACCCCGTACGCGTCGCACGCCTCCCGCAGCACCCGCAGATACGCGGGGGAGTGGAACCGCATCCCGCCCGCGCCCTGCACCACCGGCTCGACGATCACCGCGGCCAGTTCGTCGGCGTGCCGCTCGATGAGCGACCGCAGATGGTCGGCGTAGGACTCCTCGTACTCCGCCGGCGGCGGGTCCGCGAAGACCTGGCGCTGGAGCACTCCGGTCCACAGCTCGTGCATCCCGCCCTCGGGGTCGCACACCGACATCGGCTGCCAGGTGTCACCGTGATAGCCGCCCCGCCAGGTCATCAGCCGCTGCTTGCCGGGACGCCCCAGCGAGCGCCAGTACTGGAGGCACATCTTCACCGCGACCTCGACCGACACCGACCCCGAGTCGGCGAGGAAGACATGCTCGAGACCCTCGGGCGACATGTCGACAAGGCGCTTCGCCAGGCGTACGGCGGGCTCGTGCGTGAGCCCGCCGAACATCACATGGCTCATCCGGCCGAGCTGCTCGACGGCCGCCTCGTTGAGCACCGGGTGGTTGTAGCCGTGGATGGCCGACCACCAGGACGACATCCCGTCGACCAGCTCGCCCGAGCCGTCCGCAAGACGCAGCCGTACCCCGCTCGCCGACTCCACGACCAGCGGCTCCTGGCGGCCCGGCATCGGACCGTACGGATGCCACACATGCTTCCGGTCGAGGTCCAGCAGCTCGGGCACGCTCAGGTCAGGCATTGGGCGCGACATCCGTCCCGGCGCCGCGGCGGCGCACGGCGACGAGATCGCTGCGGACCTCACCGGGCTCGGCCTGCTCGGCCGGCGCCGGAACGGAACCGCAGACCCCGCCGCCCTCGTGAGAACCGCAGCCGCCACAGTCATGGCCGCCCGCATGGGACCCGCAGCCACCCCCGGCCGCCCGGTGCTCCGGCAGCGTCACCTCGCCCGCGCCCTCCACCTCGAACCCGGCGTCGGCGATCATCTCCAGGTCGGCCTTGCCCGCCTGGCCCTCGGTCGTGAGGTAGTCGCCGAGGAAGATCGAGTTGGCCAGGTTCAGGGCGAGCGGCTGCATGGTCCGCAGATGGACCTCGCGGCCACCGGCGATCCGTACCTCCACGTCGGGACAGACGAACCGCACCATCGCCAGAATGCGCAGGCACCGCTGCGGAGTGAGGTTCCACTCCTTGGCCAGCGGGGTGCCCTCGACCGGGATCAGGAAGTTGACCGGCACCGAGTCCGGGTCGAGCTCGCGCAGCGAGTACACGACATCGACCAGGTCCTCGTCGCTCTCACCCATGCCGGCGATCAGGCCGGAGCACGCGGAGAGACCGGCCCCGTGCGCCTTCTGCACGGTGTCGACGCGGTCGGCGTAGGTGTGGGTGGTCGTGATGTCCCCGTACGTCCCCTCGGACGTGTTGAGGTTGTGGTTGTACGCGTCGGCGCCCGCCTCGCGCAGCCGCTCGGCCTGGCCGTCGGAGAGCAGACCGAGACAGGCGCACACCTCGACGCCCTCGTTCTGGTCCTTGATCGCCTTGATGGTGTCCGAGACACGGTCCACGTCGCGGTCGGTCGGGCCGCGTCCGCTGGCCACCAGGCAGACGCGCTTGGCGCCGCCGGCGAGCCCCGCGGCCGCCGCCTTGGAGGCCTCGTCGGGCTTGAGCCAGGTGTACTTGAGGATCCCGGCGGTCGAGCCGAGCCGCTGCGAGCAGTAGGAGCAGTCCTCGGGGCACAAGCCGGACTTGAGGTTGACGAGGTAGTTCAGTTTCACCCGACGGCCGAACCAGTGCCGGCGCACCTTGCCGGCCGCGGCCACCACATCGAGCAGGTCGTCATCGGACGTCGCGAGGACGGCCAGGGCTTCCTCACGGGTCGGCAGCTCGCGCCGCAGCCCCTTGTCCACCAGCGTGTTCAGCAGGTCCATGAGAGCTGATCCTGTCTTACGGAGGGGTTCCTGGCCAAGGAGAGTTCGTACAACTCGGGCGCTTCGAGGTGTGGGTATTGCCACACCCTGGGTGCCGGGTCGTCCCGCTAGTGTCTGTGCGCTGCCTACAAAATCCCCGGAGGACCCATGGCGTTCGGCTGGATCGACGACCAGGCGGAGCTGCGCCGCCGCGCCGGACTCGTCCGGACCCTGCGCCCCCGCCCCGCCGACTCGCCGCTGCTGGACCTCGCGAGCAATGACTACCTGGGCCTGGCCCACCATCCGGAGGTCACCGAGGGCGCGGCCGAGGCGGCGCGGACCTGGGGCGGCGGCGCCACCGGCTCCCGGCTCGTCACCGGTACGACGGAGCTGCACGGCGAGCTGGAGCGCGAGCTGGCGGACTTCTGCGGTTTCGAGGCGGCGCTGGTCTTCTCCTCCGGCTACGCGGCCAACCTCGCCGCGGTCACCGCGCTCGGGCCGCACGGCTCGCTGATCGTGTCGGACGCGGGCAATCACGCCTCGCTCATCGACGGCTGCCGGCTGGCCCGCGGTACGACCCAGGTGGTCGCGCACGCCGAGCCGGACGCCGTGCGCAAGGCACTGCACACCCATGACGGACCGGCGGTGGCGGTCTCCGACACCGTCTTCTCGGTCGATGGCGACGCGGCCCCGCTGGCCGGGCTCGCCGAGGCGTGCCGGGAGTACGGCGCGGGACTCGTGGTCGACGACGCGCACGGGCTCGGGGTGCTCGGCGACGGCGGCCGGGGTGCCCCCTACGCGGCGGGGCTTGCGGGCGCCGACGACGTCGTCGTCACGGTGACGCTGTCCAAGTCGCTGGGCAGCCAGGGCGGTGCCGTCCTGGGCCCGGCCCGGGTGATCGACCATCTGGTCAACGCGGCCCGGACGTTCATCTTCGACACCGGTCTGGCGCCCGCCGCGACCGGTGCCGCCCTGGCGGCTCTGCGGCTGCTGCGCCGGGAGCCGGAGCGGGCGGCACGGGCGCGTGCGGTGGCCGGTGAACTGCACGCCCGCCTGACGGCCGAGGGCCATCAGGCGGTGCGTCCGGACGCCGCGGTCGTCTCGGTGCGCGCGCCGTCCCCGGAGGAGGCCGTGCGCTGGGCGGCGGACTGCCGGGGGGCGGGCCTCGCCGTGGGCTGTTTCCGTCCTCCTTCCGTGCCCGACGGCATCTCACGGCTGCGGCTGACCGCCCGCGCGGATCTCACGGACGGGCAGATCGAACGCGCTGTACGGGTCATCGGCGAGACACGACCATGAGTCGGCGTGACACGGCCCTGCCGCCGCGGCGAGGGAATTGATCGAAACGGAACTGATCGAGACCGATCCGAACGGATCGGGAACTGTCAGGACTGGAACGCGGCCGTGAAGTCCGCCCAGCTCTCGGGGGAGAAGAGCAGCGCGGGTCCGGCCGGGCTCTTGGAGTCGCGCACGGCGAGCAGTCCGGCCCCTGGACCGGTCAGCGGCCGAGCCGTCTCCACGCAGTTGTTCGCACCCGTGCTGTAGCTGCTGCGCACCCAGTGCGCCGCAGGCAGATCGGTACTGGAAGGTACGTGCCGAGGCATTGCAGACATGGTGCCTCCTTACGCGCCGTCAGCTATCGCGGCGATGTAATCCAACGTTTCCTCGGGCGAAAGGGCGTGGATCTGAAGGGTGGTGAAGGCCTCCGTGTACGCCTGGAGGTCTTCTTTCCGTTCGAGGTAGAGGCTACTCGTAAGGTGGTCGAGAACAACCACATCCAGATCAGAAGTGCGCGAAAATGAGAAGATAACGAAAGGCCCCGTGATACCGATGTGCGCTCCCGCGGTGAACGGCAGTACCTGAAGGCACACTTGAGGCAGCCGCCCCGCCTCCACCAGCCGCCACAGCTGTCGGGACATCACCCCGGGACCGCCGATGTTCCGGCGCAGCACCGCCTCGTCGAGCACCGCGCTCAACTCCAGCGGCGGCAGCCCGCGCAGCACGTCCTGCCGGGCCAGCCGCACCTCGACCAGCGCGTCCAGCCGTTCGTCCGTCTCATCGAGACCGCCCACCGCGGCCCGGGTCACCGCCCGCGCGTACTCCGGCGTCTGCAACAGCCCCGGCACCACGGAGGTCTCCAGCGTGCGCATCGCGCTCGCCTGGGACTCCAGGCTGATGAAGTCCCGGTAGGTCGGCGGCAGTACCCCGCGATACGCGTGCCACCAGTGATGCCGTCCGGCCCCGCCGTCGGACCCCGCCAACACCAGCAGCAAGTCCCGTAGTTGGGAGTCGCCGACCGCGTAGGCATCCAGGAGTAACCGCACATCGGCCGGTTTCACCCCGCTGGCACCGGTCTCGATCCGGCTCACCTTCGACTGGTGCCAGCCCACCAGGCGCGCCGCCTCACCGCTCGTCAGGCCCGCACCGGTGCGCAACGCACGCAGTTCGGCGCCCAGCTTTCGGCGGCGTACCGCCGGCCCGTGCTGCATGCGCTACTCCTTACTCCAACCGGGCCGCCCAAATACGGTCTCGCGTAGCAGAGTTCACCGCTTTGAGCGACAGATATATGCATATCTTGGTGGATCGCCACCGTGACCGGCGAGGTAATGGCAGTCTGGCGATGAAGCACCAGTCCGGGACCGTACTCGAACCATCCGCTCCGTGTCGGACTGCGGTCCCGTGGGAAAGGGACGACGTCGCCATGGCAGACCATCTGGAAGCATCCGTCACTCTGCCGAGCGATCCCGCCTCGGTCTCCGCGGCGCGTGGCTATGTGGTCAGCACCCTCGCGGAATGGGGGTTGCCGGTCGAGACGGAAGTGGCCGACACCATCAGGCTCATCGTCTCCGAACTCGCCACCAACGCCGTACAGCACACGCTCGGTCAGTCACCCACCTTCACGGTGGACATCGAGCTGCACCATGACGAGCAACTGCGCATCGGGGTGACCGACAGTCACCCGCGTTTTCCCAAGCGGCTGCCCGCCGCCGTCCAGCAGGACAACGGGCGCGGACTGGTGATCATCCGCTGGCTGACCGCGGAGTGCGGCGGCCGCCTCAGAGTCCGGCCGACCCGTGAGGGCGGCAAGACGGTCTCCATCGAACTGCCCTGGACGGCCCCGGCCCGCCCGGTGACGATCGTGGGGCAGCAGGAGCCATAGGTTCGTGGGCGCGCCCTCATGACGCCCGTCAGGGCGGCGGCGGGTCAGATGCGCCGCCGCCCCTGAGGGTCGCCGGTCAGCTCACCCGGCCGTACCAGACGCTCTTGGTCCAGATCTTCTGCAGCCTCACCACGTCCCCGGTCTTCGGGGCGTGCCAGATCTTCCCCTTCCCGGCGTAGATGCCGACGTGGTACACGTTCGACCCCGAGTGGAAGAACACGAGGTCGCCGGACTTGCGGCTCTTGGCGGAGATGTGGCGCGTCTTGTTGTACTGCTGGGCCGCCGTACGGGGCAGCGTCTTGCCCGCCTTCTTGTACGAGTACAGCGTGAGCCCGGAGCAGTCGAAGCGGTGCGGTCCGATGGCGCCCCACTTGTACGGGGAGCCCTTCTTGGAGGCCGCGACCTGGAGTGCCTTCGTCGCCGGTGTGGCCGCCTCCGCCTCGGAGGAGAGGCCGGGGGCCACGATCGAACCGCCCACGGCGGCGATGGTGAGAGCCGAAGCCGTGCCGGCCCGGGCCATCAGCGACGGGACACGATTGAGCGCAGTCATGCGCAACCCTTCGTCAGCCGCCTGTGAAGGATGACCTGTCGGATTCGGGCTGGCGAAGTAGCCCGGCCGCGTAAGCGGCTTCACCCCAAGGGCTGCTCGGCGCGAACTTCCGTGCCGGCGACCCGTCGTGCTTGGGTCCTCCACTCCTGCCGATCCACTCCTGTCGACCGGTCATCCGGGCGGCGGCAGGACTCGGCGTCCGCCCGGACCGCCCCGCCGCTGTGGCGGGGGCTTGTCGTCAGACAGGGATCTTGACTCACCGATGTCCGAAAATCCCAATGGAACCGGGGATTTGTGGCGTTACTCACCACTCACCCGTTCGGGTGGACACTGGTCCATTCGAACGATCGTCGAGTGCCCGGGGGATGCCCGGACCAGGCACGGAACGTCCATTTCGGTCCCCGAGCCACGCGCGTTGCGCAACCCTGACGGGTCGCCAAAAGGAGAGGTGACTACGCCAAAAGGGGGTACGTCGTTTGGTCCGTTTCAACTCAGAGCCGGACGACTCGAGATCGCGGCGGGACGCCCGCACCGCGCTCACGTGCGTCAACTGTCCGAGCGCGACGCCACCGTGACGAGAGTCGCGCGGCGCTGTCCGTCCAGCACACGCGGCGCATGTACCGGCGCATGGGCGGGATCGGGCGGACCGACGACGCCGAGGTGACGGTCGATCAACTCGCCCTTGGCCCCTATGACACCGAGGCGAGTTCCCGCTCCGCCGCCGGCTCGCTCTCCGTCCGGGACTTCAGCAGGGCGCCGAGCACCACCGCGCCGAGGCCGAGCGCCGCCCACCAGGTCAGCGTCAGGACGGGACCGGTCGCCGCGGCGCCGTCGAAGAACGCCGTGGAGCGCAGCGCGCTCGCGCCCGCGCCCGGCGGCAGCCACTGCCCGATCGCGCCGACCGGCTGGGGTAGCATCTCCGGCGCCGAGGCCGCCCCCGAGAAGGGGTTGCCGAGCAGCATCATGACGCCTGCGGTGATCCCGATCCCGGGGGTCCCGATCAGGGCCGCAAGACCGGCGACGGCGGCGCCCACCGCCAGAGTCGCCAGGCTGAACACCCCTGCCTCCGCCCACCAGTTGCCGTCGACGACCCCCAGCCAGCTGTGCGCCACGGCCGCCGCGGCGAGGCCCACCAGCGCGGCGGACGCGACCAGGGCGGCCACCGCCCGAGTGCCGCGCAGACCGAGCAGCGTCACCACCGCGCCCCCGGCGATACCGGCCAAGGCGAGCGGCAGCACGCTCGAGGTGAGGGCCGCGCCCCGGGGATCGTCTGCGGGCGCGGGCACCACATCGACGGTCCGGACCTCGGTGCCCATGGCGGCGGCCTGCTGCTGGAGCAACTGGGCCACGACCGGACTTCCCGCAGAGGCCGTGAGCAGCTCGGTGCCGCCCGGGGTCACGACGATCGCGCCGTATACGGACCGGTCCTCGACGGCGTCCCGGGCAGCGGCCTCGTCGGCGTAGCGGTGGATCTCGAACGCCCCCTCGTGTCGGGCCAGTTGGCGTTCCACCTGGGCGGTGGCGGCGGCCGGACCGGCCACGCCGAGCGGCAGGTCGCGGGGTGCGGTGCGGGCGGCGGGCCAGGCGAAGGCCCACAGAGCGAGGGCGGCGAGGACCGGGACTAGGACGACGACCGCGATCAGTCGGCGGCGGGTGGACATGGTTTCCCCTTGCGTACGCGGTGGTGCTCACAGAGATCGACTCTTAAAGAGAACGATCATTCGTTTTAGTGGAGGCATCAGCGTCGCGCCGCCCGGCCCACTTGTCAAGAAGGAACGTTCGTTTTAAATTGAGGGACCATGGCCCGCGTATCCCAGGAACATCTCGACGCCCGCCGCCGCCAGATCCTGGAAGGCGCCGCCCGCTGCTTCGCCCGCAACGGCTTCCACGCCACCTCCATGCAGGACGTACTGAAGGAGGTCGACCTCTCGGCCGGAGCGGTGTACCGCTACTTCAGCGGGAAGGACGAGCTGATCTCCGCGATCGTCAAGGGCGTCCTCGCCGAGCTGGTCACCGTGTTCGAGGAGGTCACCCGGCAGAGCCCGCCCCCGCCGCTGGACGAGCTGGTCGGCGAGGTGCTCGGCCGCGCGATGCGCATCTGGGGCTCCCTCACCATCGACGACGCACCGGCCTTCCCGAGGCTGATGATGCAGGTCTGGGCGGAGACGGCGCGCGACCCGGACCTCTCGGGCGTGATGGACGAGGTGTACGGCGTGGTGAGCGTGGCCTGGACCCGGGTGTTCGAGGGCTACCAGGACGCCGGCATGATGCGGGCGGACATCCCAGCCGAACACGTCGCCCGGACCATGGTCGCCGCCGTGCAGGGCTTCATCGCCCAGCAGTCCCTGTTCGGGCCGGTTCCGGTCGAGGTCCTCCAGGACGGACTGCGCGCCCTGATGAGCATGGCCGCGCCGCGATCGGACGCCTGACCGGATCACAGCTCGGTTAACGTTCCCGAAACTCGGTCCAACTAGCCTCCCTCCACGCCACCAGGGACTTTGCCCGTGGCCGCGGCAACCGGGCCCCGCACGGTCCGGAGCGAGAGGTGAGGTGGGACGTGCAACTGACCCCGCACGAGCAGGAGAGGCTGCTGATCCATGTCGCGGCCGACGTCGCCGAGAAGCGCCGGGCCCGCGGGCTCAAGCTCAACCACCCCGAGGCCGTCGCCCTCATCACCTCCCACCTCCTCGAAGGCGCACGCGACGGCCGTACGGTCGCCGAGCTGATGTCCTCCGGCCGCAAGCTGCTCACCCGGGACGACGTCATGGAGGGCGTCCCGGAGATGATCCACGAGGTCCAGGTCGAGGCGACCTTCCCCGACGGCACCAAGCTCGTCACCGTCCACGAGCCGATCGTCTGAGGGAGGGCGCTTCGATGATTCCCGGAGAGGTCCACTTCGCTGAGGGGCCGATCGTCTACAACGCAGGCCGTGAGGTCACCCGGCTGACCGTCCTCAATGCCGCCGACCGGCCCGTCCAGGTCGGCTCCCACTACCACTTCGCCGAGGCCAACCCCGGTCTGGACTTCGACCGCGCCGCCGCCCGCGGCAAGCGGCTCAACATCGCCGCCGGCACCGCCGTGCGCTTCGAGCCCGGGATCCCCGTCGACGTCGAACTCGTCCCGCTGGCCGGCGCCCGTGTCGTGCCCGGACTGCGCGGGGAGACCGGAGGTGCCCTCGATGCCTGAGATCTCGCGTGCCGCCTACGCCGACCTGTTCGGCCCGACGACCGGGGACCGGATCCGGCTCGCCGACACCGATCTGCTCGTGGAGATCGAGGAGGACCGCTCGGGCGGGCCCGGACTCGCCGGTGACGAGGCCGTGTTCGGCGGCGGCAAGGTCATCCGCGAGTCCATGGGCCAGTCGCGTGCTACGCGCGCAGACGGCACCCCCGACACGGTCATCACCGGTGCCGTGGTGATCGACCACTGGGGCGTCGTCAAGGCCGACATCGGCATCCGCGACGGCCGGATCGCCGGCATCGGCAAGGCGGGCAACCCCGACACCATGGACGGGGTGCACCCGGATCTCGTCATCGGCCCCGAGACCGAGGTCATCGCGGGCAACGGCAAGATACTCACCGCCGGTGCCATCGACGCGCACGTCCACTTCATCTGCCCGCAGATCGCCGACGAGGCGCTCGCCTCGGGCATCACGACGCTGATCGGCGGCGGCACCGGACCTGCCGAGGGCTCCAAGGCGACCACCGTGACACCGGGGCCGTGGCATCTGGCGCGGATGCTGGAGGCGATGGAGTCCTATCCGCTGAACATCGGCTTCCTCGGCAAGGGCAACACCGTCTCGCACGAGGCGATGCTGTCGCAGATCCGCGGGGGTGCGATGGGCCTGAAGCTGCACGAGGACTGGGGCTCGACGCCCGCCGTCATAGACGCCTCGCTGACCGTCGCCGACCGTACCGGCATCCAGATCGCCATCCACACCGACACCCTGAACGAAGCCGGGTTCGTCGGGGACACCCTCGCCGCCATCGGGGGCCGCGGCATTCACGCGTACCACACCGAGGGCGCGGGCGGCGGGCACGCGCCGGACATCATGACCGTGGTCTCCGAGCCGCATGTGCTGCCCAGCTCCACCAACCCGACGCGGCCGTTCACCGTCAACACCGCCGAGGAACACCTCGACATGCTGATGGTGTGCCACCACCTCAACCCGGCGGTCCCGGAGGACCTGGCCTTCGCCGAGTCCCGGATCCGGCCGTCCACGATCGGCGCCGAGGACATCCTGCACGACCTCGGCGCCATCTCGATCATCTCCTCCGACTCACAGGCCATGGGCCGCGTCGGCGAGGTCGTCCTGCGCACCTGGCAGACCGCGCATGTCATGAAGCGGCGGCGAGGGGCGCTGCCGGGGGACGGGCGCGCGGACAATCTGCGGGTACGGCGCTATGTCGCCAAGTACACGATCAACCCGGCCCTCGCCCAGGGCATCGCCGGGCAGGTCGGGTCCGTGGAGTCCGGGAAGCTGGCCGATCTGGTGCTGTGGGAGCCCGCGTTCTTCGGGGTCAAGCCGCAACTCGTCCTCAAGGGCGGGCAGATCGCGTACGCGCAGATGGGCGACGCCAACGCCTCCATCCCGACGCCGCAGCCGGTCCTGCCGCGGCCGATGTTCGGGGCGATCGGGCGCGGGCCCGCCGCCAATTCCGTGAACTTCGTGGCGCCGCTGGCGATCGAGGACGGGCTGCCGGAACGGCTCCAGCTCGGCAAGCGGTTCGTCGGGATCGACTCCACGCGCGGAGTCACCAAGGCCGACATGCGGGAGAACGACGCCCGGCCGCGTGTCGAGGTCGACCCCGACAGCTTCGCCGTGCGCATCGACGGGGAGCTGGTCGAGGCCACTCCTGCCGTCGAACTGCCCATGGCTCAGCGGTACTTCCTCTTCTGATGTCCAGGGCAGCGCTTCTCGTCCTGGCCGACGGCCGCTTTCCCGCCGGGGGGCATGCGCACTCCGGTGGGGCGGAGGCGGCCGTCAAGGCCGGGCGGGTGACCGGGGCGGCGAGTCTGGAGGAGTTCTGTCGCGGGCGGCTGCACACCGTGGGCCGGGTGTGCGCGGCGGTCGCGGCGGCGGCGTCCCTCGGGGTGGATCCGGTGGCGCTGGACGCGGCGGCGGATGCGCGGACGCCGTCCCCTGCGCTGCGGCTTGCTGCGCGGAAGCTGGGGCGGCAGTTGATGCGGGCCGCTCGGGCCACCTGGCCCTCCGGTGAACTCGACGCTCTCGCCAGGTCGTTCCCCAAGGGGGCCCATCAGCCCGTGGTGCTCGGGGTGACGGCCCGCGCGGCCGGGCTCGGTGCGGTGGATGCCGCGTACTGCGCGGTGTACGAGAGTGTCAGTGGGCCTGCGTCCGCGACGGTGCGGCTGTTGAGTCTTGATCCGTTCGACGCTACGGCTGTGCTGGCTCGGTTGGCGCCTGAGATGGACCTGGTCGCGGACCAGGCGGTGGAGGCGGCGCGGGACGTCGTCGACACGGGCGTCGAGGCCCTGCCCGCGGGGTCGTCGCCCCTGTTGGAGATCGGGGCGGAGGTCCATGCGGCCTGGGGGGTGCGGCTGTTCGCGTCCTGAGTCCCGCCTCGAACCGAGCACCACCGGCAGAACTGGAGCCGTACATGCATCTTGACCACACCCCGCACGGGCCGTCCGCCGTCAGCGCCGACGCCCGTCGTCCCGACGGCTCTCGCCGTGCCCTTCGGATCGGGCTCGGTGGGCCCGTCGGGTCGGGGAAGACCGCCACAGTGGCCGCGCTGTGCCGTGCCTTGCGCGATGAGCTGTCGCTGGCCGTCGTCACCAATGACATCTACACCCGCGAGGACGCCGAGTTCCTGTTGCGGGAGGCCGTTCTGCCGGCCGAGCGGATCACCGCCGTCGAGACGGGCGCCTGTCCGCACACCGCCATCCGTGACGACATCTCCGCCAACCTCGAAGCCGTCGAGGACCTGGAGGACGAGGTCGGGCCCCTGCACCTCGTGCTCGTGGAATCCGGCGGGGACAATCTGACCGCCACCTTCTCCAAGGGCCTCGTGGACGCGCAGATCTTCGTGATCGACGTCGCGGGCGGCGACGACATCCCGCGCAAGGGCGGGCCCGGGGTGACCACGGCCGATCTGCTCGTCGTCAACAAGACCGATCTCGCCCCCTACGTCGGCTCCGATCTCGCCCGGATGGCCGCCGACGCCAAGGCGCAGCGCGCCGAACTCCCCGTCGTCTTCCAGTCCTTGCGCGGCGAGGACGGCGTCCGGGAGGTCGCCGACTGGGTGCGCGCGCAGCTCGCCGCGTGGGCGGCGTGATCGCCGCCGGCGTCACCGCCACCGCCCGCATCGGCGCACGCGGTGACGGCAGGGGCGGTACGGCGCTGCCCGTGCTGGAGGGCGATGGGCCGCTCGCCCTGCGGCGCACCCGGGGGAGCGGTGCCGAGGCGCGGGTCATGCTGGTCGGTGCCATGAGCGGACCCCTCGGCGGCGACCGGTTCGCCGTCGAGGCCGAGGTGGCGGCCGGGGCCCGGCTGCACGTCGGATCCGCCGCCGCGACCATCGCCCTGCCCGGCCAGGCCAAGGGCGCGGCCCGCTACGACGTACGGATCACCGTGGCCGACGGCGGCGAACTGCACTGGCTGCCCGAGCAGTTGATCTCCGCCGCGGGCAGCGAGCTGTTCGTCACCACGCGGGTCGATCTCCAGGCCGGTGCCCGGCTGGTCCTGCGTGAGGAGCAGGTCCTCGGGCGCGTGGGCGAGGAACCGGGGCGGCTCACCAGCCGACTGACCCTGCGCGTCGCCGGGCGCACCGTCCTCGATCAGGAACTGGCCTGCGGACCCGGCGCCCCGGGCGGCTGGGACGGTCCCGCCGGGCTCGCCGGACATCGCGCGGTCGGGCAACTCGTCGTCGTACGACCCGAGTTCGAGAAAGCGCCGGATGCCGCTCGGGTGCTCGGCGAACAGGCCGTACTGATGCCGCTGCCCGGGCCCGCCGTACTGGTGACCGCCGTCGCAGCGGACGCGCGGGTGCTGCGCCGGATCCTGGACGAGGCGCTGGCGTCGCTCACTCCCTGAGTCGCGCTTCCTGCGCGCTCACCTCTCGAACCACGCGTCCTCCGCCGCGTAGTCGAACAGGTCCGGGTACACCTTCGCGAGCAGCGGGAACGCCTCCCGCCAGTCCCGCTCGGCCAGCACCCGCTCCAGCCACTGCACCGTCTCGGGCAGCGCCTGTACGTAGGTCGTCACCGGCCGGTAGCCCAACTCCCGTTCGGCAGCCGTCATGTCGCACACCACCGGGCGCTCGGCCGACCACGGAGTCCGTCCCACGGCGGGGTTCGGCGGCGGGCCCTCCAGGAGGACCGTCTCCGGGTCCACGCCCATCACCGCGTCCACCGCCGCCCCGATCTCCGCGACCGTCGGTGCCTGCGGATCCGCCGCGTTGAGCACCCGCGAGCCCGGCCGGGCCGCCGCCAGCCGGATCAGCTCGGCGAGGTTGCGGGTCCCGGACGGATGGAAGCGGCTCTCTCCGGAGAAGGCGAGCGCTCTTCGGCGGCGGCCGTCCAGGTTGCGCTTGACGAAGTACAGTTCGCGGGGGAGCGGGCTGTACGGGCCGTGGACCGCGCAGGCGCGGAGCAGAGTGGTGGGCAACGCGCCGGCGGAGGCGAGGAGTTCGTGCTCCAGTGCCGCCTTGCCCGAGCGGTAGGTGTCCCCGTCCGCCCGGACCGTCGGCTGGTCCTCCCGGATCGGCACCGGATACGCGGGGAAGCCGTCCGGCTCTCCCATCGTGGCGAAGCCCCGGCCCCGGTCGTCCTCGTACACCTCCGCGCTGGAGATCACCACCGCCGAGCCGATCCGCCCGGCCAGCGCGGTCAACTGGTGGGCGTGCGCGGCGCCGTAGGCCACCAGGTCGACGACCGTGTCGCAGCCGTCGCCGATCGCCGCGGCCAGCGCGGAGTCGTCGTCGCGGTCGGCCGCCACCACCCGCACCTCGTCCGGCCAGCCCTCGACCCGGGTGGCGCGCCGGGAGAGTGCCGTCACCTCCCAGCCGTCCCCGGCGAGGGCGGCCACCGCCGCACGACCGATCTGTCCCGTCGCCCCGATCACCACCACGCGTCCCATGCGGTGAGGGTACGGTCGTCAACTCACCTTGATCCAGCGGAACATGCCCTCAGCCGAGCGGCATCTTCGGGAACCTGCGCGTCTTCTGCTCGCGGGCCGCGGCCTGCTCCGCCTTGGCGACGGCCGCGTACTGGTCGACGTACTCCTGCTCGGAGAGGGACAGGATGGCGTACATGATCTCGTCGGTGATGGCGCGCAGGATGGCCTTCTCGTTCTCCATGCCGGCGTAGCGGGAGAAGTCCAGGGGCTTGCCGAAGCGGATCACCACGGGGTGGATGTTCGGGATGACCTTGCCGGGCGGCTGGGCCTCGAAGGTGCCGATCATCGCGCAGGGGATCACCGGCACGCCCGCCTTGAGCGCCATGACCGCGACGCCGACCTTGCCCTTGTACAGGCGGCCGTCGTGGGAGCGGGTGCCCTCCGGGTAGATGCCCAGCAGTTCGTCCTTGCGCAGGACGCCGAGGCCCTCGCGGATCGCGGCCTGGCCGGCCTCCTTGCCGGAGCGGTCGACCGGGATCTGGCCGGCGCTGCGGAAGAAGAACGCGGTCAGCCGGCCCTTGAGGCCGGGCCCGGTGAAGTACTCGGCCTTGGCCAGGAAGGTGATGCGGCGCTTGAGGATCGCGGGCATCAGGAAGTGGTCCGAGAAGGACAGGTGGTTGCCCGCCACGATCGCCGCCCCGGACGACGGGACGTGTTCCAGCCCTTCCGTGCGCGGGCGGAAGACGAGTCTCAACAAGGGGCCCAGCAACACGTACTTGAGCAGGTAGTAGAACAAGGAGGCGCTCCTCTACTTGCAGGTCAACCGGCGTGTTGTGGGGGTGCCAGTGTAGGCACAGGCGGGTGGGGCGGGAACCGGCTCGGAGGCGACTGGCGCGGACCTTTCCGACGACCTTGACAGGGAACTCACAACCCGTCAGAGCCGCACCACCACCAGCGCCGTGTCGTCGGTGGCGCCGCCGGGCGGCAGCAGGTCCAGCAGGACCGCGTCCGCGAGGGTCTCGGGGTCGTCGTGACAGTGCCGGACGAGGGAGTCGGCGAGCCGGGCCAGACCGGCGTAGATGTCCTCCCGTCTGCGTTCCACCAGGCCGTCGGTGTAGAGCACGAGGGTGGCGCCCTCGGTGAACTCCGTCTCCGCCTGCGGTCGTTGGACGGGATCGGGGCGGGCGTCGAGCGGCGGGTCGGTGGCCCGGTCGAGGAACTCCACCCGGCCGTCGGGGTGCAGCAGCGCGGGCGGCGGATGCCCGGCGCTGCTGTAGGCGATGGTGTGCCGGTCGAGATCGACGAATGTGGTGACCGCGGTGGCCGATTCCGCACCGTCGACGACATGCGCGTACCGGCCGAGGACGTCGAGCGCCTGGCCCGGCCCCTCGGCGACTCGTGAGGCGGCGCTCAGCGCGCTGCGCAGCTGGCCCATCACCCCGGCCGCCGCGAGGCCGTGGCCGACCACGTCCCCGACGGAGACGCCGATGCGGTTGCCGCCGACCAGGTCGACCAGGTCGTACCAGTCCCCGCACACGTTCAGCGCGCCGACCGCGGGCCGGTAGCGCACCGCGACGGCCTGGTGGCGGACCTGGCGGCGGGCGGGCAGCATCGCCTCCTGGAGGGCGAGCGCGACCTCCCGTTCGCGGGCGTGGGCCTGCCGGAGCCGGTCGTTGAGCTCCTGGAGTTCCCGGGCCCTGGTGTACAGCTCGGCCTCCATCACGCGGGCCCGGCTGCCGGTCGGGCCGCCGCGGGCCCGGATCAGTTCCGTGACCTCCTCGACCCGGTGGACCAGCAGGACCACCTTGCCGTCGGGGCCGAGGACCGGGGCGTTGACCGGGCTCCAGTAGCGCTCCTCCCACTGCCCCGGCCGTTCCACGGACTCCACGTCGTAGCGCTGGAGCGCCATCACGTCCCGCTCGCCGGTGGCGACCACCCGCTGGAGGGAGGCCGCCAGATTGCGCATGCCGGTGGCGGCGGAGTCGTTGGGGTTGTCGGGGAACGCGTCGAAGAGATAGCGGCCGACGAGGTCCTCGCGGCTGCGCCCGGTCATGAGCAGGAAGTCTTCGTTGACATCCGCGTAGATCAACTCGGGTGTCAGCAGTGCCACCATGCCGGGCAGGGCCTGGAAGACTGCCCCGTAGTCGATCGCCGTGTCGCTCATGAGTCCCGCCTCATCACCGAGATCACCCCAGTTTGGCATGGCATGTGGCATATGCGCCCAAGGTGCCGATCAGTCCACCGGCTCCGTGAGGGACTGCTCGGCCCAGATGATCTTGCCCTCGGGGGCGAAGCGCGTGCCCCATCGCTGGGCGAACTGGGACACCAGCAACAGCCCCCGGCCGCCCTCGTCGGTGGCGCGCGGATGGCGCAGATGCGGGGCGGAGGCGCCGCCGTCCAGGACCTCGCAGATCAGCGAGCGCTCCTTGATCAGCCGCAGCCGGATGGGCCCGGCCGCGTGCCGGATGGCGTTGGTGACCAGCTCGCTGACGATCAGTTCGGTGGTGAAGGCCAGCGGCTCCAGATCCCATTCGGAAAGCTGGCGGGTGGCGCCCTTGCGGGCGTCGGCGACCACGGCGGGATCGCTCGGCAGGTCCCAGTCCGCGACCTGGTCGGAGCCCAGCAGCCGGGTGCGGGCCATCAGCAGCACCACGTCGTCCTGCGGCCGCACCGGGACCAGCGCGTCCACCACGGCCCTGGCGTGCAGCGCGAGGGAGGGCGCGGTCCGTTCCAGGGCCGGGCGCAGCCGGTCCCGGTCCGCGTCCCTGGTCCCGGCGTCGCCGCGGGCCAGCAGGCCGTCGGTGTACAGGGCGAGCGTGCTGCCCTCGGCCAGCACCAGCTCGACCGCCTCGAAGGGCGGGCCGCCCACGCCGAGCGGCGGCCCCTGCGGCAGATCGACGAAGGTCACCTCGCCGTCGGGCAGCAGGACGGCGGGGGAGGGATGGCCGGCGGCGGCCATGGTGCACTGCCCGTCCACCGGGTCGTACACCGCGTACAGGCACCCCGCCCCCACGCCCCGCATGCTGTCGGCGCCCTCGGTGTCCGGCGCCACGCCCTCGTCCCGGGCCGACCTGCCGACCAGGTCGTCGAGATGGGCCAGCACCTCGTCGGGCCGCAGATCCAGCGCGGCGAGCGTCCGTACGGCCGTACGCAGGCGGCCCATGGCCGCGGCGGCGTCGATGCCGTGCCCCGGCACCTCGCCCACCACCAGCGCGACCCGCGCCCCGGACAGCGGCACGAGGTCGTACCAGTCGCCGCCGAGGCCGGTCAGCTCGTCGGCGGGCCGGTAGCAGGAGGCGACCTCCACGGCGTCCTGGTCGCACAGCCGGTGGGGGAGCAGACTGCGCTGGAGGACCAGGGCGGCGTCCCGTTCGCGGGTGTAGCGGCGGGCGTTGTCCACGCAGACAGCGGCCCGCGACACCAGGTCCTCGGCGAGCCGCAGATCGTCCGCGTCGAACGGCTCCTTGCGGCTGCGCCGGAAGAACGTGGTGATCCCCAGCGTGACGCCCCGCGCGCGGACCGGCACGATCATCACGCTGTGCAGCCCCAGCTCCCGGAAGGTGGCCTCCCGGCCCAGCACGTCCACGGCCCATTCCCGGGCGAGCGGATCGAGCCGCTCGGCACGCCAGGAGCGGCCACTGGTCAGCGAGCGGATCGGCGGCGACCCCGCGAGATAGGTGGCCACGGCTCCTATGCCGACGGCCGCGTCCTCGGTTTCCGAGCGATGTCCGGCCCGGCGCAGCGCCACCGGCCCGGTCCGGCTCAGCGGCCCGGGTGCGGGTTCCCCGCCGCTGAGCACCGAGTCGAGCAGATCCACCCAGACCAGGTCGGCGAAGCCCGGCACCGCCACGTCCGCCAGCTCCTGGGCGGTGTGCACCACGTCCAGCGTGCGTCCGATGTGCCGGCCCGCGCGGTCCAGCAGGGCGAGCCGCTGTCGGGCCCGGTGCCGCTCGCTGACGTCGACGACCGTGTAGTACACGCCCATCGCCCGGCCCTGGTCGTCGTCGAGCCGGGTGAACGACATCATGTGCGCCGTCTCCCGGTACGGTGCCGAGCGCAGATGCCCGAGGTGCTCGTACCCGACGATCGGCTCCCCGGTCTCCAGCACCCGCCGCATCTGCGTCTCCAGGGCCGCCGCGTCCAGGCCCGGCTGGATGTCCGCGAGCCGCCGCCCCAGCCGCTGGTAGGGCGGTCCGCCGCCGTACTCCTCCAGCGCGGCGTTGGACCAGACGAACCGCAGATCGGTGTCCACGATCGCTATGCCGACGGGCGAGCGGGCCGCCATCTGCTCCAGCACCGTCCGGCTCATGTCCCAGCCCGGCGCCTGCTCCATCTCCGACAGCAGCGCCAGCCAGCGCGCCGAACCGTCCTCCTCCGGCGCGGCGACGACCCGCGTCATCACCCGCACCGGGGTCCCGTCCGCGCGCCGGGCGGTCAGCAGCCCCGCCCAGCCGCCGTCCCGGCGGCACCGCTCGCCCAGCTCCGGGAGGCGCGCCGCGTCCTCGTCCGTCAGCAGCCCGGCCACCGGCCGGCCCACCACCTCGGCCGGACCATAGGCCAGCAGCCGCTGGGCCGCGTGGGTCCAGCAGGTCACCAGACCCCGGTCGTCGAGCAGCACGGGCACGGCATCGGCCACATCGAACCGATGCCGTGCTGCGGCGCGCTCCTCCTGTGTGCCCACGGCCGACCTCTCCGTCGCTGAGAGTCGCTGAGAGTGGTCCACGTCAGTGGTCTACCACCTCTGATCCCAGTGTTCACCCTCGCAGTGCGAAGGAGAGACGGCCACTGCGGGCACTCTCCTCGCCTACTTCAGTACCTTCTCCAGCGCGGCCAGCGCACCCGCCAGCTCCTCGGCGGTGATCGTCAGCGGCGGAGCCAGCCGGATCGTGGAGCCGTGCGTGTCCTTGACCAGCACGCCCTCCCGCATCAGCCGCTCACTGATCTCCCGGCCGGTGCCCACCGAGGGGTCGATGTCCACGCCCGCCCACAGGCCGCGGGCGCGGAAGCCGACCACGCCCTTGCCGACGAGTTCGGTCAGCCCGTCCCTCAGGCCGACGCCGAGGTCGGCCGCCCGGCGCTGGAACTCGCCGGTCTCCAGCAGCTCCACCACCGCGGTGCCGACGGCGGCGGCCAGCGGGTTGCCGCCGAACGTGGAGCCGTGCTCGCCGGGCCGCAGCACCCCGAGCACCTCGCGCTTGGCCACCACGGCGGACACCGGGACGATGCCGCCGCCCAGCGCCTTGCCGAGCAGCAGCATGTCGGGCACGACCGCCTCGTGCTCGACGGCGAGGGTACGGCCGGTGCGGCCGAGGCCCGACTGGATCTCGTCCGCGATGAACAGACAGCCCTTGCGGCTGGTCAGCTCCCGCACTCCGGCCAGATAGCCGTCGTCGGGGATGACCACGCCCGCCTCGCCCTGGATCGGCTCGATGAGGACCGCCGCCGTGGTGTCGTCGACGGCCTCCTCCAGCGCGGCCAGGTCGTTGTAGGGGACGACCCGGAAGCCCGGGGTGAAGGGTCCGAAGCCGGAGCGGGCGGTCTCGTCGGTGGAGAAGCTGACGATGGTCGTCGTACGGCCGTGGAAGTTGTCCGCCGCGACCACGATGGTGGCCTGGCCGTCCGGGACACCCTTGACCTCGTACGCCCACTTGCGGGCCACCTTGACCGCGCTCTCCACGGCCTCGGCGCCGGTGTTCATGGGCAGCACCATGTCCAGGCCGGTCAGCGCGGCCAGGCGCTCGGCGAACTCGGCGAGCTTGTCGTTGTGGAACGCCCGCGAGGTGAGCGTGAGCAGATCCAGCTGCCGGTGGGCGGCCTCGATCAGCCCGGGGTGGCGGTGGCCGAAGTTGAGCGCCGAGTAGCCCGCCAGCATGTCCAGGTAGCGGTTGCCCTCGACGTCCTCCACCCAGGTGCCCTCGGCGCGCGCGACGACGACCGGCAGCGGGTGGTAGTTGTGCGCGAGGACGGGCTCCTCGGCGCGGATCAGGTCGGCGGAGGAACGGGTGTGCGCGGGTGCGGTCATGAGCGGATCTCCTGGGTGCAGCACTTGATGCCGCCGCCGGCCTTCAGCAGCTCGGACAGGTCGACGGGGACGGGGACGTAGCCACGCAGGGCCAGCTGGTCGGCGAGGGCGGTCGCACCGGGCGCGATGAAGACGTGCAGGCCGTCGGAGACGGAGTTCAGACCGAACGCCATCGCGTCCTCACGGGTCGCCAGCACCGCGTCCGGGTACAGCCGCCGGAGCACCTCGCGGCTCCCCGGCGAGAACGCCTCCGGGTAGTAGGCGATGTTGTTCTCGTCCAGCACGAACAGCGCGGTGTCCAGGTGGTAGAAGTACGGGTCCACCAGCGTCAGGCTGATCACCGGGACGCCGAAGAACTCCTGCACCTCGCGATGGGCCTCGCGGGTGGTGCGGAAACCGGTGCCGGCCAGCACATAGCGGCCCGCGGGGACCAGGTCGCCCTCGCCCTCGCACACCGACTCGGGGCGGTAGACGTCGAATCCGGACGCCTTGAACCACGTCTCGTAGTGGGTGGACTCCGGGCGCCGCTCGGCCGCGTGGAAGAGCGAGCCGAAGACCCGGCCGTCCACGCTGACCGCGCAGTTCGCGGCGAAGACCATGTCGGGGAGTCCGGGGACCGGCTCCACGGTGTCGACGGCGTGGCCGTGGGCGCGGTAGGCGCGGATCAGCGACTGCCACTGCTCCTGGGCGAGATCGACGTCGACCCGGGTGTCGGGTTGCATCCAGGGGTTGATCGCGTACTGCACGGCGAAGTGTCTGGGTTCGCAGACGAGGAAGCGCCGCCGGCGCGGCACACGGGTTTCGGGCACAGAGGGGTTCCTCCGCTTCCTGCGGTGGGACTGGGTTGACACCACGGTAGAAAGTGACCCAGACGCCCGACAAGGAACAAGGGCTGCGTGTTCACGCAGGAATGCTGCGTTGTTTCCCTGCTCAGCGCAGGTCTGATGCGCCCTCTCCCGTGCTCTCCGGGGCCGCTTGGCTCGCGCCGGCCTCCGGACTGTCCGGGAGTAGATGGGACAGCACCATCACGCTGATCGTCTTCCGGATGAAAGGCTCGACGCGGATCCGCTCCAGCACCTCCTCGAAGTGCTCCACATCCCGTGCCCGCACGTGCAGCAACGCGTCCGCGCCACCCGTCACCGTCATCGCCGCGGTGATCTCCGGATAGTTGCGCACCACCTCCGCCAGCCGCCGCGGCGGGGCCGCGCCCTCGCAGTACACCTCCACGTACGCCTCCGTGCGCCAGCCCAGCGCCGACGGCTTCACCGTGGCCGTGAACCCGGTGATCACGCCGGACTCCCGCAGCCGGTCCACGCGCCGTTTCACGGCAGTGGAGGACAGCCCGACGGCCGCGCCGATCTCGTTGAAACTGGTCCTGGCGTTCGCCATCAGGGCGGTGATGATCTTCCGGTCGAGCTCGTCGAACGGCGTGGTCCTGCTGTTCATGGCGGCACCCTACCCAGCGGAAACGTCCACAGCCCGGCCCGTGTGCAGGCGTACGAATTGCTCCTACACTCCACGTTCATGCTGCGTGCCCTGGCTGTCGACGACGAACGCCCCTCGCTGGAGGAACTGCTCTACCTCCTGAACGCCGATCCCCGCATCGGCAGCGCGGAGGGCGCCGGGGACGCCACCGAGGCGCTGCGCCGGATCAACCGGGCGCTGGAGTCGGGGCCCGCCGGGCCCGAGGCGATCGACGTCGTCTTCCTCGACATCAACATGCCCGGCCTCGACGGCCTGGACCTCGCCCGGCTGCTCGGCGGGTTCGCCAAGCCCCCGCTGGTCGTGTTCGTCACCGCGCACGAGGACTTCGCCGTGCAGGCCTTCGACCTCAAGGCCGTCGACTACGTCCTCAAGCCGGTCCGCAAGGAGCGCCTCGGCGAGGCCGTCCGCCGGGCCGCCGAACTGATCGGCGCCGGGCCCCGAATACCCGTGCACGAGCCCGACCCGGACCACATACCCGTCGAACTCGGCGGCGTGACCCGCTTCGTGCCCGTCGAGGAGATCACCCATGTCGAGGCCCAGGGCGACTACGCCCGGCTGCACACCGACAAGGGTAGCCACCTGGTCCGCATCCCGCTGTCCACCCTGGAGGACCGCTGGCGCTCCCGCGGCTTCGTCCGCATCCACCGCCGCCATCTGGTCGCCCTGCGCCACATCGGCGAACTCCGGCTGGACGCGGGCACGGTCAGCGTCCTCGTCGGCGCCGAGGAACTCCAGGTCAGCCGGCGCCACGCGCGCGAGCTGCGGGACCTGCTGATGAGGAGGCCGTGACCGTGGCCGCCCAGGACCCCGCCGACCGCCGCGTCGTCGTCACCGGACCGCCCCGGCGCACGCGCCCCGCCTCCGGCTACTACCGCCCGCGCACCGAGATCGACGAGCAGACCACCCTCGGCCACACCTACGTCCGCTCCCTGATGCGCTCCCAACTGCGCGCCGCCCTGGCCGTCGTCGCCGTCCTCGGACTCCTGATCGGCCCGCTGCCCCTGCTCTTCGCCACCATCCCGGACTCCGACCGCCTGGAATGGACCGTCCTCGGCTTCTGCCTGTACGCCCCGCTCGTGCTGCTCGCCCGCTGGTACGTGCGGCGCGCCGAGCGCAACGAGCGCGACTTCGTCCGCCTCGTCGAGGACCAGGACCGCTGAGGGGCACGTGAACGAGAACTTCGCCGTCCCCGCCGTCGCGCTCGTCGTCCTCGCGACTGTCTTCGTCGGCGCCTTCGGCCTGCGCATCTCCCGCACCACCTCCGACTTCTACGTCGCGTCCCGCACCGTCGGCCCCCGCCTCAACGCCGCCGCCATCAGCGGCGAGTACCTCTCCGCCGCCTCCTTCCTCGGCATCGCCGGACTGGTCCTGGTCCAGGGCCCCGACATGCTCTGGTACCCGGTCGGCTACACCGCCGGATACCTGGTCCTGCTCCTGTTCGTCGCCGCCCCGCTGCGCCGCTCCGGCGCCTACACCCTCCCCGACTTCGCCGAGGCCCGGCTCGCCTCCCAGGCGGTACGACGGCTCGCCGGAGCCTTCGTCGTCGGCGTCGGCTGGCTCTACCTGCTGCCCCAACTCCAGGGCGCCGGGCTGACGCTGACCGTGCTCACCGGCGCGCCCGACTGGCTCGGCGGAGTGATCGTGGCGGTCGTGGTGGTCGCCATCGTCGCCGCGGGCGGCATGCGCAGCATCACCTTCGTCCAGGCCTTCCAGTACTGGCTGAAGCTGACCGCCCTGCTGGTGCCCGCCCTGTTCCTGGTCCTCGCCTGGCAGAGCGACGGCGCGCCCCACCACGCCTTCGACGAACCCGCCGCCTTCCGCGAACAGCGCACCGTTCGCGTCGACGACAGCCTGGACCTGCGCCTGGAACGACCGCTGACCGTCACGGTGAGCGGCACCGTCGACGGCCGCGCCCACGAGGAGCAGCGCCTCGAACTCCCCGCCGGCACCCACCGCATCGACCGCGGCACCCGGCTGACCTTCGCCGAGGGAGCGGCCCTTCCCGAGGCCGAGCGCGACAGCGACGGCAGCCTGTCGCCGTCCCAGGCCGAGAGTCGCGGCGAGCGCCCGCTGTACGCCACGTACGGACTGATCATCGCCACCTTCCTCGGCACCATGGGCCTGCCCCATGTCGTCGTCCGCTTCTACACCAGCCCGCACGGAGTCGCCGCCCGCCGCACCACGGTCGCGGTCCTGGGCCTGATCGGCGCCTTCTACCTGCTGCCCCCGGTCTACGGCGCCCTCGGCCGCCTGTACGCCCCCGAACTGACCCTCACCGGCGACGCGGACGCCGCGGTCCTGCTGCTGCCCGAGCGCATGATCGGCGGAGTCGGCGGCGACCTGCTGGGCGCGCTGGTCGCCGGGGGCGCCTTCGCCGCGTTCCTGTCGACCGCCTCAGGGCTGACCATGGCCGTCGCGGGCGTCCTCACTCAGGACGTCCTCCCCTCGCGCGGCGTACGGCACTTCCGGCTCGGCACGCTGCTCGCCATGGCCGTACCGCTCGCGGCGAGCGCCCTGGTGGGCGGGCTGCCGGTCGCCGACGCGGTGGGGCTCGCCTTCGCGGTGTCGGCATCGTCCTTCTGCCCGCTGCTGGTGCTCGGCATCTGGTGGCACCGGCTCACCCCGCCCGGGGCGGCCGCCGGAATGCTGGTGGGCGGCGGCTCCGCCCTGCTCGCCGTGGCGGCGACGATGTCCGGCTTCCCCGGCACCGGAGCCCTGCACGCCCTGCTCGCCTGGCCCGCCCTCTGGTCGGTACCGCTGGCCTTCCTCACGATGATGCTGGTGTCCCTGGCCACCCCGAGCCGAGTCCCGTCCGGGACAGCGGCGATCCTGGCCCGGTTCCATTTGCCGGAGGAACTGGCGGAGGTGAAGTCATGAGTGGGTTCATTGCCGGACTGTGCGTCGCGATCCTGCCCCTGCTGGCCGCCGGGTTCTGGCTCGGTCGGCGCACCGCCCGCCCCGAGAGTCAGGGCGGACTCGGCACGCCCGTCGAGCACGCCACCTTCGAGACCCTGCACACCGCCTCCCTCGCCGCGCCCCCGCTCCGGGCGGGCCTGACGGAGGAGACGGCCCGCAAGTCGGCGCGCAGGCTGCGCTCGCTGCTCGGCACGGACGCCCTGTGTCTCACCGACCAGAAGGAGGTGCTGGCCTGGGACGGAGTCGGCGCCCATCACCGTGCCGAGATCATGGAACGCCTCTCCGGACCCCTGGACTCCGGCCGCGGCGAGGCCTTCCCGCTGACCTGCGACACCCCCGACTGCCCTCTGCGCTGGGCGGTCGTCACCCCCCTCACCGTCGACGACCGCGTTCACGGCGCCCTCGTCGCCTGTGCGCCCCGCGAGTCCGCCGTACTGGTCCGGGCCGCCGGAGAGGTCGCCCGCTGGGTCTCCGTCCAGTTGGAGTTGGCCGATCTGGACCAGTCCCGCACCCGGCTGATCGAGGCCGAGATCAAGGCACTTCGCGCCCAGATCTCCCCGCACTTCATCTTCAACTCGCTCGCGGTGATCGCCAGCTTCGTGCGCACCGACCCCGAACGCGCCCGCGAACTGCTCCTGGAGTTCGCCGACTTCACCCGCTACTCGTTCCGCAGGCACGGCGACTTCACCACGCTCGCCGACGAACTCCACGCCATCGACCACTACTTGGCACTGGTCCGGGCGAGATTCGGCGACCGCCTCTCCGTCACCCTCCAGATCGCCCCCGAGGTGCTGCCGGTCGCCCTGCCCTTCCTCTGTCTCCAGCCGCTGGTGGAGAACGCCGTCAAGCACGGCCTGGAGGGCCGAGCCGCCACCACCGGGAAGTGCAGGATCAGCATCACGGCCCAGGACGCGGGCGCGGAGGCCCTGGTCGTCATCGAGGACGACGGCGCCGGAATGGACCCCGTCCTGCTGCGCCGCATCCTCGCCGGCGAGGTCAGCCCCTCCGGGGGCATCGGCCTCTCCAACGTCGACGACCGGCTCCGTCAGGTCTACGGAGACGACTACGGCCTCGTCATCGAGACCGCCGTGGGAGCGGGGATGAAGGTGACCGCCCGGCTGCCCAAGTACCAGCCGGGCGTGCACTCCGCGGGCCGGCTGACCGGCGCCTGAGGGTCACGTACTGCGCGTGACCACCATACCGAGGGTGATCAGCCCGAGCACGACCCAGCCGAACCACAGCCAGCCGTTGCTGCCGAGCGCCACCGTGTAGGCGGTCACCACGACGAGACCGCCGACGGTGAGCACCCCCATCGTCCGCGTAGAGCCGTCCGTAGAACCGGGCATCGCAACACCCTCCTCATGGTTCGTCCCCCTCCATGGTGCCCCCGTTCTGCTTCCGGACGGTGCACACGGCGAAATGTGTGCCCGTTTTCCAGGCCCCCTGGCTGGTCCACGACCCGGCCGTATAGACGGAAGGGTCGAATCCGTAGTCCCGCGGCGGCACCTCACGGGCACAGGCCGCGTCGGACTCGGTACGCGCCTCGGTGAGCGTCACATCCTCGCCCAGCCGGGTGAACCCCAGCACCTGCTCGTCGTACGCCCCGGCGCAGGACACCAGCCGCGCCTCCCGATTCGAACGTACGTCCACGCAGTCCCGGCGCTGCATGGTCGCCGTGTCCGCGAAGGCCGTCCCCGGCTTGCGGTACCCGCCCAGCGGCCCGTACACCGGCCCGTGCGCGCCGAGCACCAGACAGGCCGTACGCCGCCCGGCGGCCTCGAATCCGGCCTCCGTCGGCACCACCGCGAAGGCCCGCACATCCGCGAGCCTGCCCCGCAACTCCTGCGTCCGTTCCTCGCACCGCGCGGCCCCCTCCGTCCGCGCCTCCTGAACCGACGCCGCCTTCACGAACGTCATCACCTGCCCGTCCGGCGCCTGGTCCGCGCAGCTCGGATCCAGGGTCAGCCGAGGCGTCCCCTGGAAGGGAGCGGCCCCGGGCCAGTCCGCGAGCACGCAGTCCCCGCCCTCCAGCGCCCGAGCCAGCCCGACCCCCTCGCCGTACGGCCGCGGAGACCCCTCGTCGCCGGACTGCCCGGCCACGGCGTACCAGACCCCGCTCCCGGCCAGCGCAAGCCCCAGCAGCCCGGCGAGCGCGGAGTGCAGCACCCGGCGCCGGGCGTGCCGGGGCCTGGGCGCGGCGGGTGCCGCCCACTGCGGCTGGGAGCCGAGGTCGGTCTGCGTCCGGGAGTACGCCCCGGCCTGCGGCACCACGATCCGCGACAGCGCCGCCTCCGCCTCGACCGCGGACGGCCGTGCCGCCGGATCCTTCGCGAGCAGCGCGTGCACGACCGGCTCCAGCGCACCGGCGCGCAGCGCGGGCCGCGGCTCCTCGTCGACCACGGCCGTCAGCTCCGCCAGATGCGACGCGCGGGTGAACGGGCCCTGCCCCTCGACCCCGAAGTAGAGCGTGCACCCCAGCGAGAACAGATCGGCGGCCGGGGTGGGCGCCCCGCCGGTGGCCCGCTCCGGCGCCAGATACCCGGAGGTCCCCACCAGCGCGGACGCCATCGTCCACCGGGTCTCCCCGGTGGACGGCTGTACGGAGATGCCGTAGTCGGTGAGCAGCACCCGGCCGTACTGGGCGCCGGTGCGGTCCGGCGCGAGCAGGATGTTCGCCGGCTTCACATCCCGGTGCAGCACGCCCCGCTGATGGCCCGCGTTCAGCGCGTCCAGCACGGCGAGTCCGATGCGGGCGCACTCCGCCGGGGCGAGCGGGCCGCGCTGCTCGACCAGGTCACGCAGGTCCACGGCGCCCGCCACGTACTCCATGACGATCCAGGGCAGCCCCTCGTGCTCCAGCACGTCGTGCACGGTCACCACGTGCGGGTGGTCGCGCAGCCCGGCCGCGTGCCGGGCCTCGGCGCGGGCCCGCGCGACCCGGGCCTCCCGCTCGTGGTCGGCCTCGGCCGGGTCCCGGAACACGATCTCCTTGAGCGCGACCTCACAGACGAGTCTCTGGTCGTGGGCGAGCCAGACGTGCCCCATGCCGCCGCCCCCGAGCCGGTGCAGCAGCAGATAGCGGCCGGCGATGACCCGGCCCACTCCCGACGTCGATGATCCTGAAGGCATCCGGTGACTCCCGGGTCCGCGGGGGGTTCTACGTGGTCGCGCTGGTGGTGGGGGTGGCGCTGGGGGTCGTGCTGGGCGTGACGCTGGGCGGGGGAGGTTCGCTGCTGGTGGTCGGGGGAGCGGCGGTGGTGGGTGGGGGTGCGCTGGTGGTGCTGGGCGGTGGTGCGCTGGTCGTGGTCGGTGTGGGCGGCGGTGCGGTGGTCGACGGGGCCTTGGTCGACGGGGGTGGCGTCGAGGACGGCGGCTTCTGCGAGGACGGTGGCGCCTCACTCGTGGTCCCGGACGAACTGGGCGAGCCGGACGAACTGGACGGCCCGGACGACGAGGGCGCCGCAGCGGACGACGAAGGCACCGGCAGGTCGGGCGGACCGGATGTGCTCCTCGAAGACTCGGGGTCAGGCTCCGCCACGGTCAGCGTCACGTACTCCCCGAACGCCAGCCGAGCCCCCGCCGCCGGATTCGACCCCGTGACGACCGCACCGTCCGACGGCAGCCCCTCCCCGGCGTACCCGACCGCCAGACCCCGATCGGTCAGCCGACTCGCGGCCTGCCCGAACGTCGCCCCCACGACATCGGGGACCGCCCGCCGCTCCCGCGCATCGAAGCCGGTGTCGTCCTCGCCCCCCGTTCCGACGGGCCGGTTGATGCCCCGGGCGGGCTCCTCCACGTCGACCAGGGCGAGCCGCTCCACTTTCCGGGACGCGGGCCGCACGGTCACCACCGAGGCGCGGTCGTATCCCTTCCACTTCTCGTTCCCGTCCTCGAACTCGACGGAAATACGGCTGGTGTCGCCCTCGAAGGGCCGCAGCGGATTTCCGCACGAACACTTCACGGCGGGCTGACCCTGCGCATCGACGAGAACGGCGATCCCCGCTTGGAGCAAGGAGTCGAAGGGGACGGCCTTTTCCTTTTTGTAGTCGTGGTTCTTCACGAGTGTGTCGTGACGCAACAGAACAGGTGTGAGCCCGTCCAGATAAGCCGGAATCCCTTCCGTGGTGATCTCCAGCGCCCGCGCCCAGGCCGCGGCCTTCCGCTCGTTCGCGGGGTCGGTCAGAAACCGCTCCAACTTGCCGACGTCACAGATCGTCGGCTGCTTGGAGCCGCCGTAGAGCCCCGGAGTATCACCCTGCTGGAGACCACCGTGGACACCCTGCGACCGGACCTGGGCATCACGCCCCAGACCGCTGCTCTCGTCGAAGAAGGGCGCGAGCGACGGAACTCCCGCGGCGACCGCCTTCACCGTGAGCAAAGGCGCCGCTCTGTCACACGCACTCAGCGCAAGAACGCCGACCAGCAGAACCCGCACGAACAATCCACGCGTCATCACCGCTCCCCCCGGCGGTTCCCCCGACGCGTTTCATGCTACTGAACGGAATACCGATTCAGGCCGATTAGTTTCCGCGTGCGTTCAATGAGGCCAAATAGGCGTTGTACGCCTCGAGTTCCTTGTCGCCGTCCCGGTCGGCGGCCCGGTCCTTGCGCTTGGCCTGCCGCTGCTCGGAGCCGTACCACTGGAACAGCAGCGCGATCAGCACCAGTACGGACGGGATCTCGCTGAACGCCCAGGCGATTCCACCGGCCGCGTTCTGGTCGGAGAGCGCGTCGATGCCGAGCGAGGCGGGCGGGTTCTTGAACGTCTCGACCATGGGGGTGGACCCCATCATCAGCGCGATGCCGAAGAAGGCGTGGAACGGCATACCCGCGAACAGCTCCAGCATCCGCATCAGATAGCCGGGCCGGTGCGGCCCCGGGTCCACGCCGATGATCGGCCAGAAGAACACCACACCGACGGCGAAGAAGTGCACCATCATCGCGACGTGCCCGGTCTTCGAGCCCATCAGGAAGTCGAAGAGCGGGGTGAAGTACAGCGCGTACAGGCTCGCGATGAACATCGGAATGGTGAAGAGCGGGTGCGTGATGACCCGCATGTACCGGCTGTGCAGCAGCATCAGCAGCAGTTCACGCGGCCCCTTGCGTCCCCGGCCCGCGACCGGCAGCGCGCGCAGCGCCAGGGTCATCGGGGCGCCGAGCAGGATCAGGATCGGCGACAGCATGCTGATCACCATGTGCTGCACCATGTGCACGCTGAACATGACCATGCCGTAGTCGTTCAGCTTGGTGCACATCATCAGGGCGACGGACAGCACACCGACGACGTACGACACCGTCCGCGCCGCCGACCAGGAGTCCCCGCGCCGCCGCAGCCGCATCACACCCCAGCCGTACAGGGCGAGCCCGGCCAGACAGGCGATGAGGAAGAAGGGATCCGCCGACCACTGAAGTCCTCGCCCCAGCGTGAACGGCGGCAGATCCATCATCATGCCGTGCCCGCTGTGATCCATGCGGCGGCTCCTGTTTCGTGGGGGTTGTGCAAGTCTGTCCGGCCCCCACATTAGAACGGCCCCCGGTCACGCTCGTGACCGGGGGCCGGTTGTTCTCGTCTGGACGAGCCGGACTACAGGACGCACTCCGCCTCGGTGTACCGGTCCTCCGGCACCGTCTTTAGCGTCTCCACGGCCTCGGCCAGCGACACCATCACGATGTCGGTGCCGCGCAGCGCGGTCATCTTCCCGAACTCACCGCGGTGCACGGCCTCCACCGCGTGCCACCCGAAGCGGGTGGCGAGGACCCGGTCGTACGCGGTCGGTGTGCCGCCCCGCTGCACATGCCCGAGGATCACCGGCCGCGCCTCCTTGCCGAGCCGGTGCTCCAGCTCGAGGGAGAGCTGACGCGCGATGCCCGCGAAGCGCTCGTGGCCGTAGACGTCCTTGCCGCCCTCGTCGAACTCCATGGACCCGGCCTTGGGCTTGGCGCCCTCCGCCGCCACGACGATGGCGAACCGCTTGCCCGCCTCGAACCGCTCGCCGACCTTGCGGGCCAACTCCTCGATGTCGAAGGGGCGCTCGGGCACGACGACGGCGTGCGCGCCGGCCGCCATACCGGAGTGCAGCGCGATCCAGCCGGTGTGGCGGCCCATGACCTCCACCACCAGCACCCGCTGATGCGACTCGGCTGTGGTCTTCAGCCGGTCGAGTGCCTCGGTCGCGACGCCGACGGCCGTGTCGAAGCCGAAGGTGACATCCGTGACCGCGATGTCGTTGTCGATGGTCTTCGGCACGCCGACGATCGGCAGGCCGTTGTCCGACAGCAGCCGGGCCGCCTTGAGGGTGCCCTCACCGCCGATCGGGATGATGGCGTCGAGCCCGAGCTCCTGCACATGACCCCTGGCCCGCTCCACGCCGTCCCGCAGATGCGAGGGCTGGACACGGGAGGAGCCGAGGATGGTGCCGCCGCGGGCGAGGATGCCGCCCACCGCGTCGAGGTCGAGCTTGAGGTAGTCGCACTCCAGGAGGCCTTTCCAGCCGTCCCGGAAACCGATGACCTCGTCGCCGTGGTCGACGACGGCACGGTGCACGACGGACCGGATGACGGCGTTCAGGCCGGGGCAGTCGCCGCCGGACGTGAGGACACCAATGCGCATAGCCCGAAATACCTTCTCAACGTGGGCCGGGGACCGGACCACGTTGTCCGGCTTGATCCCGGCCACCCTACCGGCGTGAGGGGGTGGCACCGTACCGGGCGTCCGCCTGCTGGACGCGCCCGCACATGTGAGCGGACGTACCGTCAGGCGGGCCCGGTGAGCACGGTGGCAGGGCGCGCTGGAAGGCCGCTTCAGTACCCCTGGAGCACCCGGGTCACGCGGGCTGCTGGGCTGCCGCGATGCGCTCGTTGCGCAGCGCCTCGTACCAGCGGTCGTCCGTCGGCGGCAGGGCGTTCACGTCCAGCGCCAGCTTCAGCAGCAGATCGGCGATGAGCGGGTTCCGGGCGAGCACCGGGCCGTGCATGTAGGTACCGAAGACCGTGTCGTTGTACGCGCCCTCGGTGCCGTCGCCCGTGCCGTTGCCGTTGCCCAGGCGGACCTGGGCGAGCGGGCGGGCGGTCGGGCCGAGGTGGGTGACGCCCTGGTGGTTCTCGAAGCCGGTCAGCGGGGGCAGGCCGAGCCGCGGGTCGACGTCGCCGAGCACGTCGCCGACGCACCGCTCGCCCTCGCCGCGCACCGAGACCACGTCCAGCAGCCCGAGGCCGGGCTCGCGCTGGCCGAGGTCGTTGATGAACTCGTGGCCGAGGATCTGGTAGCCCGCGCACACGGAGAAGACGATCGCGCCGTTCTCCACGGCCCGGTACAGGCCGCCGTCGCGGCGCAGCCGCTCGGCCGCGAGGCGCTGCGGCCGGTCCTCGCCGCCGCCGATCAGGTAGATGTCGCCGGAGGTCGGGATCGGCTGGTCGCTGCGCACGTCGAGCCGGGCCACGTCCAGGCCGCGCTGCCGGGCCCGGCGCTCCACGACGAGGACGTTGCCCTGGTCGCCGTAAGTGCTCAGCAGGTCCGGGTAGATCCAGACGACCCGCAGTTGGTTGTCACTCATGAAGTCACTGTCCTTACGGATACGTCAGTTGCCGACGCGGCGGCGCAGGTCCTGGAACGCGGTGTAGTTGGCGATGACCTCGATCCGGCCGGGCGGGCACAGCTGCACCGCCTGGTCGAGGTTCTCGCAGACCTGGAACTGCTGGTTCGCGACCTCCAGGCGCACCGCGAGGTCCAGCTTGCGGTCGCCGATGACACAGATCGGGTGACCGGTCAGACGCGTGTAGTCGACGTCCCACAGCCAGGAGGTGTCGGTGCCGTCGGCGCCGCGCGCGTTCACCGAGAGGATCACCGGGGTGGGCGGCGGGTCGATCAGGGAGAACGTCTCGAGCCAGCCGGCCGGGTTCTTCGCGAGCAGCAGACGCAGGTCGCGGCCCTGGAACTGGACGACGTCATAGCGGCCCGCCACGGCCTGCACCTGGTACATGCGCTCCAGGGCGACCTGCGGCGGCACCCCGAACACGGCGGCGACGGCGGCCGAGGAGGCGGCGTTGGCCTTGTTGGCGCGGCCCGGCAGCTGGAGGTGGATGGGCCAGGCGGAGCCGTGCGGGTCGAGGACGTGGTCGCCGGAGAGCGCCCAGCTCGGCGTCGGCCGCCTAAAGCCGCACTCGCCGCAGAACCAGTCGTCGCCGGGCCGCTGCATCACACCGCCGCAGGACGGGCAGGACCAGGCGTCGTCCTTCCACATCTGCCCGGCGGCGACCCAGATCACATTGGCGGAGGAGGACGCGGCCCACACCACCAGCGGGTCGTCGGCGTTGGCGACGATCACGGCCTTCGACCCGGCGAGCCCCTCACGCCAGTTCTCGGCGAGCATGCGGGTCTCGGCCGCGCGGTCGAGCTGGTCGCGGGAGAGGTTCAGCAGGGCGATGCACTTGGGGTCGGTGTCCCGGGCGACGCCCGCCAGGTACTTCTCATCGACCTCGATGACGCCGTACCGCGCCTCGGAGCCGCCGGCCAGCGCGGAGGTGATGCCCGCGGGCATGTTGGCGCCGAGCGCGTTGGAGACGACCGGGCCCGCGGCGCGCAGCGCTTCCGCGATCAGCCGGGTCGTCGTGGTCTTGCCGTTGGTCGCCGACACCAGGACCACGTCCAGGTTCTGCGCCAACCGTGCGAGGAGGTCGGGGTCGAGCTTCAGCGCCACCCGGCCGCCGATCACCGATCCGCTGCCGCGCCCCGCCGCGCGCGATGCCGCCGCGACCGCCTTGCCCGCGGTAACGGCGATCTTGGCCCGCGGAGTGAGCGGGTCCGAGTTGCCTGCCATCAGTCCTCGATCCTCCCAACGTCGTAGGTGGTCAGCCTATCGAGATCCATTCGCACTCCCGAATCGGCCGTAATCTTGCCGCCATGCGACATGGCTCCATCCCGGGCGCCCACGGGCGTGTCCGGCCTCTCACCCTGCTCGGCGACCCGGTGCTGCACGCCCCCGCCAAGGACGTCACCGACTTCGGCCCCGAACTGGCGGCGCTCGTCGAGGACATGTTCGCGACGATGTACGCGGCCCAGGGCGTCGGCCTCGCGGCGAACCAAGTCGGCGAGCCGCTGCGGGTGTTCGTCTACGACTGCCCCGACGACGAGGACGTGCGGCATCTGGGCCATGTGGTGAACCCGCGCTTGGTGACGGCCGACGGAGTGGTGATCCGCGGCCCCGAGGGCTGCCTGTCCCTGCCGGGCCTGGAGGCCGGGACGGAACGTTACGACCACGCCGTGGTCGAGGGGTTCACGGTCACGGGGGAGCCGGTGACGGTGCACGGTACGGGTTTCTTCGCGAGGTGCTTGCAGCATGAGTGCGACCACGTGGAGGGGACGGTGTATGCGGACCGGGTGGAGGGCCGGCGTCACAGAAGGCTGATGCGCCAGGTGAGCAGAGCGTCCTGGAGCAAGTGAGCGGACCTGCCTCAGAACCCCGGACCGCCCATCTTGTCCCCTGCCGCGGCGAGCCTTCCCCAGAGCAGATCGGCGAGGCTGCGTACCAACTCCGCTCGCGAGCACGGCCGTTCGCCCAGCCACCAGTCACCGGCGGCGTGCATCATCCCGACGATCCCGTGCCCCCACACCCGGGCCAGCTGCTGGCTCCCGGGCCCGAGGTCGAGACGGTCCTCGATGACCTGCGCCAACTCCTCACCCATCCGCCGCAGGAGAGGAGCCGAGTGCTTGCCGACGTCGAACCCCTGGTCCCCGGTCTGGCCACCCTCCGCGGGGTGCATCAGGAACCGGTACACCTGAGGCCGAGCCTCGATCGCGGCAAGGTAGGTGTCGAGCGTGGCCTCGACCCGCTCCCGCCGCTCCGCGGGAGCGTCCAGCGCGGCCCGCAGGGAGTCCAGCAGCGCGTCCGTGTGTCGCTTGGCCAAGGCGGCGTAAAGACCGCCCTTGTCGCCGAAGTGCCGGTAGAGGATCGGCTTGGTGATACCGGCCTCCGCCGCGATGGCGTTCATCGAGGCCTGCGGACCGTCGCGCAGCACCACCCTGTCGGCGGCCTCCAGCAGCTCACGCCGTCGGCGATCCGCCGACCGCTGCTGCTCGGTCCGCTGTGTGGTGTCCATGTGCTCTCCCCACCCGTGCTGTTTCGGTGACGCCTGCGCAAACTAACACTCAACACGTTGCTGACATCGAACGGGCTGCCGACCGGTCATCGGTGGTTGACTTTTCCTACCCACCGGTAACAGACTGCGGTTACCGCAAGTAACATGCACGTGCGCCACCGCTGGAGGGGTCATGGCCGAGTTCACCATGGAGCTCAACGACGAACAGAAGGAGGTCCGGGACTGGCTGCACGGCTTCGCCGCCGATGTCATCCGCCCCGCGGCCGCCGAATGGGACGAGCGTGAGGAGACTCCCTGGCCGGTCATCCAGGAGGCCGCGAAGGTCGGCATCTACTCCCTCGACTTCTACGCCCAGCAGTACTTCGACCCCACCGGCCTCGGCATCCCGATGGCCATGGAGGAGCTGTTCTGGGGCGACGCGGGCATCGCGCTGTCCATCGTCGGCACCGGCCTCGCCGCGGTGGGCGTCCTCGCCAACGGCACCGAGGAGCAGATCGGCACCTGGATCCCCCAGATGTACGGCGACGCCAACGATGTCAAGGTCGCCGCGTTCTGCTCCTCCGAGCCCGACGCCGGGTCCGACGTCGCCTCCATGCGCACGCGTGCCGTGTACGACGAGGCCACGGACGAGTGGGTGCTCAACGGCACGAAGACCTGGGCGACCAACGGCGGCATCGCCAATGTCCATGTCGTCGTCGCGGTCGTCGACGCCGAGCTGGGCTCCAAGGGCCACGCGTCCTTCATCGTCCCGCCGAACACGCCCGGCCTGTCCCAGGGGCAGAAGTTCAAGAAGCACGGCATCCGTGCCTCGCACACCGCCGAGGTCGTCCTGGAGAACGTCCGGGTGCCCGGCTCCTGCCTCCTCGGCGGCAAGGAGAAGCTCGACGAGCGCCTGGCCCGGGCCCGCGAGCGGGCGAAGGCCGGCGGGGGCGAGCGGGTGAAGAACGCGGCGATGGCGACGTTCGAGGCGTCGCGTCCGGCGGTGGGTGCGATGGCGGTGGGTACCGCCCGTGCCGCGTACGAGGTGGCCCTGGAGTACGCGACGACCCGTGAGCAGTTCGGGCGCCCCATCATCGACAACCAGGGTGTCGCCTTCCAGCTCGCCGACATGCGTACGTCGATCGACGCGGCGCGGCTTCTGGTGTGGCGGGCGTCCTGGATGGCGGTCAATGGCAAACCGTTCACGGCGGCCGAGGGCTCGATGTCGAAGCTGTTCGCCAGCGAGACCGCCAAGAAGGTCACCGGCCAGGCGATCCAGATCCTCGGCGGCAACGGCTACACGCGGGAGTACCCCGTGGAGCGGATGCACCGGGACGCGGCGATCTACACGATCTTCGAAGGCACCAGCGAGATCCAGCGACTGGTGATCGCCCGGACGCTCTCGGGGATGCCGATCCGCTAGCCATGTTTGAGCGGCGTCAGCTGCTCGATGTCATAGCGACTGCGCAGCTCCTCGATCGCCGCTGGATCCGGCGGGCCCCCGCTGCCCAGGATTTCCAGCAGCTCCTCGAAGTACCGCTCGTGATCCGGTGGCGGGCTCGCCTGGAAGAACATTTTTGCGGGCTCGTCCGTCGGGTTGGCGAAGGCGTGGGGGCAGCCGGGGGGTACGGCGATCACCGTGCCCGGTGTCGCGCGTACCACCCGGTTGCCCGAACTCGACTGCCAGCGCTGCCAGTTGTCCGGGGTCCGGATGCGCGGCTCGAAGGCGAGTACGTCCAGCTCGCCCTCCAGCACGTAGAACAACTCCTCGCTGCGGGTGTGCACATGGGCGCCCACGTCGAAGCCCGGGGGCACGATCACCTCGAAGGTGGACGCCATGCGCGAGTGGGAACCGGTGACCTTGAAGGTCACGTGCTGGGCCGGGGTCTGCACGACCCGGCCGTGGCCCGGGGGCACCAGCAGCCCCTCCGTCGCCGTCATCGGCCGCTCACCACGTCACGGGCAGGGCCTCGGGCCCACGGATCAACGCGCCCTTCTTGAACGGCACCTTCTCCGGCGGCACCGCGAGCCGCAGCCCCGGCAGCCGGTCCAGCAGCGCGTCCACCAGGAGCTGCGACTCCATCCGCGCCAGCATCCCGCCGGGGCAGTAGTGCGGACCGAAGCCGAAGGAGACATGCGGGTTCGGCGAGCGTGAGAAGTCGATCGTCTCCGGGAACGGGAAGACGTCCGGGTCACGGTTGGCGGCCAGATACGAGACGTAGATCGCGTCCCCGGCCCGGATCCGTACGCCCCGGATGCCCACGTCCTCGGTGGCGATCCGGGACAGGCCCACCGCGTTGCGGTGCGGGATGTACCGCAGCAGTTCGTCGATGGCCTGGGGGCGGATCTCCGGCTCGGCGCGCAGCCGTTCGGCCAGATCGGGCCGGGTCAGCAGGATGTAGAACATCTGCCCGCTGTTGTTGGTGACCGCCTCGCCGCCGATCTGGAGGAGCACCGCGAGCCCCACGGCCTCCTCCGTCGTCACCTCGTCCCGGCCCACGGCGGCGCCGAGCAGGGAGGTGACGTCCTCGGCGGAGCTGTTCTCCCGGTCCCCGATGAGCGCGGCGAAATAGGCGCCCATCTCGTTCTTGGCCTTCTCGCTGACGTCGGCGCCGTGCGCGGACGAGAGGATCAGCTGGGTCCAGGTGTGCATGATGTGGCGGTCGGCCGCCGGTACCCCCATCAGCTCGCAGATCACCGCGATGGGGAACGGGGAGAGGACCGCCGCGCTGAGATCGGCGGGGGGTTCGTCCTGGAGGAGTTCGTCGACCAGCTCGTCCAGCATGCGACGGGACTTCTCCCGGATGCGTTCCACGCCCTTCGCGGTGAACGCGGCGGCCACCGATCGGCGCAGCCGGTTGTGGTCCGGCGGGTCCAGGAAGCCGACCGCGCCACGGGCCGGGATGAAGTGCGGGGCGAGCCGGGTGACCGGCCGGTCCATGACCGCCTCGCGGCTGAACCGGGGGTCGTTGGTCACCATGCGTACGTCGTCGTACCGGGTGACCAGCCAGGCCCAGCCCTCGCCGTTGGGCAGCTGGATCCGGGTGATGGGGCCCTCCCGCATCAGCTCGGTCAGCACCGGGTCGAAGTCGACCCCGGACAGATCGAGCGCCGGCCAGTGCCGGATCGGGGGGAGGATCTCGGTGAGCGTCTCTTCGGTCATGCCGCCTCTTCGTCCATGCGCTGCCAGCGGCCGAGACTCATCTCGGCGGTGATACCGGGACCGAACCCGGCGAGCAGCCCGCGCGCCCGGTGCCGGGCACCGCCCTCGTCGAACAGCCGGCGCAGCGCGTCCAGGACGACGGCGCTGGCGATGTTGCCGTACTCGGTGAGCGTGGCCCGGCTGAAGCGGAAGGCGTGCGGGTCGACCTGGAGGAACTTGCTGAGGTCGTCGAGTATTCGGGGACCGCCCGCGTGGACGATGTAGAAGTCCAGGTCGGCCGCGTCCCAGCCGTGCAGCCCCGCGAGGTCCTGGAGCGCCGGGGCGAGCGGCTCCATGGTGGCGGGCACCCGCTTGTCCAGCAGGAAGTGGAAGCCGGTGGCCCGGACGTCGTACATGATCCACTCCTCGGTCTTGGGGATCAGGTACGAGCCGTTGCGCTCCAGCTCGATGCCCTCGCCGCCCCGGCCGCGCACCACGGCGGCGGCGATCCCGTCGCCGAACAGTCCGTTGGAGAGCAGGGAGCCGACGCCGAGGTCGGTGGGCTGGTAGCACAGCGAGCAGAACTCGCAGGCCACGATGAGCGCGTTGGCCTCCGGGTAGGCCGTGCAGAAGTCGTGCGCCCGGTTGATCGCCGCACCGCCGGCCGCGCAGCCCAGCTGGGCTATGGGTATCTGGCGGGTGGTGGGGTCGAAGTCCAGCTCGTTGATCAGCCAGGCCGTGAGCGAGGGCATCATGAACCCCGTGCACGAGACGTAGATGATCACGTCGATGTCGCTGGTGAGCAGCTCCGCGTCGTCGAGCGCCCGCTGGACGACGGAGGGGACCCGGGCCTTGGCCTCGGCCACGTAGATCTTGTTGCGTTCCTCGAAGCCGGGGTGCTTCAGCGTCTCCTCGATGGGCTGCACGATGTGCCGGGTGCGTACACCCGTGTTCTCGATCAGCCGGAGCGCCAGCGGCAGTTGAGGGTGGTCGGCGTGCCGGGAGGCCGCCAGCTCCAGCGTCTCCTCCATCGTGATCACATGCTCTGGAACGGACACCGAGGGTCTGCACAAAGTCGCCATGAACCGTGCCTGCTTTCGCCTCAGAGGGTGGTCCAGTCCACGATCACCCGAGGGGGCGACGACTTCGCGCCGGGTTACTCCGAAAGCGGGATGACTGTACGTACCTCAGGGCTAGGGCCTGCTCCCGCTGCTGTGCGCAATGCACGCCACGTCGATACGATCCGCCAGCTTCGCCAGCTCGATCGTCAGCGCGGCCACCGTGTCCTCATCCAGGTCCTCCCCGGCCTCGACGAGATGCAGCCACCGCCCACCCACGGTTCGCAACAACCGGCTCACATCGGCGGCAGCCACCTGCAACGTCCCGCGGTCATCGACGATCAGAGGCAGAGTCACTTCGCGGTTCACAAAACGGATCGTAGCCGCGCAGCGCTCACGCACCGTGCCAAACAGTAGTGATGTTGCAGAACTCCCGGATTCCGTGCCCGGACAGCTCACGCCCGTACCCCGACCGCTTGGCCCCGCCGAACGGGAACGCCGGATGGGAGGCGGTCATCCCGTTCACGTACACGCTGCCCGCCTCCAGATCCCGTACGAACCGGTCGACCTCGGTCTCGTCCCGCGTCCACACGTTGGAACTGAGCCCGAACGGCGTGTCGTTGGCGATCAGCACGGCCTCGTCGAGGTCGCCCGCGCGGTACAGCGTGGCGACCGGCCCGAAGGCCTCCTCGCGGTGGATGCGCATCTCCCGGGTGATGCCGGCGAGGACCGTCGGCGGGTAGTACCAGCCGGGCAGCTCGGGCCTGCGCAGCCGGTGGCCGCCGCACAGCGCCGTCGCCCCGCTGCGCGTGGCGTCGTCGACGAGTTCCTCCACATCGGTCCGCCCCTGTTCCGTCGCGAGCGGCCCGACCTCGGTCTCCTCCGCCATCGGGTCGCCGACCGTCAGCGCCTTCATGCCCGCCACGAACCGCTCGGCGAAGGCGTCGTAGACGTCGGTGTGCACGATGAACCGCTTGGCCGCGATGCACGACTGGCCGTTGTTCTGCACCCGCGCGGTCACCGCGATCTGCGCGGCCCGGTCGAGGTCGGCGGAGGGCATGACGACGTACGGGTCGCTGCCGCCGAGCTCCAGCACGCTCTTCTTGACCATGTCCCCGGCGACGGAGGCGACCGCGCGGCCCGCGGGCTCGCTGCCGGTGAGGGTGGCCGCCTTGACGCGCTCGTCGCGCAGGATCTCCTCCACCGCGCCGGCGCCGATCAGCAGCGTCTGGAAGGCGCCCTCCGGGTAGCCCGCCCGGTGGAAGAGGTCCTCCAGGTACAGCGCGGTCTGCGGCACGTTGGAGGCGTGCTTGAGCAGGCCGACGTTGCCCGCCATCAGCGCGGGCGCGGCGAACCGTACGACCTGCCAGAGCGGGAAGTTCCACGGCATCACGGCGAGCACCGGGCCGAGCGGCCGGTAGCGGACCCGGACCCGGGAGGCGCCGGAGTCCGACACATCGGCGTCGGCGGGCTCCTCGTCGGCGAGGAGTTGCTCGGCGTGCCCGGCGTACCAGCGCATCGCCTTGGCGCACTTGGCGGCCTCGGCGCGGGCCTGCCGGATCGGCTTGCCCATCTCGGTGGTCATCACCCGTGCGATGTCCTGCTGGTCCTCGTCCAGGAGGTCCGCCGCCCGGTTCAGCAACCGGGCGCGCTCGGCGAACGCGGTCGTCCGGTACGTGCGGAACGTGGCCTCGGCGAGCTGGAGGCGGCGCTCGGTCTCCTCGGCGCCCATCGCCTCGTACGTCTTCAGTGTCTCGCCGTTCGCCGGGTTCACCGTTGCGATGGGCATGACTGACCTCCCGGGGAGCTGATGTGTTTCGACCTTCCCGCGCGTCGCCGGTGGCCGCAACGCGGCGTTCAGCCCGAGTGCTCCAGGAGGCGGTCGAGAAACGCGCCCTGCGCCTTGACGATCACCTCGCGCGCGCCGTCCAGGTCGAACCAGGCCACCCGGTCCAGCTCGGGGAACTCCTCAGTCCGCCCCGACTTGGGCGGCCACTCCATCCGGAAGGTGCCCGGGGTGACGGTGCCCGGATCGAGGTCGGCCTCGATGGCCCACACGGTGACGAGCTTGCCGCCCGACTGGCGGACCTCGCCGAGCGGTACGGCGTCCCCGTCGGGCGGTGCAAGACCCAGCTCCTCCTGGAACTCGCGCCGGGCCGCGTCCCAGGCGGTCTCCGTCTCCGGTTCGTACTCGCCCTTCGGCACGCTCCACGCCCCTGCCCCGCGCCGGGCGAAGAAGGGGCCGCCCATATGGCCGAGCAGCACCTGGAGGCCCTCGCCGGTGCGGCGGTACAGCAGCAGGCCCGCGCTGTGCTTCACGGCTTCACCTCGGGGTGGGCGGCGAGCAGGGTCTCCACCGTGTCGGCCTCCTCGGGGCGCTTGTCCTCCCGGTAGCGGACCACGCGGGCGAAGCGCAGGGTGACTCCGGCCGGGTAGCGGGTGGACCGCTGGAGGCCGTCGTAGGCGATCTCGACGACGAGTTCGGGGCGTACGGTCACCATGTACTCGCTCTCCTCGACCGCCAGCTCCCTCAGGCGCTTCGTCTGCCAGGTCAGCATCGCGTCGGTCATCCCCTTGAAGGTCTTGCCGAGCATCGCGAAGGAGCCGTCGGCGGTGCGGGCGCCGAGGTGGAGGTTGGAGAGCTTGCCGGTGCGCCGTCCGTGGCCCCATTCGGCGGCCAGGACGACCAGGTCGAGGGTGTGCACGGGCTTGACCTTCAGCCAGGACGCGCCGCGCCGCCCGGCGCTGTAGGCGGCGTCCAGCGCCTTCACGACCACGCCCTCGTGGCCTCGCTCCAGGGTCCGGGCGAGGAAGTCCTCGGCCTGCCGGGCGTCCTGGGGCCCCGTCACCAGGGTGCGCCGGACCCGCATCGGCTCCGGGACCAGGCGGGCCAGTTCCGCGTGGCGCTCGGCGAAGGGCAGGTCGAGGAGGTCGCGGTCGTCGACGGACAGCGCGTCGAAGAAGACGGGGGAGACGGGCACGGCGTGCGCCGCCGTCGCCACGTCCACGCGTTTGCCGACGCGCCCTGCGGTCTCCTGGAAGGAACGGGGCCGTCCCGCCTCGTCGAAGGCGATGACCTCGCCGTCCAGGATGAACCGCTCGCCTCTCAACTGCATTGCGGCGGTGGTGAGTTCGGGCAGTCGGTCGGTGATGTCGTCGAGGGTGCGGGTGTAGATCCGTACCGTGTCGCCGTCCCGGTGGAGCTGGACCCGGATGCCGTCCAGCTTCTCCTCGACCGCGCAGGCGCCGAGCTTGTCGACC